>NZ_JBEPPW010000002.1:0-443749 GCF_040547525.1 Roseovarius sp. MBR-6 | reverse complement strand
CGTCCATACTCCCCTTATTTTACTGCCCCATCCGGCAAAGGCCGACCTCTTCGGGGCTTATCCGGAAACACTTCGGAATAGAGTGTCACACAACAATGGCTGCGATTACCGCCAGCCCCGCCGCCTCGGTCGCGGTGACATAGCCGCCGAAAATACCGCCAAGGATAATCACCGGCAGGGTGAAGGCGGGCAGCGCGTCGATGAAGGTCTCGCGCAGGCGGGGGATGTTGAACGCCTCTTCCGTGGGCAGGTTGTAGCGGCGGGCAAAGATATAGGCCACGAACATCAGTCCCGCAGCCCCCAGAAGCCCCGGCACCACGCCCGCGACGAAAAGCTGCTCGACCGAGGTATTGGCCGACGCGGCATAAAGGATCATCGGGATCGACGGCGGAATGATGATCGCCAATGAGGCCGAGGACGAGGTGACCGCCGCCGACAATTCCTTGGAATAGCCGCGTTTCTTCATCTGCGGAATGAGGATTGACCCCATGGCGGCGACATCTGCCACCGCCGAGCCCGAAATTTCGGCGAAAAACAGCGACACGCCGATATTGACCATGGCAAGGCCACCGCGCACGAAACCGATGATCGCCGAGACGAAATTGATCAGCCGGTCGGTGATGCCGCCCGCGTTCATGATCGCCCCCGCCAGCACGAACATCGGAATGGCGATGAGCGAGAACTTGGTCGCGCCACCATACATGTCGAGCGCGATGGTCACGAGGCTGCCCGCCCCTTCGGTCACCAGCAGGCCCAGCACGCCCGCGAGGGCGAGGGCGATGGCAATCGGCACATTGATGCAGATCATCGCCACGAGGGCCGCGAAAATCGCCAGCATCAGCATCACGCGCGCTCCTTGTTCTTGGCCAGTTCGGTCTCGACCTCTTCCTCGATCTCGGCATGTTCCAGCGACACCCCGCGCGCGGTCTTGGACCAGTAATCGGGCAGGCTGAGCAATTGGCAGATGATGAAGAGGATGGCCCCGATGGGGATCACCGATTGGGTGAATTGCACCGGCACCCATGTCAGAGAGGTGAGCGTGTCACCCGCCAGCACCTCCAGGACCTGAAACCCGGCCCGCGCCATCAACAGGAAAAACAGCAGCACCAGCGCCTCGCCCACCAGAACCGCGATCATCCTGAACCGTTTGGGGATGGCCAAAAGCACCGAGTCGAACCCGATATGCCGCCGGTGCAGCGCCGCAAGCGCCGAGCCGTAATAGGTGATCCACGCCAGCATGATCGCGGCCACCTCGTCATACCACGAAAAGCTTTGCCCCATCAGGCGGGCGATCACGGCAATGATCACGATGGCCGTGAGGCCGACCATCAAAAGCACCGTGATCCACTCCAGTAGCGTGCTTGCGATCCGGTTCGTTCGGTGAAGAAGAGCGTTCATTCGGGCCAGTCTTGCGCTGCATGGCTCCCCCCTGGCACGCGCGTGCCGGGAGAAGTCCATCTTTGGGGACAGGTAAACATCCGGCGACCCCGCTTAGGGCCACCGGATCGGCATTCAGCTTGCGTTGCCCAGACCTAGCACCGTGTCGATCAGTTCCTGCCCGCCCTCGACCTCGGCGGCGAAGGCGTCATAGACCGGCTTGGACGCGGCGATGAAGGCGTCCTTGTCGGCCTCGTTCACCTCGACCCCGGCGGCCTTGATCACCTCGAGCAGGTCGGTCTCCATCTGCGCCGCCGTCTCGTAGGTAAAGGTCTGCGTGTCAGCAGCGCAGTCCGACAGCACGGCCTTCACATCGTCCGGCTGTCCGTCAAACGCTCTCTTGGAGGTCAGGATATACGCCGGCGTATAGACATGCCCGGTGATCGAGAGATATTTCTGAACCTCCTGGAACTTGGCCGAGGCGATCTGGGCATAGGGGTTCTCCTGCCCGTCGATGACCCCTGTCTGGAGCGCGGTGAACACGTCCGAGAAGGACATCGGCGTCGGGTTGGCCCCGTATTGCTGGAACATCTTCACCCGCCATTCCCCATTGGGCGTGCGCAGCTTGATCCCCTTGAGATCCTCGGGCGTGTTGATCGGCCGTGTGTTGTTGGTGATGTGGCGAAAGCCGTTCTCGGCCAGCCCGACGATGTGATAGCCGTTGTCCTGCGCGGCGCTCTGGAAGGTGTCCATCATCGCGTCCTGCACCCGGCGCATATGGTCACGATCCTTGATGATATAGGGCATCTCGAAGATACCGAACACGGCATCAACCGAGGACATCACCGATGAAGGCAGCGCAAAATCCACCTGCCCCAGCTTGAGCTTCTGCAACAGTTCCTTGTCAGTGCCCAGCTGCGACGAACCGAAGGTCTGCACCTCGACCTTGCCGCCGGATTTCTCGGCCACGCAGGCGGCGAAATGGTTGGCCGTCGCCTCGAAAAGCGAGCCCGGCGCCCCGACATGGCCGAATTTCAGCGTTGTATCGGCGGCGGTCGCGGGCAGGGCCGCGAAACTTGCCACCACGGTTGCAATCAGTGTCTTTTTCATTGTCTTCCTCCCTTGGTTTCGTTTTGCCACACGGCTCCCCCCGGTGCGGCGGTCGTTCTGCGTCCGGTCAGGCGGCGGCGCGGGCGCTGTCGAATTTCCGGCCCAGCACCGCCATCGCCGCCTGAACGCCGCCCGCGCGATGCGGCACGCCTGCATCGCGCAGGCCCATTTCCACACCGGCCAGCGTGCCGATGAGCATCAGATCGTTGAAATCGCCCAGATGGCCGATCCGGAACACCCGGTCCGCCACTTTCGACAGGCCATTGCCAAGCGACATGTCGTAGTTGCGCAAGGTGACGGAGCGGAAATTGTCGGCGGAATGCCCCTCGGGCATCATCACGGCCGTCAGCACAGGCGAGCGATCCGAGGGCTTGTTGCACAGCACCTCCAGCCCCCATGCCTCGACCGCCGCGCGCGCCGCAGCGCCGTGCCGCTTGTGACGGGCAAAGACGGCATCAAGCCCCTCTTCCTCCAGCATGTCGATGGCCGCGTTGAGCCCGTAAAGCAGGTTGGTCGCGGGCGTGTAGGGGAAATAGCCGGTGTCATTCGGCCCGGCCATTTCCGCCCAGCTCCAGTAGGAGCGTTTGAGCGCGGCGTTTTCCGACGCCTTCATCGCCTTGTCGCTGACCGCGTTGAACGACAGGCCCGGCGGCAGCATCAGCCCCTTTTGCGAGCCGGAGACGGTCACATCCACGCCCCACTCGTCATGGCGATAGTCGATCGAGGCCAGCGAGGAAATCGTATCGACCATCAGAAGCGCCGGGTGGCCCGCCGCATCCATCGCGCGGCGCACGGCGGCCACGTCGGTGACAGAGCCGGTCGAGGTCTCGTTGTGCACGACGCAGACGGCCTTGATCTCGTGGCTGCGGTCCTCGCGCAACCGTGTCTCGATGGCACCTGCATCGGCCCCGCTGCGCCAGTCGCCGTCGATGAAGACCGGGTTCAGCCCCAGTTTTCCCGCCAGCTTTTGCCACAGCATCGCAAAATGCCCGGTTTCATACATCAGCACCGTGTCGCCGGGCGAGAGCGTGTTGACCAGCGCCGCCTCCCACGCACCGGTGCCCGAGGACGGGTAGATCACCACGCGCGCCTCTGTCCTGAAAATGCGCTTCATCCCCTCCAGCGCCTTGCGCCCGACATCGGCGAAGGCGGGGCCGCGATGATCCATCGTCGGATAATCCATCGCCCGCAGGATACGGTCGGGCACGTTGGACGGCCCCGGAATTTGCAGAAAGTGACGGCCAGCAGGCATAGGTTTTCCCCCCGAAAAATCACGGCGCTGTCGCGCAACGCAACCGGACATGGCAGGCCCGGACGAGCGTTAATTTTGTTGAATTGAATTCTGAATTCAATATTCTGTCAAGACACTATCTCAAGTCATCACCGGATCGGGGGATCATGCTGGACAGCGCCATTCAGGACCGCCTCCGCCGCGAGGTGCGCGGCGAAACGCATTTCGATGCCTTTTCGCGCGGCCGCTATGCCACCGACGCCTCGATCTATCAGATCATGCCCGCAGGCGTGATCGTGCCGCGCGCGGCCAGCGATATCGCCGCCGCCATTGACGCCGCACGCGAGGGCGGGTTGCCGCTGACGATGCGCGGCGGCGGCACCTCGCAATGTGGGCAGACGGTGAATTCGGGGCTGATCGTCGATTGCTCGAAATACCTTACCCGGATTCTGGAACTCGATGTGGCGGGGCGTCGCGCGGTGGTGGAACCGGGGATCGTTCTGGATGATCTGAACCGCGCGCTCAGGCCGCATGGCCTTTGGTTTCCGGTTGATGTCTCCACCGCCTCGCGCGCGACCATAGGCGGCATGGTGGGCAACAATTCCTGCGGTTCGCGCTCGCTGCGCTATGGCACGACGCGCGATAATGTGGAGCGGATCGAGGGGTTTCTCGCTGACGGAACCCCCTTCGATTTCGGCCCCGGATCGGGCAACCGCGTGCCCGAGGCGCTCTTGCGCCAGATGCTCGATCTGGGCGCGCGCGAGGCCGAAGAAATCGCCGCGCGCTTCCCGAAAGTGCAGCGCCGGGTGGGCGGCTACAATATCGATGCGCTGGTGCCCGGTGCGGCCCCCATCAACCTTGCCCATCTGCTGATCGGCTCCGAGGGCACGCTGGCCACGTCAACTGCCATCGAGATCAGGCTTTCGCCCCTGCCATCGAAAACCCGCGTCCTTGGCGTCTGCCATTTCCCCACGTTCCGCGCCGCGATGGAGGCGGCGAAACCGCTGGTGGCGCTTGGGCCGACGTCCGTGGAGTTGGTCGACTCGACGATGATCGACCTTGCCCGCGCGATACCCATCTATGCCAAGACGCTGGAGCAATTCGTGCGCGGCGCGCCTGCCGCGATGCTGCTGGTGGAATTCGCCGACAGCCCGCCCGAGAACGCCGAGAACATGGCGCACCTCAACGATACCATGGCGGATCTCGGCTATGGTTTCGGGCGCGGCGGCACCCATGAGGGCGGCGTGGTCGAGGTCTGGGATATGGCCCTTGCCGCCGAGATTGGCGAGTTGCGCAAGGCGGGCCTCAACATCATGATGTCGATGAAGGAGGCGGGCAAGCCCGTGTCCTTTGTCGAGGATTGTGCCGTGCCGCTTGATCATCTGGCGGATTACACCGACCGGCTGACAGAGGTATTCCATCGCCACGGCACCACCGGCACATGGTATGCCCATGCCTCCGAGGGCTGTTTGCATGTGCGCCCGGTCCTCAACCTCAAGCTGGAGCAGGACGTGCGCAAGATGCGCGAGATTGCCGAGGCGGCCTTTGCCATGGTGCGCGAATATAAAGGGTCGCATTCCGGCGAGCATGGCGACGGCATCGTGCGCTCGGAATTTCACGGCGCGATGTTCGGGCCGCGCATCCTGCGCGCGTTTGAAGAGGTCAAGGCGGCCTTCGATCCCGACGCCCGCCTCAACCCCGGCAAGATCGTCCATGCGCCGAAAATGGATGACCGGACACTGATGCGCTATCCGCCGGGCTATGATTTCGCGGACCTGAAGACCGGGCATGACTGGTCGGAGTGGACCGGCGCGGGCGGCGGGTTTCAGGGCGCGGTGGAGATGTGCAACAACAACGGTGCCTGCCGCAAGCTGGCGGGCGGCGCGATGTGCCCCAGCTACCGCGTGACCCGCGACGAGCGCGACGTGACGCGGGGCCGGGCCAACACGCTGCGGCTGGCGCTATCGGGGCGCTTGGGCAAGGATGCGCTTTTCTCCGACGAGATGGCCGAGACGATGAAGCTGTGTGTCGGCTGCAAGGCGTGCAAGCGCGAATGCCCGACCGGCGTGGACATGGCGAAGATGAAGACCGAGGTGCTTTATCAGCGCGGGCAAAAGCTGGGCTTCGGCCTGCGCGCGCGGCTGATTGCCGAGATGCCGCGCTATGCGCGCGTGGCCGTGGCGCTGCGTTGGCTCTTCGTGCTGCGCAACCGGGTGCCGATGCTTGCGGCGCTGAGCGAGCGGCTGACCGGGCTGGCCGCCGCGCGCTCCCTGCCTCTGTTTCGGGGGGATTTCTTCAAGGATGCGGAGATCAAGCGCGCCCGGTCCACGGCCAAGGCGGGCAAGGTCATTCTCTTCACCGACACGTTCAACCGCTGGATGGAGCCGGAGATCCCCCGCGCCGCACTGCGCGTGCTGGTGCGCGCGGGTTACGAGGTGATCGCCGCCCATGCCCCCGGTCGCCCGCTTTGTTGTGGCCGCACCTATCTGGCGGCGGGGATGATCGGGCAGGCCCGCGCCGAGGCGCAGCGCACGCTTGACGCCCTCCTGCCGCATGTCCGCGCGGGCGTGCCGGTGGTGGGACTGGAGCCGTCGTGCCTCCTGACGCTGCGCGACGAGTTTCTCACGCTTTTGCCGGGCGAGGACGCCCGGCTACTGTCCCAAAACGCCTATCTCTTCGAGGAATTCGTCACCCGCGAGGCACAGGCCGGGCGGCTGGATCTGCCGCTGGCCGATCTGGGCCAGACCGCCCATGTCCACGGCCATTGCCATCAGAAGGCGGCAGGGGTGATGGGCGATATGGGCGCGGCGCTGGCGTTGATCCCCGGCCTTGACCCCAAGACCATCGAGAGCAGTTGTTGCGGCATGGCGGGGGCCTTTGGCTATCAGGCGGAAACCATGGACGTATCGCTGAAAATGGGCGAATTGTCGCTTCTGCCCGCCGTGCGCGCCGCCGCGCCCGATGATATCGTGATCGCCAACGGCACCTCCTGCCGGCACCAGATCGCCGATGGCACCGGGCGGCGCGCCAATCATATCGCGGAAATCTTCGACCGGGCGTCGGAAATTCTGTAAGGGAGGGCCGCAACGATGGATAACCACGGCCCGGAGGCCCCGATGACCGCCCTCAAACCCGATCCGATCGGCCGCACGGCACTGGCCGTCGAGATCACCAACCGCCTGCGCCAGATGATCCTCGAGGGCCAGTTGCGTCCCGGTGAGAAAATCAACGAAAAGGCGCTGACCGAGCAGTTCGGCGTCTCGCGCACGCCGCTGCGCGAGGCGCTCAAGGTGCTGGCCGCCGAGGGGCTTCTGGACCTGATCCCGCATCGTGGCGCCGTCATCACCCGCCAAAGCGAAGCCGAACTGGCCGAGGTCTTTCGTGTGCTTGCCGCGCTCGAGGGGCTGGCGGGCGAACTGGCCGCCGAAAATGCGGATGACGCCGCTCTGAGCGCGATTTCCGCGCTCACGCGCGATCTGCGCGCGACCTATGACAAGGCCGACCGCCCGACCTATTTCCGGATCAATCAGGCGATCCACAAGGCGGTCCTTTCGGCGGCGGGCAATGACACGCTTTTGCGCGCGCATGAGTTGCTTGCCTTCCGCGTTCAGCGCGCTCGCTATCAGGCCAACCTGACACCGGAGCGCTGGCGCGCCGCCGTTGAGGAACACGAGGACATCGCGGCCGCGCTGCTGGCGCGTAACGCCGAGCGCGCGGGTCGGCTGATGAAGCAGCATCTGCTGCGGAAATTCGACGCCATCCGCGCCAAGGGCTGACAGGCAAGAGCTGTCCGCGACCGTATCGCATCTTTCCGCACGGCGGGATGTGTCGTAGACCGCGCCACATGGCCAGGATACACCCCGCATGAAACACAGCCCCGTCCCCCTGTCGCGCGATCTCGTGCTGATCGGCGGGGGCCATGCGCATGCGCTCGTGCTGCGGATGTGGGGCATGGACCCGCTGCCCGGCGCGCGGCTGACGGTGATCGACCCCAACCCGGTTGCCCCCTATACCGGCATGTTGCCGGGGTTGGTGGCGGGGCATTACCGGCGCGAGGAACTGGAGATTGATCTGGTGCGGCTGGCGCGGTTTGCCGGCGCGCGGCTGATTGTCGGAGCGGTCACAGGGATTGATGCGATCACGGGCCGGGTGACGGTCGCGGGGCGCGGCGAGATCGGCTATGACGTGGCCTCGGTCGATGTGGGGATCCACTCGGGGATGCCACGGGTGCCGGGGTTTTCCGAGCATGGGATTGCCGCCAAGCCGCTTGGCCCCTTTGCCGGGGCGTGGGAGGCGTTTCTGGGCCGGGTGGCCCAAGGGGCCGCCCCGCAGGCGGCGGTGATCGGCGGCGGCATTGCCGGGATCGAACTTGCGATGGCGATGGCCTTTCGGTTGACGGGTGTCACGGGGCAGGCAGAGGTCACGCTTCTTGAACGGGAGGCGGTGATTGCGCCGGATGCACCGGTGATCCGACCGCGCCTGATGCGCGCCTGTGCGGCGGCGGGGGTGCGGATCGTGACGGGCGTCGCGGTGTCGGAGGTGACGGCCACGGGCGTGGCCCTCGGCGATGGCCAGGTGATTGCGGCAGGGTTTGTCGCGGGGGCGGCAGGGGCGCGCGCCCATGGCTGGCTGGCCGGGACGGGATTGCCGGTCACGGCGGACGGGTTCTTGCGCGTGGGTGCCGATTTGCGGGTCGAGGGGCAGGAGGCGCTCTTTGCCGCGGGCGATTGCGCGCATCTGACCCATGCGCCGCGCCCCAAGGCCGGGGTTTACGCGGTGCGCGCCGCCCCGGTGTTGCGCGACAATCTGCGCGCGGTGCTGAGCGGCGGCAGGATGCGGGCGTTTCATCCGCAGCGCGATTATCTCAAGCTCATCTCATTGGGGGAAAAGTCCGCCTTGGCCGAGAAGATGGGCCTGGCCTTTGGCGGGCCTTTGCTCTGGCGACTGAAGGATCGGATCGACCGCAAGTTCATGGCGCAATTCAGGGAAATGCCCGCTATGGCCTCTGTCGAGGGGCCGCGCGTGCGGGCCTTGGGCGGTATGGGACCCGAGCCGCTTTGCGGCGGGTGCGGGGCCAAGGTGGCACCGGGCGTATTGGCAACGGTGCTCGCAGCAGAGCCGCCCGACACGCGCCCCGACGTGCTGACCGGGCCGGGCGACGATGCGGCGGTCATCACGGTGGGGGGCGTGCGACAGGTGCTGACCACGGATCACCTGCGCGGCTTTACCGAGGATCCCGGCGTGATGGCCCGGATCGCCGCGCTGCACGCGCTTGGCGATATCTGGGCGATGGGGGCCAAGCCGCAGGTGGCGCTTGTGTCCGTCACGTTGCCGCGCATGTCCGAGGCGTTGCAGGCGCGCAGCATGACCGAAATCATGGCGCAGGCGGGGGACGCCCTGCGCGCGGCGGGGGCCGGGATCGTGGGCGGGCATTCCACCATGGGCGCAGAGGCAAGCATCGGCTTCACGCTGACCGGACTTCTGGAGCGCGACGCTGTCACGATGGCGGGCGCACGGCCCGGTGACGCGCTGATCCTGACGCGGCCCATCGGGTCCGGCGTGCTTCTGGCCGCCGAAATGCGCGGTCAGGCATCCGGGCGCGATATCGCGGCCCTGCTCGGGATCCTGCAGGTGCCGCAGGGGGATGCGGCGGAGATTCTGGCCGGCGCGCGGGCGATGACGGATGTGACCGGCTTTGGCCTTGCCGGGCACCTGATGGCGATCTGCCGCGCCTCTGGCGTCGGGGCCGAGGTCGATCTGGCGGCGGTGCCGGTCTATCCGGGGGCCCTGGCGCTGGCGGAGGCGGGCGTGCGGTCCACCATCTGGGCGGCGAACATGGCCGCCGCACCCGTCGAGGGTGGCACAGGCGCGGCACGCGATCTGTTGCACGATCCGCAGACGGCAGGCGGGCTGCTTGCCGCAGTCGAGGCCGCAGAAGCGGATGCGATCCTTGCGCAACTGCACAAGGCCGGTCACGACGCCGCGCGCATCGGCCACGTCACGGCAGGGTCTGTCGCTATTTCATGCCGCCCCTGAGGCAGGGCACGGATCACCCGCCCCGGATCAATTCGTCCTCGTCATCCTGTGCCGACAGCCCGAGCGCATCGAGCCCGTTTTCAAGATGGTCCGACAGGTGCGGCGTGCCGATGAGGTAATCGGCGCAAGGCGTCGTCGCCTCCTCATAGGCGGTGCGCTTGGCCTCTTCGATCTCTTCGGCCTCGAAGCTGCCGCGCCCGATCCACATGACGGCGACAAGGCTGGCCTGTTCCTCTTCGGTCAAGCGGTCGATGAAGGCGCGCAACTCCCCCTCGGCGCGGTCAAGCTCTCGCGCCATAAGGACGACATGCGCAATCTTGTGAACGGTGATATCAAGCATGGCGGGCCTCCCTTGGCGCATGGTGCCACAGCTTTGACCGCGCGCCGAGACCCTTTCCTTGATCTCACGCAAATAATCGGTAATAGGCCCAATCCGGCAGGAAACGCGAGAGCCGGAAGACATAGGAAAAGAGGCGCGGGAAGCTGCGCTGAAAGGCATTCTCGTCGCACATCAGTTCGAACATGTGCTGCGCGGCCTGCTCAGGCGTCATCAGGAAGGGCATCGCAAAGGCGTTCTTGTCGGTGAGCCGCGTCTTGATGAAGCCGGGATTGGCCAGTTGCACGCGCACGCCCGTGCGCCACAGATCGGCGCGCAGGCTCTCGGCAAGGCTCATCACCCCGGCCTTGGACGCGGCATAGCCCATCGCCCCCGGCAGCCCGCGGAACCCGGCAAGCGAGCCGGTCAGCACGATATGGCCTGCGTCGCGCGCCACCATGGCAGGCAGCACCGCGCCGATCACCCGCGCGGCCCCGGTGAAATTCACATCCGCCATGGCGACGAACTGCTCGGCGTCCAGCCCCTGCGCGGGCATCGGCCAGTAAACCCCGGCGAGGAACACCACCCCGTCGATCTGTCCAAGGCTGGTCGCCGCCTGCGATACGGCGGCGCTGTCCTGCACATCGACGGGCAGCCCCTGCGCACGTCCCGGCAGGGCGGCGGCCACCTCGGCACAGCGCGCGGCGTTGCGCCCCGAGACGATCACCTCGGCCCCGGCGGCGCTGATACGCTCTGCCAGCGCCGCGCCCAGCCCCTCGGTCGCGCCCACCAGCCAGTAGCGCTTGCCGCCCCAGCCGCTCATGGCTCCACCCGGCGCATGGTGGCGACAAGCTCGGCCACCTTGATCCCGAACTTGCGGAACTGGCTGCGGTTGACGATCACACCGCCGGGGGTCAGATACATCCAGTCGGTGACCGAGAGCACATGCCCCCCCGCCTCGCGCGGCAGGCGGATCCGGTAATCGAGCCGCGCAGCCGCCCCGGATTGCTGGCCGGTGCCGAGGCCCACCAGATCCTCGGCCTCGGCGCGGATCGAGCCGTCATTGCCAAGCGTCAACTGCCATTCACGGTCCTGCTTGCGCCCGCTGTCATAGCGGAAATGCTCGCGCATCACGCCACGATTGCCCTGCCATTCGGCCTCGAAATCCGCATCGAACCGCGAGGCGACCCGGCCAAGCGGGCCATAGATCACGCCTTCACACTTGATCGGGCCGCGCAGGTGTTCGCGCAGGTCGAGCCGGGGTCCGGCCCCGGCATAATCCTCGGGGCGTTGCGCGGCGAACCCGGCGAGGCGCGCGCGCAGCAGCACAAGCCCCAGCATCACCAGCGCACCAAAGAGCATCCACAGGACAGCCTCCATCTTCATCGCCTCCTTTCATCCAGATCCATGCGCGCCAAAAGTGCGACCGCACCAAGTTTGAGCAGGCAGGGCACCCCGCCATAGAGCATCGCCAGCAATCGCAAGGCCGCCTCGTCATTCTGTGTGCCGGCCCGAAACCCGCCCGCCTCGAGCGTGGGCAGCACCGCCACTGCTGCCAGCGCCAGCGTGAATTTCGACACGAAGGCCCAGAGGCTGAACCCTTCGGCCGCGCCGGGGGCCACCTCGGCCATGCGCCGCGCGAAAAGCGCGGGCAAAAGCGTCATGTCCGCCCCCGTCGCCGCCCCCGAGATCACGCAGATGAGCGCAAAGGCCAGCGTGTCCCCCTCCCCGAGCGTCACCGCCCAGCCAAACGCCGCGATGGACAGGAGCATGGCGGCAAGCAGCATCCGCTTCGCGCCATAGCGCTCGGCCAGCGCGCCCCAGAGCGGGGCAGCCAGCGCCGCGCAGAGGAAGAAGAGGAGCAGATAGGCCCCCTCCCACCCCGGCGCGTCAAGGCGGCTCTCGACGAAGAAGAGAAACAGCGTCGAGGTGATCGCCACGGGCGCGGCATTCACGAGCGCGATCAGCAACAGCCTGCGCGCCAGGGCGTCGCGCAAGACCGGCCCAAAGCCCGTGGCAGCAACGCGCACGCCCTGCCACTCGCCCGCCATGGCGAGCCAGGCGACAAGGGCCAGCGCCGCAAAGGCAACCGCAAAGCCCACATAACCGCCAAGCGCCAGCGGGGCGACCGCCGCCGCACAGATGCCCAGAAGCGCGCCGGTCTCCCGCCAGCGGGCAAGGCGCAGATACCCCGCCTCGGGCAGGCGATCCGCCGCCGCGACGCCTTCGGCGTAAAAGCAGATGGTCAGGAAACTGAAGGCGGTGAACACGACCGACAGCATCAGCGCGAACCACCAGAGCGGCGCAATCGGCGGGGTGACGGCGAACAGTCCCAGCATCCCCCCCGCGATAAGAACCACCGCCACGCTGACGGCCATCCCGCGCACCGCGCTCAGCCGCGCGGCAAGCCAGCCAAGGGCCGGATCCTGCACCACGTCGATGAGGCGCAGCACGAAAAGCGCCGTGCCCAGCGCCGCGAGCGACACACCATGCGCATCGGCATACACCTTGGGCGCGTGGATATAGAGCGGCAAGCCCGCCGCTGCGAGCATCGCGGCAAAAAGCGCCCAGGACGGCAGGCGCGGGGCCGTCGTCGCGCCAAGGGCAATGGTGCTCATCGGCTGGCCTCATCCTTGGGCGGCGCGGGGCGCGAGCGAAACCGCGCGCCCTTCCACCAGAGCCGCAGCGCCTGCCAATGAATGAGCGCCAGCACCCGGCGCGATCCGAACGGGCGGCGCAGCGCCGCCCCCAGTATCCCCCGCAGGCGCAAGGGTGCTACCGGCCCGGTCAGCGTCGCCACCACCCCGCCATTGCCCGCCGTCAGGTCGATCCAGATGCCGATGCGGTCCGCGCGCAGATCAAAGCGAAACTCATACTGCCCCTCCACCGGCTGAAACGGCGAGACGTGAAAGCATTTTCGCGCGTGGAGCCGGTCCGTGGCGGTGATCGGCGCGTGATCGTCTCGGTGGCACAGATAGGAATGACGGTCGCCATAGGTATTGGTCACTTCGGCGATGATCACGGGCACCGCGCCTGCCTCATCGCGGCAGATCCAGAACGAGACCGGGTTGAACACATGGCCCAGCACGCGCGGCTGCGCCAGCAACTCGATCCGTGCGGGCGCGGGCAGGCCATGGGCGGCCAGCACCTCGCGCACCCAGAGCGCGCCCCTCCCCTTACCCGGTTCGCCGCCGTGATCCCTGTCATGCAGCGATATGAGCCCGGCACGGTTGCGCCCGAAGAGACGCAGGCCGCGCGGTGCCGCGGCCTCAGCGTCGAGCAGCAGGTAATCCACGCCGTAGCGAAAGGCGTTCTCGACCGCGCCCTTGCGCCCGTGCCAGGTCTGACCGGCGATATGGGCCACCTCGTTCATTCGGCGGCCACAGACCGCGTGTCGCGCGCAAGGATCGCGTCGGCCACCTCAAGCCCGCTCCACAGGCCGTCCTCGTGAAACCCGTGCCGCAGCCACGCGCCGCAAAACCACGTGCGCCGCCGCCCGTTGCCCGCGCGCACGCGCTCCTGCGCCGCCATCGCCGCCAGATCGTAGACCGGGTGGCGGAGCGTGACCTGGTCGTAGATCAGTTCCTCGCGGATCGGGCGGGTGGTGTTAAGGGTCACGAAATGCGGATCGCTTTCCGGGATCGGCTGAAGGCTGTTCATCCAGTAGGTGAGGTCGATCTGGCCCGCGCGCTTGACGCGCGCCTCGGTGTAGTTCCACGACGACCAGACGGCGCGGCGGCGCGGCATGAGCGAGGCATCGGCGTGGAGCGTGATGTCATTGGGCTGATAGGCGATGGCCCCCAGATCGGCGCGCTCGGTCTCGTCGGCGTCCGACAGCATCCTCAGGCTGTCATCGGAATGGGCGGCGAGGATCACCTCGTCGAAACGCTCCCACGCGCCACCCTCGGCGCGCACCTCTACCGCGTCAGCGCGGCGGAGGATGCCCGCGACCGGTGCGCCGAGGCGAAACGCCACGCCCGCGCGGCGCATCGACGCCTCAAGCCGCGCGACATGGGCGCGCGAGCCGCCCTCCACGGTGAACCACTGATGCTGCTCGTCATAGCCAAGAAGCCCGTGATTCTTGAAGAACTGCACCAGCGCGCGCGCCGGGAAATCGAGGATCCTCTCCACCGGCGTGGACCAGATCGCCCCGGAGAACGGCGCGAGGTAATAGTCGCGAAACCAGCGGCCAAGGCGCATCTTCCGGATCAATCCGCCGATGCTCAGCCCCGCCTCCTCCGACGCGGCAAGGGCACCTGCGTTGAAGCGGAAGATATCGCGCAGCATCAACAAGTGCCGGGGGTCGAGCGCGCGCGCGGGTTGCGCAAAGTAAGAGCGTGCGCCTTGCAGGCCATACTCGAACGCGCCATCCCGGAACGATGCGCCGAAACTCATGTTGCTGGGCACCACCGGCACGCCGAGCCGCTCGAACATCGCGGTCAGATTGGGATAGGTGGCGTAGTTGAACACGATGAACCCGGTATCGACCGGCTGATCGCCGCGCTTGCCCGCCATCACCGTGCGCGCATGCCCGCCAAGACGCGGCTCGGCCTCGAAAAGCGTGACATGATGACGCCCGGCCAACCGTTCGGCGGCGCCCATGCCGCTGATACCGGCACCGATCACGGCAATCTTTCTGGGGGTCATGGGCGGGAACCTGCTGATGTTGTTGTTGCGATCATTACGCGGAAGGTGCGTTTGCGGATTAGAATGATCACCCCTGCGCGCAAAGTGATCCGGGGGCATTTTGTCCACGTAACAGGATTATGTTGATGAATGCCACATCGGCGCAAGCCGCACCTGTGCCCTCGCTCGCCACGGCGGCGCGTGTTAAGCCTCGGTGCATGAAGAAGAGAGTGACGGAAACCGACGTGGCATCGACGGACGCGAACAACCAGAACGAGGATTGGGTGGCGTGCATGGCCCTCATACGCGACGCGGGTGACGAGGCGGCCTTTGCCCGCCTGTTTTCGCATTTCGCGCCGCGCGTGAAAGGGTTCCTGATGCGCTCTGGGGCCGATGCTGCGCTGGCCGAGGAAGTGGCGCAAGACGTGATGGCGACGCTCTGGCGCAAGGCGCACCTGTTCGATCCCGCGCGCGCCTCGGTGGCGACGTGGATCTTCACCATTGCACGCAACCGCCGCATCGACGTGCTGCGCCGCGCCAGGCGTCCCGAGCCCGAAGACCTGTCCTGGGGGCCCGAACCCGAGCCCGATCAGGCCGATGTGCTGGCCCTGCAACAGGAAAGCGAACAGCTTGGCCGTGCGCTGGCCACCCTGCCCGAGAAACAGCGCGTGCTGATCGAAAAGGCCTATTTCAGCGATCTCAGCCATTCCGAGATTGCCGAACAGACCGGCCTGCCGCTCGGCACGATCAAATCCCGAATCAGACTGGCGCTCGACAGGCTGCGCCACGCAATGAAGTGAAGTCCCCATGACCCAGATCAAGCATCACCTTACCGACGCGCTCCTGATGGCCTATTCCGCCGGGTCCCTCCCCGAGGCGTTCAGCCTGACCGTGGCCACGCATATTTCCATGTGCGACGAATGTCGCGCGCGGCTAGGGGCCTTTGACACCGTTGGTGGTTCGCTGCTGGAGGAAGTGGCGACCCCGATGGCCGAGGACAGCCTTGCCGCTACCATGGCGCGTATCCGGGCGGGTGCCGGGACGGAGCGCGAGCGCCCCGCGCCGAGAAAGTCCGGCCTGCTGCCCGCGCCGCTGCGCGATTACGTGGGCGGCGATCTCCAATCGGTGCGCTGGCGACCCATCGGCATGGGCGTCAAACAGGCGATCCTGCCCACGGCGAAAGACGCCACCGCGCGGCTTCTCTACATTCCCGCCGGGGCTGCGGTGCCCGATCACGGCCACCGGGGCACCGAACTGACGCTGGTGCTTCGGGGCGCGTTCGTTGACGAGACCGCGCGCTTTGGCCCCGGCGATATCGAGGTGGCGAATGAAGCGATGGATCACATGCCGGTGG
Organism: Roseovarius sp. MBR-6; assembly: GCF_040547525.1. Classification (NCBI taxonomy): domain Bacteria; kingdom Pseudomonadati; phylum Pseudomonadota; class Alphaproteobacteria; order Rhodobacterales; family Roseobacteraceae; genus Roseovarius; species Roseovarius sp. MBR-6. The sequence goes on along the minus strand of NZ_JBEPPW010000002.1, from coordinate 427,699 downwards.
CCGATATCGGGGACGATTGCATCTGCCTTGCGGCGACCGATGCGCCGCTGCGGTTCCGCGCGCTGATGCCGCGGCTTGCACAACCTTTCCTGCGGATTTGAGGGGCGGGCACGCCCGTCTGGTCATGACCGGCGGCACTGCGAGATTGTTGTCGGCGTTCTGAAGCGCGACCGGAAACCGCGCCATGCGATCATGTCCATGGCACAACCGATTGACCCGGAGACAGTCGGCGGTCTCAACCGGTCGGCGCAGCCAAGACGGTGCCATCGTAGTTGGCATGTCATGAAAGCCTGTTAGTCTATCCAAGGCGCAGCGGTTTCGTCTGCTTCATGATCGGGGGTGCCGGATGGCGGAATTGCGGGCTGACGGGGCGGTGATCCACCCCGATTGCGAGATCACCGATTGCGAGTTTGGCGCCTTCACCGAGATCGGGCGCGGCAGCCGTCTCGCGCATGTGGCGATGGGGGATTATTCCTATTGCGACCGGGTCTGTGACCTGGCCAATGCCGAGATCGGCAAATTCGCCAATATCGCCAGTTTCGTGCGCGTGGGGGCGACGGATCATCCACTTGACCGCGCTTCGCTGCATCATTTCCTCTACCGCTCGGCGAGTTACTGGGAGGATGCGCCAGACGATACCGACTGGTTCGCTCGACGGCGCACCCGCGTGGCGCGGATCGGGCATGACACCTGGATCGGGCACAACGCGCAGGTCAAACCCGAGGTGACGGTGGGCCATGGCGCGGTGATCGCGGCGGGGTCGGTGGTGACGCACGACGTGGCCCCTTACATGATCGTGGCAGGCGTGCCCGCGCGACCCTTGCGCGCGCGGCTGTCCCCCGATCTGGCGGAACGGATGATGGCGCTGGCATGGTGGGACTGGGATCATGCGCGGCTGCGTGCGAGCCTTGACGACTTCCGCGCGCTGTCGGCGGCCGAGTTCATCGAGAAACATGCATGAAAAAGGGACGGCCCGAAGGCCGCCCCGGCTGATTCTAAAAACACACTTGTAATTGGGACTGGCAATGCCCGTCTGATAGGCCGGTTCTGTAACGGGCAGGTGACGCGGCCGTGATTATTCCGCGTCGAGGGTGAAGGTGATCCGCTCTCCGGCGAACCACGCGCGACCGTATTCGACCGGCACGCCATCCCCATCCACGTTGATCGTCGTGGTGCGCAGGATCGGCGCGCCGGGAGCGATCTGAAGGTGGCGCGCCTGACTTTGTGTGGCGAGTTTCGCAGTCAGGCGGGTCGAGGCGCGGGTATAGTCCGGCAGGCCGCACTCGACGAGGGCAGCGGTGATCGAGCGGTGCCGCCTCAGCGCCTCGGGCAGGCTGGGAAAACGATCAGCCGGAAAGAGACTCTGGAAGAGCGAGAGCGGCATCCCGTCGGCCAGCGAAAGCCCGTCACAGACATGAACCGGCGCGCCGGGGGAAAGGTGCAGCGCCTCGGCCTCGGTCGGTGCGACGCTGCGGGTCTCGATAGCTAGGATTTCGCGGGCGGGCGCACGACCGGCTGCGCGCAGGTTCTGGTGAAAGCGCACGCGCTTGCCCAAGGGGTAATCGGTCGGACGATGCGCGACAAAGGCCCCGGCCCCGCGCCGCGTATGGATCGTCCCTGCCTCGGCCAGCGCCCCGAGCGCGCGGCGCACGGTGTGGCGGTTGACGGCAAAGCGCGCGGCAAGCGCAGCCTCGGTCGGCAGTTTGTCGCCGGGGCGATAGCGCCCGGCGGCGATGTCGCCGCGCAGGCTGTCGTGAATGGTGCGCCAGAGCGGATCGGGGGTCATGTCACAGAAGTTTCACCTTGGGATGGCTTGTCGGACAGGATCGGGTCGGGTATTGATTTGTCTAGTTGTATAGTAACTCCGACAAATCGACAAGGTGTCTACGTGACCAAAAACCTGGACCGGGCCGGATGGATGGGATTGCTGGCGCGCGCGCGGGCCGGGGATGTCGCGCGGCTGGTGGCGGGTATCGGCGACCTGCCCGATCACCACTGGCTGCGCCCGCCCGAAACCGGCACCGTGATGATGCGCGGCCGCACCGGGGCCACGGGCGCACCGTTCAACCTTGGAGAAATGACAGTAACGCGCTGTGCGTTGCAGTTGGGGTGCGGCACGACAGGACACGGCCATGTGCAGGGGCGCGACAAGGGGCATGCGCGCGACGCCGCACTGGTCGATGCGCTGATGCAGGGCGCGCGTGCCGAAGATGTCCGCGCCGGGGTGCTTGCCCCGCTGGCCGAGGCCGAGGCGGCACGACGTGCCGCGCGCGCCCGCAAGGCGGCGGCGACGAAGGTGGAATTCTTCACCATGGTGCGGGGAGAGGATTGATGCAGGCAGCGGCACTGTCAGGCGGGTTTTCCGACCCCTCGACCGATGGGGCGCGGGCCTTCCGCGCGGTGATGCAGGCGATGGCGCGGCCCGGTCGCATCGAGCGCCTGGCGGGTGCCGCACCGCCCGCGCCGATGTCCGTGGCGGCGGGGGTGGTGGCGCTCACGCTGTGCGATCCCGATACGCCGGTCTGTCTGGCGGGGGCGCTCGACTGCGCCGCCGTGCGCGGCTGGCTCGCGTTCCATACCGGTGCGCCGGTGGTCGGGCGGCAGGCGGCGGTCTTTGCCTTTGGCGAGTGGCAGGCGCTGATGCCGCTCGACGGCTATGCCATGGGCACGTCGGAATACCCCGACCGCTCGGCCACCCTCATCGTCGAGCTGGCGCGGCTGGAGGCGGCGGGCGCACAGCTTTCCGGGCCGGGGATCGACGGGGTGTCGGCGCTGTCCCTGCCCGAGGTTGCGGCATTTCAGGCGAATGCAGCGCGCTTTCCTCTGGGGCTCGATTTCATCTTTTGTTGTGGCGAGCGGCTGGCCGCGCTGCCGCGCAGCACGCGCGTGGAGGCAGGCTGATGTATGTTGCGGTCAAGGGCGGTGAGCGGGCCATCGAGGCGGCGCATGACTGGCTGGCCGAAGAGCGGCGCGGTGCGCAAGACGTGCCCGAGCTGAGCGTGGCGCAGATCCGCGAGCAGATGGCGCTGGCGGTCAACCGGGTGATGGCCGAGGGCTCGCTTTATGATCCGGACCTGGCGGCGCTGGCGATCAAGCAGGCGCGCGGCGATCTGATCGAGGCGGTGTTTCTGATCCGGGCCTATCGCACCACGCTGCCGCGCTTCGGTGCGTCCCGACCGGTGGACACGGGCGCGATGCGCTGCGAGCGGCGCATTTCGGCAACCTTCAAGGATGCGCCGGGCGGGCAGGTGCTTGGCCCCACGTTTGACTACACGCACCGGCTGCTGGATTTCGCGCTGGCCGCCGAGGGCACGGAACCGCTGCCTGCGCCCGAGGCCCCGGCGCGGGCGGGCGATGTGCAGCATGTGGCGGGATTTCTCGGGCGCGAGGGGCTTATCCAGGGCGAGCCGCCCGTCGAGGATGTGCCGCCCGACCTGACCCGACAACCCATGGACCTGCCCGCCAACCGAGCTCTGCGCTTGCAGGCGCTGGCGCGGGGCGACGAGGGGTTCCTCCTGGGTCTCGCCTATTCGACGCAGCGCGGCTATGCGCGCAGCCACGCCTTTGTGGCTGAGTTGCGCATCGGCGCGGTGGCGGTCGAGATGGAGATCCCCGAGCTTGGCTTCGCCATCGAGCTGGGTGAGGTGGTGCTGACCGAATGCGAGACCGTCAACCAGTTCACCGGCTCGAAATCCGAGCCGCCGCAATTCACCCGTGGATATGGCCTTGTCTTCGGGCAGACCGAGCGCAAGGCGATTGCCATGGCGCTGGTGGATCGCGCGCTACGCTGGAAAGAGCTTGGCGAAGAGGATGAGGGCGCGCCCGCGCAGGACGAGGAATTCGTGCTGATGCATTGCGACAATATCCAGGCCACCGGGTTTCTCGAACATATCAAGCTGCCGCATTACGTCGATTTCCAGAGCGAGCTTGAATTGATCCGCAAACTGCGCCGCGAGGCCGGTGACGGACGGGAGGCAGAATGAGTATTTGTGGAAGGATGAAGCCGGGGGCGGTGGTTGTTTTTGACATCGGCAACGTGCTGATCCGCTGGGATCCAAGGGCGGCGTTTCGTCATGCAGTCGGCAGCGACGCCGAAATCGACGCGCTGTTCGACGCGGTGGGGTTTTACGACTGGAATTATGCCAATGACCGGGGGCGCGCCCGTATGGATGCGGTGGCCGCGATTGCCGCGCGCTGGCCGCAACATGCCGGGGTGATGGCGGGCTATTTCGACCGGTTTGGCGAGACCATCCGCACACCTATCAACGGGACATGGGAAATCATCGCGGCACTGCGCGCGCGGGGGGTGCGCCTCTGGGCACTGACGAATTTCTCGGCCGATACATGGCCCGAGGCGCTGCGGCTGCATCCTCAGCTCGGCGCGGTATTCGAGGGGATCGTGGTGTCGGGCCATGAGGGCATGGTGAAGCCCGAGCGGGCGATTTTCGATCTTCTGTGCGCGCGGGCGGGCGTGAGGCCGGAGGCGTGTTTTTTTACCGATGACAGTGCGGAGAACGTGGCGGGGGCGCGGGCGGCGGGCTGGCAGGCGCATCTCTTCGATGGGCCGGACGGGTTGCGCGCGGCATTGCGCGAAAGGGGATTGCTGTGAGCGACTACAATTTCGCCTATCTCGACGAGCAGACCAAGCGGATGATCCGGCGCGCGATCCTCAAGGCGCTGGCGATCCCCGGCTATCAGGTTCCGTTCGCCAGCCGCGAGATGCCGATGCCCTATGGCTGGGGCACGGGTGGCGTGCAGGTGACGGCGGCGTGCCTCACCCCCGAGGACCGGCTCAAGGTGATCGACCAGGGGGCGGATGACACCACGAATGCGGTTTCCATCCGCAAGTTCTTCGAGCGCACGGCAGGCGTGGCCGTGACCGAGGAGACGGCGCGCGCGAGCCTTATCCAGACCCGCCATCGCATCCCCGAGGCGCCGCTCACCGAGGATCAGGTCCTGGTCTACCAGGTGCCGATCCCTGAGCCGCTGCGATTTCTGGAACCGCGCGAGACCGAGACGCGCAAGATGCACAGCCTCGAAGAATACGGCCTCATGCATGTCAAGCTTTACGAGGATATCAGCCGCCACGGCGCGATCTCGACAGCCTACGCCTATCCGGTGAAGGTCGAGGGGCGCTATGTGATGGATCCGTCGCCGATTCCGAAATTCGACAATCCCAAACTCTCGGACTGCCCGGCGATTCAGCTTTTCGGGGCCGGGCGCGAGCAGCGGATCTATGCGCTGCCGCCTTATACGAAAGTTGTCAGCCTCGATTTCGAGGATCATCCGTTCGAGGCGAGCAAAGCAGATGCGCCCTGCGCGCTCTGCGCGTCCGAGACGAGCTATCTCGACGAGGTGATCGTCGATGATGCCGGCGGGCGGATGTTTGTCTGTTCCGACACCGATCATTGCCGGGCGCGGCGTGCGGCGGGGCATATCGGGGCCGAGGGTGCGCCCTTTGAGGAGGCTGGCGCATGACCCCGCTCTTGCAGGTGCGCGAGGTGGCGAAGTTCTACGGGTCCCGCCGGGGCTGCGAGGGGGTGAGTTTCGATCTCTGGCCCGGGGAGGTGATGGGGATCGTGGGCGAGAGCGGATCGGGCAAATCGACGCTGCTGGCGTGTCTCTCGGGGCAGATGGAACCGGACCGGGGCGCGGTGATCTATGACACGCGCGACCGCGGACCGGTGGACACGCGCGCGATGTCGGAGCCCGAGCGGCGGATGCTGATGCGCACCGACTGGGCGCTGGTGCATCAGAACCCGCGCGACGGGCTGCGCATGGGGGTCTCGGCGGGGGGCAATGTGGGCGAGCGGCTGATGGCCGTGGGGGCGCGGCATTATGGCGATATCCGCGAACGGGCGATCGACTGGATGGGCCGGGTCGAGATTTCCGCCGACCGGGTCGATGACCGCCCCACGGCCTTTTCCGGCGGGATGCAGCAGCGGCTTCAGATCGCGCGCAATCTTGTGACCGGTCCGCGCCTTGTGTTCATGGACGAGCCGACCGGCGGCCTTGATGTCAGCGTGCAGGCGCGGCTTCTCGATCTCTTGCGCGGGCTGGTGCGCGAGATGGGGCTTTCGGCCGTCATCGTCACCCATGACCTGGCAGTGGTGCGGCTTCTGGCGGACCGGCTCATGGTGATGAAGGATGGCCGCGTGATCGAGGCCGGGCTGACCGATCAGGTGCTCGACGATCCGCAGCACGGGTATACGCAGCTTCTCGTCAGTTCGGTCTTGCAGGTATAAGCATGGTGGCATTGACAAAAGGAGAGCACCGATGATCACTGCCTATGCGCGCGAGGGCGAGGGGCTACGCGCTCTTGACAATGGCGATGCGACCGCGCCGATCTGGATCGACCTTTATCAGCCCGATGCGGACGAGCTTGCGCTTGTCTCCGGGCGCAGCGGGGTTGACCTGCCGACGCGCGCCGATCAGGAGGAGATCGAGCAATCCTCGCGGCTCTATCTCGAAGACGGGGTGCCGGTGATGACGGCGCTTTTGCCGTCGCAGGCGGGCAGCGAGGCGATGCAGGTGGGGCCGGTTACCTTCGTGCTGCGGCCCGCGCAGTTGATCACCATCCGCCACCATGCGCCGCGCCCGTTCACGACCTTCCCCGGTCGCGCCGACAAGGCCTCGCTCGGCTGTGCCAGTGCCGAGGCGGTGCTGGTGGGGCTCTTGGAAGAGATCATCGACCGGCTGGCGGATATCACCGAACAGACCGGGCGCGAGATCGACACCATCTCGCGCCGCCTGTTCGGAGCCAAGAAGCTGAGCACCGAGGATCACCGTGCGGCGCTCCGTGAAATCGGGGCAACTGATACCCGCGTGATGCAGCTCCGAGAGAGCCTGATGACGCTGGAGCGCTTGCTGGGCTTTCTCGCACCGGTCTTTGACAAGCTGCGCTCGGGCAAGGTGCTGCGGGCGATGCTCAAGACCCATTACCGCGACGCGCACACGATCGCGGAACACGCAAGCTATCTGCAACAGAAGACGGCACTTTTGCTCGATGCCACGCTGGGGATGATCAATATCGAGCAGAACGCGATCATCAAGATTTTCTCGGTCGTGGCGGTAGCGTTCCTGCCGCCGACGCTGGTGGCGTCGAGTTATGGCATGAACTTTGTCCATATGCCCGAACTGGAATGGACCCTCGGCTATCCGATGGCTTTGGGGCTGATGGTGCTCTCGGCGGCGGTGCCCTTGTGGTTTTTCCGCAGGCGTGGATGGCTCTGAAAGGAAACGGGATGATTGCGGTCGAGGCGGCAGACAAGAGTTTCACGCTGCACAATCAGGGCGGCGCGGTCATCAAAGTGATGGCGGGCGCGCATCTGCGGGTGGAGCCTGGTGAATGCGTGGCGCTGACCGGAGCCTCGGGCGCTGGCAAATCGACGCTGATACGGATGATCTACGGAAATTACCGCGCGAATGCCGGGCGGATCATGGTGGGCGCGGTCGATGTGGCGCAGGCGGCCCCGCGCGAGATCATCGCGCTGCGCCGCGAGGTTCTGGGATATGTGAGCCAGTTCCTGCGTGTGGTGCCGCGTGTGCCGACACTGGAGGTGGTGGCCGAACCGCTGCTTGTTCTGGGCGTGGCGCGGGCCGAGGCGCTGGACCGCGCAGAGGCGTTGCTTGTGCGGCTCAACATCCCCGCGCGCCTCTGGTCACTGAGCCCCACGACCTTTTCGGGTGGCGAGCAACAGCGGGTGAACATCGCGCGCGGCTTTGCCCATGACTACCCGGCGCTGCTGCTCGACGAACCGACGGCGAGCCTCGATGCGGAAAACCGTGAGGCGGTCATGTGCCTGATCGAGGAGGCCAAGGCGCGCGGCGCGGCGATCCTCGGGATATTCCACGACGAGGGGGCGCGGGCGCGGGTCTGCGACCGCGAAGTGGATGTGTCGGGCTTCGCGGCCGGTGCGGCGGCATGACCCGTGGCCGGTTCATCGCCGTGGTCGGGCACTCGGGCGTGGGCAAGGACACGCTGATGCGCGCCATGGCCGAGGCGCGGCCCGCCCTGCGGCGGGTGCGCCGGGTGATCACGCGCCCCGCCGACCCGGATGGCGAGGGGCACGAGGCCGTGAGCGAACCGGAATTCGACGCGCGGCTCAGGGATGGCGGTTTTGCGCTGCACTGGCGGGCGCACGGGCTGCAGTATGGCGTGCCGGTCGGGGTCTGCATGGACCTGGCGCAGGGGCGTGACCTTCTGGTCAACCTCTCGCGCACGGTGCTGGCCGAGGCGCAGGCGCGATTTCAGCCCTTCCTTGTCCTGCATCTGACCGCAGATCCGGGTGTTCTGGCGGCGCGGCATGCGGGGCGCGGGCGCGAGACGGACGAAGATATCGCCGAGCGCCTCGGCGGCGCGGCGCAAGAGCTGCCCGAGGGGGTGGGGCCGGTGGTGACGCTCGACGCCGGCGCGCCGGTCGAGAGGCTGGCCCGCGCCGCGCTCAAGGCGCTTCATGCGGTCAGGGTGTGACGGTGGATCAGGTGAAACCGCCCCTCCCGATCCTCGCCCATGAGCGACAGCGCATCGATCACGAAGGGGCGCAGCAGGAGCGGTGTGAGGATGGGCGCAAGCGTGGCCTGCACGACATCGAGCATGTCGGGCGGCAGGGTGCCGGTGAGAGTGATGTGAAAGCGGAAGGCGTCCATGACATAAGGATAGCCCCAGTCGCGCAGGTTGGCCTCAAGGTCCGGCGAGAGCCCCTTGCCGCGACGGCGCGCAAACTCAGCCTCGGGCAGGGGCGCGCGGTATGGCTCGAACGCGCGCACCGTGTCGGCGGCGAGCGTGTTGAGCGCGCGGTCATCCCCCACGGGCCGCAACGCGAGGAACCGGCCAAGCCGCGCAAGTTCGAGCGTATCGAGCGCGACCGGGGCGCGGCCCGCGCAAAAGGTGCCGAGCGCCTCGGCGAGGGCCTCTTCGCTCTGGCCGGGGGCGAGGCGAAAGGGCGGCTTCATCGTCGCGTGCAGCCCGTATTTGCGCGGTGTGGCGGTGATCTCGGCCAGCGGCAGGTCCATCGCGGGATGGGCGCAAGGCGCACCGTGCACCGGGTCCCAGCCCAGCCAGGACGCGCCGAACGCGGCGAGCGGCCCCGGCGCGGGTGTGAAATAAATGGCGTAGCGGGTGAAGGGCATCGGGCATTTCTCCACGATCGCGGAAAGGCATGAGAGCGACATGACAGAAGAGACCATTCTCGCCAATGCGGAAATCGTCCTGCCCGGTGAGGTGCGGCGCGGATCGGTCGTGCTGCGCGAGGGGCGCATCGCCGATCTGGCCGATGGCGCAGGCGTGCCGAACGGGGCGATGGATTGCGCGGGCGATCTGGTCATGCCGGGTCTGGTCGAGCTTCATACCGACAATCTGGAGCGTCATATCCAGCCGCGCCCCTCGGTCCACTGGCCCCATGATGCGGCGATCCTTGCCCATGACGCAGAGCTTGCGAGCGTCGGGATCACGACGGTCTTTGACGCGATGCGCGTGGGGTCGGTGCCGTCGGGCATCGGCAAATATGCCGAATACGCGCGCCGGCTGGCGAGCGAGCTTCTGGCGCTGCGCGCCGCCGACGCGCTCCGGATCAGCCATTTCCTGCACCTGCGCGCCGAGGTCTGTTCCGAGACGCTCGAGGCCGAGATGGCCGCCTTTGGCCCCGAGGACCGTGTGGGTCTTGTCAGCCTGATGGACCACACGCCGGGACAGCGGCAGTTCCGCGACATTTCCAAGCTCGAGACCTATGTGAAGGGCAAGCACGGCCTTGACGATGCGCAGTTTGCAGCCCATGTGGCGCACCTTCAGGCGCTGCGCGAAGCGCATGGCGAGCGGCACGAGGCGGCGGCGGTGGCGCAGGCACGCCGCTATGGCGCGGTGCTGGCCAGCCATGACGACACCACCGCCGAACAGGTGGCGGTCTCGCATCGGTATGGCGTCGGTATCGCGGAGTTCCCGACGACGGTGGAGGCCGCGCGCGCCTGTCACGCGGCGGGGATCAAGGTGATCATGGGTGCCCCGAACCTGATCCGGGGCGGGTCGCATTCCGGGAATGTGGCGGCGGGGGAATTGGCCGATCTTGGTCTCCTGCACATTCTGTCATCCGATTACGTGCCCTCGGCGCTCCTGTTTGCGGCGGTGCGGCTGGGACGGCACTGGGGCGACATGGCGCGCGGCATCGCCACCGTGACCGAAGCCCCGGCGCGCGCCGTGGGGCTCTCGGACCGGGGCAGCATCGCGCCGGGCGCGCGCGCGGACGTGATCCGCGTGACGCTCCGGGGCGAGACCCCGGCGGTGCGCGGGGTCTGGTCGCAGGGGCGGCGGGTGGCCTGAGCGGGGGCTTTGACAAGGCCACGGCCGGGGCGCATAACCGGCGGCGAACCAGACCCGGAGGCCCCATGACCACGCCGCTTTTCGATCTTGCCGCCCCGCCGCTCGTCCCCGTCGAGGGGGATGCGCGGGGCTATCCGGTGCGCCGCATCTTCTGCGTCGGGCGCAACTATGCTGCCCATGCCGCCGAGATGGGCAACGAGGTGGACCGAGAGGCACCGTTCTATTTCACCAAGACGCCCCATGCGCTTTGCCTCAGCGGCGCAAACATCCCCTATCCGCTCGAGACGCGCGACTGTCATCACGAGATGGAATTCGTCGTGGCCCTCGGTGCGCCTGCCTTTCGGGTGACCGAGGCCGAGGCCATGGCGGCGGTCTGGGGCTATGGCTGCGGCATCGACCTCACGCGGCGCGATCTTCAGGGGCAGGCCAAGGACAAGCGGCGGCCATGGGATCTGGGCAAGGATTTCGAGGATTCGGCGATCATCGGCGCGCTGACCCCCAAGGCGGCCTTTGGCGACATCGGCGAACAGATGATCCGCCTTGACGTGGATGGCCGCGTGGCGCAGGAGGCGCGGCTGTCGGATATGGTCTGGTCGGTGCCCGAGATCATCGTGCATCTTTCACGCTTCTATCATCTGGGGGCGGGCGATCTGATCTATACCGGCACGCCTGCGGGTGTGGGACCGGTGGCACCCGGAAATGTGCTGCGGGGCGAGATCGACGGGCTTGCGCCGCTCACCATCACCATCGGCGCTGCGGAATAACGCAAGACGACCGCGCGCGATCCATCGGCGCGTGACCACGATCCACGGTGTCTTTCGGACACCCACCTCAAGAGAGCGGGTGCCACGGGAGCACCCGGTCTCTGTTAATGGCCCTTTAACCTCTTTGTGCCACGCTTGCCGACAGGAAAGATGCGGAGAGGCGGCATGGCGGGTCTGACGACACTCGATTTCGCGATCCTTGCGGGGACAGCCCTGGTCCTTTCGCTTTTGGTTGTGTGGCTTTCGGGGTTTCTCGTAGCGCGGCCCTCGCCCGTCCCCGGAACCGATACCATGCGTCACTTTCTGTTCCGCGATGGCGCGCTGATCGACACGGATGTGTCGGATTTCGTGATGCCTGACGCCGCTGAGCCACAGGAAAGCGACTGGTCCCGATTCCGCCGCTGGCTCGCCCCCCGCTTTTCCCTGCCCGAAACGGTCGGGGAAGACATGACCCTGACCGCGGATAGCGCGCGCCTCAAGCTCACCCCGCAACGCGCAACGCTCCGTGTGACGCTCGCCGACACCAACATTTGCGCCGCCGCGCGCCAGGACCTCCTCGCGCGGCTGGCAGCGGATGATTGTCACCGCAGCGCACTCCGGACGGCACCACTGCCGGTCTGGCTGCGCGATCCCTCGGGCCGGGTTTTGTGGCAGAACAGGGCCGCAGAGATCATCCCCGAACCGGATCTGAACCGCCTTCTTGCCACGACGCAACCGGGCCGCGTGGCGCTCGATGACCCGCCGCGCTGGTATGACATCTCCTGTGTGCAGCATGAACAGGGGCAGATCATCTATGCCAACGACGTCACCGCCAGCGTGCGTGCCGAACAATCGCAGCGTGAATTCGTTCAGACCCTCGCCAGGACCTTCGCCGATTTGCCGACCGGACTTGCCACCTTCGACCGAAGCCGCGCGCTCGCGATGTTCAACCCGGCGCTTACGGACCTGACCGGCCTCGATCCCGTATTTCTCAGCAACCGCCCCGAGATCTTCGATTTCTTCGACAGGCTGCGCGACCGGCAGGTCATGCCGGAACCTCGGAGCTATGCCACCTGGCGAGCGCAGATCACGGCGATGATCCATGCCGCCGATGTCGGCCAGTATCAGGAGGTCTGGAGCCTTGTGAACGGGCGCACCTACCGCGTCACCGGGCGGCCCCATCCGAACGGGGCGGTGGCCTTCCTGTTTGCCGACATCTCCGACGAGGTCGCCAGCACCCGCGATCAGCGCGCCGCGCTCGATCTGCGTCAGGCCGCGCTCGATCGCGTCGACGAGGGGATCGCCGTGCTCGACCGGGACGGCGCGCTGCTCTTTTGCAACCGGCGCTTCGCCCTTCTCCTGCGCCTCATGCCAGAGGCGCGCGCGGGCCTTGCCCTGCCCGATTTGCTCGCCGCCTGCCGCACCCGATTTCCGCGCCCCGCGCTCTGGGACGGGATCGAGGCCAGATTGCGCAACGATGCCATCACCGCCTTCGGCGAAACCGCGGCACTCGAGCGTGGCGCAGTCCTTGCCGTGGGGCTCTCGCCGCTGGGTCACGGGCAAGCCATGCTCTCGCTCCGCCACCTGCGGGCGCAAAGCGACGCGACCGCGCTCAGCGCCTGAGCCCGCATCCGGCTTGCAGGCACCGGCGGGGCGTGTAGTCTCGCGCCATGACCAGCCGAACCCTCTATCTTGCCAGCCCCGCCGAAACCTGCGCGCTGGCCCAGCGCCTCGCGCCCCGCCTTGGCCCCGGCGATGTCCTGCTGCTGTCGGGCGGTGTCGGCGCGGGGAAAACCCATTTTGCCCGCTGCCTGATCCAGAGCCTCTTGCCCTCCCCCGAGGATGTGCCCTCGCCCACCTATACGCTGGTCCAGACCTATCCCGGACCCCATGCCGGGATCTGGCACGCCGATCTCTACCGGCTCACCCAACCGGGTGAGCTGGTCGAGCTTGGCCTGACCGAAGCATTCGAAACGGACATCTGTCTTGTCGAATGGCCTGACCGCCTTGGCGATCTTGCGCCCGGGAGCGCGCTCTTGCTCGACCTTGCCCCCGGGGACGCCGACGAAGCCCGCCGCCTCACCCTGCGCTGGTCCGATCCGCGCTGGACCTCCCGCCTCGAAGGGATTGCCGATGCCTGAGCGCAGTGTCGAAATCACCGCCTTTCTCACCTCCGTCGGCTGGGCTGCGGCCGAGGCGCGTCCCCTTGCCGGCGACGCCTCGAATCGACGCTACCTTCGCCTCACCGCCCCCGGCGGCGCATGCGCGGTGCTGATGGATGCGCCCCGCTATCGCGGCGAGGACGTGCGCCCGTTCCTGCACATCGCGCGGCATCTTTCGGGCCTTGGCCTCTCCGCCCCCACGATCCTTGCCGAGGACGTGCAGGCCGGCCTTCTGCTGCTCGAAGATCTCGGCGACGCGCTCTTCGCCCGCCTGCTCGAACAGACCCCCGGGATGGAGGCCCCGCTCTACGAGGCCGCCACCGATCTTCTCGTGGCCCTGCACCGCCATGCCCCGCCCGCCGGTCTTGCCAGTTACACGCCCGCGCTCATGGCCGAGCTCGCCTGCCTCGCGCTCGACTGGTATCGCCCCGGCGCAACCGGCACAACAGGCATCAGAAGAGATCAATTTTACGCCGAAACAGAGACTGTTTTGGCCAAGCTCCCCGCGCTCGACACGGTGCTGATCCAGCGCGATTATCACGCCGAAAACCTGCTCTGGTTGCCCGAGCGTGACGGCATCGCCCGCGTCGGTCTGCTCGATTTTCAGGACGCGATGCGTGGCCATCCGGCCTATGACCTCGTCTCGGTGTTGCAAGACGCCCGCCGCGACGTGAGCCGCCCCTTGGCCGAGGCGATGATCGCCCGCTACATCGCCGGAACCGCGCAGGACACCGAGAGCTTCTCCACCGCCTATGCCTGCCTCGGTGCCCAGCGCAACCTGCGGATACTCGGCGTTTTCGCCCGGCTTTGTCTGCGCGACGGCAAGGCGCATTATGTCGATCTCATTCCCCGGGTGTGGGCACATCTTGCCCAGGACCTGCGCCATCCCGCGCTTGCGCCCGTCGCTGCTCTGGTCGCGTCGGAATTGCCGGTCCCAACGCCCGAAATCCTTGCCCGCCTCAAATCCCGGTGCGCGGCATGACCCTGCCGGTGATGCTCTTCGCCGCCGGGTTCGGCACCCGCATGGGCGCGCTCACCGCCACCCGCCCCAAACCGCTGGTCGAGGTGGCAGGCCGCGCCCTTATCGTCCATGCGCTCGATCTGGTGGACGCTTATGCCCCACCGCGCACCTTGGTCAATCTCCACTACCTGCCCGAGCAGATCCGCGCCCATCTCGCCGGACGCGACCTGCTCTTTTCGCACGAGACCCCCGAAATCCTTGAAACCGGCGGCGGTCTGCGCGCTGCGCTGCCACTCCTCGGCCCCGGCCCGGTCGTGACCATGAACACCGATGCGATCTGGCGCGGCCCGAACCCGCTCACCTTCCTCGCGCCGCTCTGGGATCCTGCGCGCATGGACGCGCTCCTTCTCTGCATTCCGCCCCAAAACGCCATCGGCCACAGCGGCGCGGGCGATTTCACGATGGCGGAGGATGGTATGCTTTCGCGCGGGCCGGGTCTTGTCTATTCCGGCGTCCAGATCATCGCGCCCGATCCGCTCCATACCGTCCCCGAGACGCGGTTTTCGCTTAATCGCGTCTGGGACCGGATCGCTGAAAATGGCCGTCTCTTCGGCGTCGGCTATCCCGGTCGTTGGTGCGATGTGGGCCGCCCCGAGGGACTCGCGCTGGCCGAAATGATGTTGGATTTGGGCAATGTTCGAGACTGAGTCGACCCCTCACGTCTTCGCGCTCGCCCCTGGCGTCGATTTCCCGCGCGCGCTCATCTACGGGCTGCGCGCACGGCTGCGAGATGCCCCGCCCGAGGCGCTGGCCCGCGTTCAGATCATCGTCAACACCCGCCGCATGGCCCGCCGCCTGCGCGAGATCTTCGACGAGGGGCCGCCCTGCCTCTTGCCGCGCATCGGCCTTGTCACCGATCTCGGCGAAAGATGGGATCTGGCGCATCTCCCGCCCCCCGCCCCGCGTCTGCGGCGACGGCTGGAACTGGTGCAACTCGTGACTGCGCTCATCGACCACCAGCCTGATCTCGCCCCCCGCAGCGCCGCATTCGATCTCGCCGACAGCCTTGCCACGCTGATGGACGAGATGCATGGCGAAGGTGTTGCACCCCAAGCCATCGACGCGCTCGACATCACCGACCAATCCGGCCATTGGGCGCGGATAAAATCGTTTTTGGGCATTGTCAGACCCTATTTTGATGCCTCTGCCACCGCGCCCGACCCCGAGACACGGCAGCGGATGGTGATCGAGCGGCTCATCGAACGCTGGCGGAGCGCCCCGCCGCAACACCCGGTGATCGTTGCGGGATCCACCGGCTCGCGCGGAACGACACAGCTTCTGATGCAGGCAGTGGCGCGGCTGCCGCAAGGGGCCGTTGTCCTGCCCGGTTTCGATTTCGACGCGCCCGCCGCCGTCTGGGAGGCGCTCGCGGATCCCGACACCTCCGAGGATCACCCGCAATTCCGCTTTGCGCGCTTCGCCAGGGGTGCGGGTATCGCCCCGACCGCGATCCGCCGCTGGGCCGACGCGGCGCCGCCAAATGCCGCGCGCAACCGCCTCTTGTCGCTGGCGCTCCGCCCTGCCCCGGTCACCGATCAATGGTTGCGCGACGGCCCCGCGCTCTCGGATATTCCCGCCGCGATGGAGGGCGTCACCCTGATCGAGGCGCAAAGCACCCGTCAAGAGGCGCTCGCCATCGCAATGCGCCTCCGCGAGGCCGCCGAGACGGGCACGACTGCGGCTCTGATCACGCCGGACAGGACGCTTGGGCGTCAGGTTGCCGCCGCGCTCGACCGTTGGCGCATCCGCCCCGATGACAGCGCCGGTCAGCCCCTGCACCTTTCGCCACCCGGTCGCCTTCTGCGTCATGTCGCCGAGATATTCGCCAACCGGCTCAGCGCCGAGGCGCTTCTGACCCTGCTCAAGCACCCCCTCACCCATCAGGGCGACGGGCGCGGCCCGCATCACCACCTCACCGCGCGGCTGGAATTGCACCTGCGCCGCCACGGCCCGCCTTACCCCGATGCCGAGAGCCTGCGCGCCTGGGGCGAGACCCGGACCGAGCCGCTTGCCGCCGACTGGGTGCGGTGGCTCTGCACCTGTTTCACCGGGCGCAACACTCCGGGCGACCGCCCGCTGGTCGAGCGCGTGACCGAGCATCTCCTGCTCGCCGAACATATCGCGCGCGGCTGCCGGGCCGAAGGCAGTGGCACGCTTTGGGAGCGCGAGGCAGGCGAAGAGGCCCGCGCCGCGATGGACGAGCTCATCGCCGAGGCACCTTCTGGTGGCCCGATTTCGGCAGTCGACTATGCGCATCTCTTCCACGCCCTCCTGCGACAGCGCGAGGTGCGCGACCCGCTCGAGCCGCATCCCCAAATCCGCATCTGGGGCACGCTCGAAGCGCGCGTTCAAGGCTGCGACCTGCTCATTCTGGGCGGTCTCAACGAGGGCACCTGGCCCGAAAGCGCCGCGCCGGACCCCTGGCTCAATCGCGCATTGCGCACACAGGCAGGACTTTTGCTGCCCGAGCGGCGTATCGGCCTTCAGGCGCACGATTTTCAGCAGGCCATCGCAGCGCGCGAAGTCTGGCTCACGCGCTCCGTGCGCTCTTCGGATGCGCAAACCGTCGTCTCCCGCTGGCTCAACCGGCTTCAGAATCTGCTGGCCGGTCTGCCGGATCAGGCTGGAACAGAGACGCTTTCAACCATGCGCGCCCGGGGTCAGGCCTGGCTTGCCCGCGCCGCCCAACTCGAGGAATCGGGTGCGGTGCCCCGCGCTCCACGGCCCGCGCCCTGTCCACCCGTAGCACTACGGCCCGACCGTCTCTCGGTCACGGAGATCAAGAGGCTGGTCCGAGATCCTTATGCGATCTATGCAAAACATGTTCTTGGCCTCAAGCCTCTCAATCCTTTGATGAGATTACCCGACGCGATGATGCGCGGAACCGTGCTCCATACCATCCTGGAGCGGTTCATCTCCGAGACGCGCAACGATCCTGTGCGCCTGAGCGCCGAGGCTCTTTTGCAGGTAACAAAGACTGTTCTGGCTGAAATGGTGCCTTGGGGAGAGGCGCGGGCGCTCTGGCTCGCGCGTATCGAACGGGTGGCGGAGTGGTTTGTCGAAGGTGAGACCGCGCGCCGCCGCGACGCGCGGCCCGCTGCTGTCGAAAGGCGCGGCACGCTCGCTTTGCAAACCCCGCTCTTTACCCTGACCGCCACAGCCGACCGCATCGACCTTGATCCGCACGGGCGCGCGCTGATCTACGACTACAAGACCGGCGCGCCGCCCTCCAAAAAGGAGCAGACTCATTTCGACAAGCAACTCCTGCTCGAGGCGGCCATAGCCGAGCGCGGCGGCTTTGACGACCTCGGCCCCCTGCCCGTGCTGCGCGCCGCCTATATCGGGATGGGAAGCACCCCCGGCATCGTCGAGGCACCGCTCGATGAGATACAAACCGCTCAGACCATCGCCGAACTGACCGAGCTGATCGCTGCCTATATGGAGCGGGACAAGGGCTACGTCTCCCGCCGCGCCCCGCGCAACGAAAAGGAGAGTGGCGATTTCGATCAGCTTGCACGCTTCGGCGAATGGGACATCACCGATCCTCCCAAACCCGAGTGGGTCGGCCCATGACCGACGCTGCCACCCTCGCCCAACTCGCCGCCGCGCGTCCCGATCAGTCCACGTGGTTATCGGCCAATGCCGGCTCGGGCAAGACGCGTGTGCTCACCGACCGGGTGGCGCGGCTTCTGCTCGACGGGGTCAGCCCGCAGCATATCCTCTGCCTCACCTATACCAAGGCCGCCGCCAGCGAGATGCAAAACCGGCTTTTCGCGCGTCTCGGCGATTGGGCGATGAAGCCGGATGAAGCCCTGACCGACGCTCTGCGCAAGCTCGGCCATCAGGGAACGGCGGATGCCAGCGACCTGCGCCGTGCTCGGCGTCTCTTTGCACAGTCGATCGAGACGCCGGGCGGGCTCCGGATCCAGACGATCCACTCTTTCTGCGCCAGCCTCTTGCGCCGTTTTCCGCTCGAGGCGGGTGTCACGCCGCAATTTACCGAGATGGATGACCAGACCGCGCGCCTGCTGCGCGCCGAAATCGTGGAGGAGATCGCCGCCGGACCCGACGCTGCGCTATTTTACGATGTCGCCAGGCACTATTCCGGCGAGACTCTCGATAAATTCACCCTTGAGATCCTCCGCCATCAGGTCGGCTTTGCCCAGATCAAGGACCCCGCCGCGCTCTGTGCGTTGTTCGGCCAGCCCCCGGATCTGAGCCGCGAAAGCCTCGCGGCGCAGGTTTTTCTCGGGTCCGAGCGCGCCTTGCTCGAGCAGCTTTTGCCGGGCCTGCGCGCAGGCTCTTCCAACGATGTGAAGGCGGCGGACAAGCTTGCGCGCATTGCCACGTTCGATTTCACCGCCTTGCCGATACTTGAGGATGTATTCCTGACCGGCAAGGCCGCAAAATCACCTTTTTCCGCGAAGATCGGATCGTTTCCGACCAAGGCAACGCAACAGTCCTTCGCCGCGATCATGCCGCAGATCGAGCAATGGATGGCCCGCGTCGAGACCGCCCGTGACACCCGTCTCGCGCTGCTCGCCATCGAGCGCAGCACCGCGCTGCACGCCTTTGGCGCGGTTTTCATCAGAGACTATTCCCGCGCAAAACAGCGTCGCGGCCTGCTCGATTTCGATGATCTGATCCTGCGTGCCCGCGACCTGCTGACCGATCCCGCCGTCGCCGCCTGGGTGCTTTACCGGCTCGATGGCGGCATCGACCATATCCTTGTGGACGAGGCACAGGATACCAGCCCCGCGCAATGGCAGGTCATCGAGCGTCTGGCGCAGGAATTCACCAGCGGGCAGGGCGCGCGCGGCGACACGCGGCGCACGATCTTTGTCGTGGGCGACGGCAAGCAGTCGATCTATTCCTTCCAAGGGGCCGACCCGCGAGAGTTCGACCGGATGCAGCGCGATTTCGCCGCGCGCCTTGCGGAGACCGATACCCCGCTTCAGAGCCGCGTTCTTGCCCACTCCTTTCGCTCCGCCCCGGCGATCCTCGCTACCGTCGATGCCACCTTTGACGGTGCCGAAGAAAGCGGCTTTCTGCCGGATCAGAGCCACATCGCGTTTTTCGACTCCCTCCCCGGACGGGTCGATCTCTGGCCGGTCGTGCCCAAGCCCGACAAAGAGGACCCCCCGCCCTGGCACCTGCCCGTCGATATCCGGCACGAGAGCGACCCGGCAGTGATCCTCGCAGGTCATATCGCCGCGCATATCCGCGCGCTGATCAACGGGCGTGCGCCGCTGCCGGTGCGCGACGCTCCGGGTTCCTTTCGCCCCATCACGGCAGGCGATGTGCTCATCCTGGTGCGCCGCCGCTCCGCGCTGTTTCATGAGATCATCCGCGCCTGCAAGGCCGAGGGCCTGCCCATCGCCGGGGCCGACCGGCTCAAGGTCGGCGGCGAACTTGCCGTGCGCGACATCGCCGCGCTGCTCTCGTTTCTGGCGACGCCCGAAGATGACCTGTCGCTCGCCACGGCGCTGCGCTCGCCACTCTTCGGCTGGTCCGAGAATGACCTTTTCACCCTTGCCCAGGGCCGTGGCCCCCGGACCCTCTGGGAGGTGCTGCGCGAGCGCGACGAGCACCCCGAAACCCGCGCGATCCTTGACGATATGCGCCGTCAGGTCGATTTCCTCCGCCCGTTCGAGCTGATCGAGCGCCTGCTGACGCGCCACGACGGCCGCCGCCGCCTGCTCGCGCGTCTCGGTGCCGAGGCCGAAGACGGGATCGACGCGCTGCTCACTCAGGCGCTTGCCTATGAACAACGCACCGTGGACAGCCTGACCGGCTTTCTCGTCTGGATGGAAACCGACGATCTCGAAATCAAGCGCCAGATGGACAGCGCCGGGAATCGCATCCGTGTCATGACCGTGCACGGGGCCAAGGGGCTTGAATCCCCGGTGGTGATCCTGCCTGAAACCGGTGCCTGGAAACCGCCCGACGCGCCCGAGATCGTCGCACATGACGGGATTCCGCTCTGGCGCGGCAAGACCGACCTCATGCCGCCGCCCATCTCCAGCGCCGTGGCGGCAGGCCGCGCCGCGCAGATGGCCGAACGCGACAGACTGCTTTACGTCGCCATGACGCGGGCAGAGACGTGGCTCATCGTCGCCGCCGCCGGTGATCCGGGAAGGGATGGGCTTGCCTGGCACGATCGGGTGCGGCGCGGAATGGAGGCGGTCGGCGCAACGGAGCAGATGCTGCCTACTGGCCCCGGATTGAGGGTTCAAACCGGTGTTTGGGCTGAAACGGTGTCTGAAGTTACGCAACGCGACTTGCCATCACAACCGCCCCTTGCACCGCTCTTTCAGACCCACGCGCCCTCTCTCGACCCGCCCAAGCCCCGGAGCCCCTCCGATCTTGGAGGGGTCAAGGCGCTGCCGGGTGAGCGCGGCCTTGACGAGACCGCTGCCAAGCGGCGCGGGCGTCAGATCCACCTCCTGCTGGAGCTTTTGCCGGACCTGCCGCGCGCCGATTGGCCCGAGCAGGCCGCGCTGATCTTTGCATCGGGTCCCGACGCAGCCGGACCCGAGGAAACAACCCTCCTGCTGGCCGAGGCACAAAGGGTGCTCGACAAACCCGCCCTCGAACCGCTGTTCGGCGCAGACGCCCTCGCCGAGGTGCCGATTACCGCGCCTTGGGGCGAAAATCGGCTGCACGGTGTCATCGACCGGCTGGTCGTCGCCCCCGACCATATCCTCGCGGTCGATTTCAAGACCAATGCCGAGGTGCCCGAAAGCCCGGAGGACACGCCGGAGGCGCTTTTGCGCCAGATGGGGGCCTATGCCCATGCGCTCGCCCTCGTCTATCCCGGCCGTCGCATCGAAACGGCCCTCCTCTGGACGCGCACGGCCACGCTCATGCGCCTGCCACACGCTCTTGTGAGCCCGGCGCTTGCCCGCGCCACCGGTCCTTGACGCTGACGCCCGCGCTCCATAGGTTCGCGGCAAGTGTCCGATCATAGGAGAGAGCCAATGGCCACCGTCGCCGTAACCGATGCCACCTTCGATGCCGAGGTGAAGAATTCCGACATACCCGTCGTGGTGGATTTCTGGGCCGAGTGGTGTGGGCCCTGCAAACAGATCGGTCCCGCCCTTGAGGAACTGTCGACCGAGCTTGCGGGCCGCGTCAAGGTCGTCAAGGTCGATGTCGATTCCAACCCCAATTCCGCCGTTGCCATGGGCGTGCGCGGTATCCCCGCGCTCTTCATCTTCAAGGATGGCGAGGTGGTTTCCAACCGCGCCGGCGCCGCCCCCAAGGCCGCGCTGCAAAGCTGGATCGAAGACAGCATCTGAGCCACCGCTTAACGCATGTCAGGGGTCGCGCATGTCGCGGCCCCTTTTCTTTTGTCTGCCAATCGGCATGATCGCGCCATGACCCTGACCAATTCCGATATCGCAGACCTGACCGCCCTGCGGCATGAGCTGCACCGCCACCCCGAGATTTCGGGCGAGGAGGCCATGACCGCGCAGCGCATCGAGGTGGCGCTTGCCCCGCTTGCGCCCGATAGTCTCGTCACCGGGCTTGGTGGGCACGGGCTTGCCGCTGTCTTTGACGGATCCGCCCCTGGCCCCACTGTGCTTTTCCGTTGTGAGCTTGACGCGCTGCCCATCGAAGAGCAAAGCGCGCTGCCGCACCGCTCCACCGTTCCCGGCAAGGGCCATCTCTGCGGTCATGACGGACATATGGCGATCCTCATGGGCCTTGCCCGCATGCTGTCGCGCCAGCGTCCCGCGCGGGGCCGGGCCGTCCTCCTTTTTCAGCCCGCCGAGGAGACCGGCGCCGGTGCTGCATCAGTCCTTGCCGATCCGAAATTCGAGACCATTTCACCCGATTACGCGTTTTCCTTGCATAATATGCCCGGCTTGCCATTGGGCCATGTCGGCCTTGCGCCCGGTCCGGTCAACTGCGCCTCGCGTGGCATGGCCATGATACTGACCGGGAAATCCGCCCATGCCTCCGAGCCGGAAAACGGTGCCTCCCCGATGGCCGCCTTGTCCCGTCTCATGCCGGCGCTGACCGCGCTCAGCCATGGCACGACCGCGCGCCCGGATTATACCCTCGCCACAGTGACCCATGCCCAAATGGGCGCGCCCGCCTTCGGCATCGCACCGGGCGAGGCCAGGCTTTACGTCACCCTGCGCACGCTCACCGATGACCGCATGGCCGCGCTATGTGAGGCCGCCGAAACGCTCCTGGAGGAAACGGCACAGGCCCACAACCTCGGTGTCACGCACAGCTATCAAGACATCTTCGCCCATTGTGAGAACCACCCGGATGCGACCCTGATCCTGCGGAATGCGCTCGATGCGCTGGCCATATCCCACGACACGCGCGGCCTGCCCATGCGCGCGTCAGAGGATTTCGGGCGCTTTGGCCATGCCGCCTGCGCCGCCATGCTGTTTCTCGGCGCGGGCGAGGATCACGCCGCGCTGCACAATCCCGATTACGACTTTCCCGACGACCTCATTCCCATCGGCAGCCGCATTTTCGCGCAGATCGCGCGCGACCTTCTGGGTTGACCGCGCCCTTGCACCCCGCGCGCACCCCTTCCATATAGGCCAAGGCAAAACGGAGACCCCCATGAGCGATTTTCCCGGCTGGCACGGCACCACCATCATCGGCGTCAGGCGCGGCGGTGAGGTGGTGATCGCGGGCGATGGTCAGGTGAGCCTTGGCCAGACCGTGATCAAGGGCACGGCCCGCAAGGTGCGCCGCCTCAGCCCCGGCGGTCATCCGGTTGTCGCGGGCTTTGCCGGCTCGACGGCGGACGCCTTCACCCTGCTCGAGCGGCTCGAGGCCAAGCTCGAAGCGACGCCGGGGCAGTTGCAGCGCGCCTGCGTCGATCTGGCCAAGGACTGGCGCACCGACAAATACCTGCAAAAACTCGAGGCGATGCTGATCGTCACCGACGGCGCGCAGCTTTACGTCATCACCGGCGCGGGCGATGTTCTGGAACCCGAACATGACATCGCCGCCATCGGATCGGGCGGCAATTTCGCCCTCGCCGCCGCGCGTGGCCTTGCGGAGAACCCAACCCTCACCGCCGAAGACATCGCCCGCCGCGCCATGGCCATCGCCGCCGATATCTGCGTCTACACAAATGGCAACCTGACGGTCGAGCGTATTCAACCCTGACCGGAGATCTTGGCCTCCATATAGGCGCGCAACACGGCGTTCATCCGCGTCTGATAGCCTTTGCCTTGGCTGCGGAAAAACTCGACAATATCGGGATCGAGGCGCAGCGAGATGAGCTTCTTTGGCATCGGCTCAACCAGACGCGCCTTGGACCAGTCAACTTCGAACTCTTGTTCCCCCTCATAAGGCGGGGAGTTCTTCAAGGCCTCCCAGTCCGTTTCGCCCTTAAGCTCGCGGGCCTCCTCCAGTGTGTAACGTCTGATATCGCTCTTGCTCATCCTTTCGTGCCCTTCTCGCCGTGATCAGGCGGACAGTATCGCCTCGCATTGTAAAGACGATGGCAATCAGCGTGTTCGCCAATGGCCCGATGGCGATGAAGCGGTCCTCTACGTCGCTTTTTGCAGTTAAAATCATAGGGTTTGCCAAAAGGACTTGTATGGCATCGGCAAAGTCGATCCCGTGCTTCCTTTTCGTCGCCACTCGCTTGGCTTCGTCCCATTCGAAATTCATGTCCGGCTCCGTTTGCGAGAATATTACCACTGCCTGCCATGATAGCCTTCTCGCCTCGCCGGTATCAGATGAAGAATTTCACATGAAAGATACACTTTGTAGCTACAATTTTCAACCCCTTCAAATCCCCCCCCACACTGCGTATCTCTGCCGCAAACCGGTAAAGGATTCCTCAATGACCGACCTGACCCCGCGCGAGATCGTCTCGGAGCTTGACCGCTACATCATCGGCCAGAAGGACGCCAAGCGCGCGGTCGCCGTCGCCCTGCGCAACCGCTGGCGGCGCAAGCAACTGCCCGAGGGCCTGCGCGATGAGGTTTATCCCAAGAACATCCTGATGATCGGCCCCACCGGCGTCGGCAAGACCGAGATCTCCCGCCGCCTCGCCAAGCTTGCCCGCGCCCCCTTCCTCAAGGTCGAAGCGACCAAGTTCACCGAGGTGGGCTATGTCGGCCGCGACGTCGAGCAGATCATCCGCGATCTCGTCGATACCGCCATCGCGCAGACCCGCGAGCACATGCGCGAGGACGTCAAGGCCCGCGCCCACAAGGCCGCCGAGGATCGTGTCATCGCCGCCATCGCCGGAGAGGACGCCCGCGACGGCACGCGCGAGATGTTCCGCAAGAAGCTCCGCGCCGGAGAGCTTGACGCAACCGTGATCGAGGTCTCGCTGGCCGATACCTCCAACCCCCTCGGAATGATGGACATTCCCGGCCAGCCCGGCGGCCAGATGGGCGCGCTCAACCTCGGCGACATCTTCGGCAAGGCGTTCGGTCAGCGCCGCACCACCAAGCGCCTCACCGTCGCCGAGAGCTATGACCTGCTGATCAGCGAGGAGGCTGACAAGCTGCTCGACGACGAAACCGTGACCCGCACCGCCGTTGAGGCGGTCGAACAGAACGGCATCGTCTTTCTCGACGAGATTGACAAGGTCTGCGCCCGCGCCGAGACGCGCGGCGGCGACGTCAGCCGCGAGGGCGTGCAGCGCGACCTCTTGCCGCTGATCGAGGGCACCACCGTTTCCACCAAGCACGGCCCCGTGCGCACCGATCACATCCTCTTCATCGCGTCCGGTGCCTTCCACATCGCCAAACCCTCGGACCTCCTGCCCGAACTGCAAGGCCGCCTGCCCATCCGGGTGGAGTTGCGCGCCCTCACCGAGGCCGATTTCGTCCGCATCCTGACCGAGACCGACAACGCCCTCACCCTGCAATACACCGCGCTGATGGGCACCGAGGAGGTCACGGTCAGCTTCACCGAGGACGGCATCGCCGCGCTCGCCCATATCGCGGCGGAGGTCAACCGGTCGGTCGAGAACATCGGCGCGCGGCGGCTTTATACGGTGATGGAACGGGTGTTCGAGGAACTCAGCTTCACCGCCCCCGACCGCTCGGGCGAGAGCGTGGTGGTGGATGCGGCGTTTGTGGAGAAGAATTTGGGCGAGTTGATGCGGTCGGCGGATTTGTCGAGGTATGTTTTGTAGAGGGGGGAAGCTGCACACAGGTGCCAAGTATTCTTCCCCGATGGTACACTTCTGCGCCCCCTAAAGCCGATGCTCATGTTGTATTAGTGAGCAAAGAACGGTCATCGTCCGCTTGCTGACGAAGCGCAAAGCCGCTATTCCTTTAAGAAGTTTAAAAGAGACGTGCACATGAGCATCGCGATCTATTGTGACGAATCTTGCCATCTAGAGCATGATGAAAGCACAGCCATGGGCTTGGGCTCAATTTGGACGAACCGCAGTTCTGTTCGCCTACTTTCAGCACAACTTCGTGATATCAAGCGGAGACATAACGCGAACGGGGAATTGAAATGGACCAAAGTGTCGACCTCTCGGATTGATTTCTATCAAGAGGTTGTTGATTGGTTTTTTGACAATGACGCCATCCATTTTCGGGCGCTGATCGTGCCAGACAAAAGACTTTTGGATCACGACACTTTCAATGCTGGAAGTCATGATGCATTTTATTACAAGATGTTTTTCTCCCTGCTTAATAAGATTATTTCACCTGTCGAACAGAACGAGATTTACATTGACATCAAGGATACAAGGAGCAAATTTAAGGTTCAGAAACTTAAAGAGGTCCTGTGCAATGATCGTTATGACTTCACGGGTGAAAGGATCTCCAAGATTCAGCACGCTCGGTCGCACGAGCTGGAGCTTATGCAGCTCACTGACTTGTTTTTGGGAGCGCTTGTTTATGCTCAACGTGGGCTAGATTCAAGCCTTGCAAAGATGGCTATCTGCAAACGCATTGAAGCCAAGCTTAAACGGTCTTTGCTAGTTTCAACACCTCTGAGCAACCAGAAGTTCAACATTTTCGTCTGGCGTCCGAGGGTGAACTGATGCCTTTGCCGCCAATGATAGACACCGATGGAAACTGGGAAGACGTTGTTAGTAGACTCGATTCGGAGTTTACTAAAGTTTTTCGATGCAATCCGCGCAGACAGTTCGAAGGAAAGCCTATTGTTTACAACTCATCGATCAAGGACGGTGACATAGAGGAGGGCGTTTGGCACGTGATATCCAAAGGCAACCCGAGGCTATTTGATCCTGAGCGTGCGCGCCGCCTATCGTGGATCCAATCCATGTTGGAAGGAACGGCTCAAAGTCTTAGCCGTTGGCGCTATGTCGAGGGCGACGGTACGGTGAAAATCTACCTTTGGCTTGAATTCGAAAGATACGTGGTCATTCTCGCCGAAAAAAAGCATGTCGTCGTTCTAGTTACAGCCTTCTATGTCTCACAGGCTTGGACCATCAGAGACTTGGACAAAAAACGGAGCAAAGGTTACGTATTTTAATGCAAAAGCCGCCCAACCATGAGATTAAGCGGCTTTCGAGCTCCTTCTGCCATGGGCAGATGAACAACCTATAGATAGATGATTAAGTGGATTTGTCAAGGGCGAATCGAATTCTGGCAAACAAAACTGCTTTAAAGTCAAGTGTTTTCTATATGGTGTGGCACTCTACTCGATCAATGCTAGCGCTGGTGCTGGCGTGTCGCATGCCGAGCACCCGTGTTAGATTGGATAACGCTCCCCACCCCCCCGTCATTCCCCCAAAGGCAGGACTCTCCCCCACGCAGCACCCACCCCAGGAGATCCCCGCTTTCGCGGGGATGACGGTGTGTTTGTGGCGGCGTCCCGCCCCCGCCGACCGCGCCGTTACCCCGCGCCTCGCCGGTAGCCCGCCCCGCGCGGCATCCGGCACCGGCGCGATATCGACACGCTACCGGCAGGAAACCGGCGCGATCCCGGCCGGGGGTTTGCCGTGGTGACAGGGTCCTGATCCCCCGGGTCCGGGCGGGTGGGTGGAAACCGCTTTTCTCTCCCCCGGTTTCGCGCGACTTAAGGACATGTCGATTCTCGCCTTTCTCCGGGACAATGCGCGCTGGCTGACGGTCGGTGTCTTGCTCACGTTTCTGTCGAGTTTCGGGCAGACCTATTTCATCTCGGTCTTTGCCGGGGAAATCCGGGCGGGGTTCGGGCTCAGTCACGGGGAATGGGGCGGAATATACACGCTTGGCACCACCGCCTCGGCGCTGCTGATGGTCTGGGCCGGGGGGTTGACCGATCTCTTCCGTGTGCGCGTGCTGGCCCCCATCGTTCTGGTCGGCATGGTGCTGGCCTGTCTGGCGATGGCGCTCAACCCGGTGTGGTGGCTCCTGCCGGTGATCGTCTTCGCGCTGCGCTTTGCCGGGCAGGGGATGATGAGCCACCTTGCCGTCGTCGCCATGGCGCGCTGGTTCGTCGCCACCCGCGGCAAGGCCCTGTCGGTGGCGACGCTGGGCAATGCGATCGGAGAATCGTTGCTGCCCATCGTGTTCGTGGCGCTGCTGGTCACGTATGACTGGCGGACGCTGTGGGTTGTGGCGGGGGTCGCGGCCTTCATCGGCATCCCGCTGCTTCTTTTGCTCCTCCGAAAGGAACGCACGCCGCAAAGCTGGGCACAGACAAGCCAGTCGCTCGGGATGCGCGGGCGGCACTGGACGCGCGGGGAAACGCTGCGGCATTTCCTGTTCTGGTTCATGGTGCCCGCATTGCTGGGGCCGTCCGCCTTCAACACCGCGTTTTTCTTTCACCAGGTCCATATCGCCGAGGTGAAGGCCGTGGCGCATCTGGACCTCGTCGCCATGTTCCCGCTCTACACGCTGGTCGGCATCGGCGCGATGGTGCTGGCCGGGTTCCTGATCGACCGGCTTGGCACGTCGCGGGTGCTGCCGTTCATCCAGCTTCCGATGATCGGGGCCTTCCTTGTGTTTTCGGTCTCGGACGGGCCCCTTCTGCTGCTCGCCGGCTTTGTCCTGCTGGCGCTCACCACCGGGGCCAACAGCGTGGTGCCCAATGCCTTCTGGGCCGAGTTCTATGGCAGCGCCAATATGGGCTCGATCAAGGCGATGGCGGCGGCGATCATGGTGCTCGGCTCGGCCATCGGTCCCGGGATTACCGGGCTCGCGATTGATCTCGGGATCGGGATCGAGACGCAATTTGTGATGATCGCAGCCTATTTCGCCTTTTCGAGCCTGATGATGACAATCGGCGTGCTCCGCGCCCGACCAGAGCTATCGCTGCCGCTTTAGATAGACGTAATAGGCCCCGCCCCCGCCATGCCGCAGATGCGCCTCGGTTATCTGGAGCACGAGTGGCCCGAGCGGTGCCATGCGCAACCAATGCGGCACATTATGGCGCAACACGCCCTGGCGCACGGGGATCGGGCCACCATCGTCGCGGTGCTTGCCCTTTCCTGTGACGACCAGAACCAGCCTCCGGCCCTGACCATGCGCGCGCAGGATGAAGCCGGTAAGCGCGCCATGTGCCTGATCCAGCGTCATGCCGTGCAGGTCGATCTTGACCTCGGGCGTCAGCTTGCCGCGCCGCAACCGCTCGAACGCCTTGCGATCCATCGCGACGGGTGGGGTTTTGCTTCGGTCGGTGAGACCGGGCAGCATATCGAGACCGGGCGCGCCGGGGCGCGCGACCGGCCCAGGACGGAACGGCGCGATTGGTTGCGACGCCGGGTCCTCGCGTGGCGCGGGTTTGGAGAGGAGCGGCATCGCGGGCCGCTGCGGCTTGAGTGGCACGGTGCGGCGCGCGACCTCCTGCCAGAGCGCCTCTTCCTCGGGGCGCAGGTGGCGCTTGCGGGTCACTGGCCGGTCTCCATCAGCATCGCGTAGGCGCGCTGGATCGGCATGAGAACGACCATGCGCCCCGGATCACGCAAGCGCCCCGCCGCGCGCCCGGCATCCGCGCCGGTGCCGAAAAAGATATCCGCCCTCTGCGGCCCCTTGATCGCCGAGCCGGTATCCTGCGCCACCATCAACCGGCGGATCGGCCCGTGCCCCTCCTTTTCGATCCAGACCGGCGCTCCGAGCGGCACATGGGCCGGATCAACCGCGATCGTGCGCCCTGCCGTCACCGAACGGTTCATCGCACCAAGCGGGCCGCGGTCCGGCGGGACCTGGTCCACGCGCCGGAAAAACACATAGGATGGGTTGTGATGGAGCAACGCTTCGCCGGCCTCCGGGTTACGCCGCACCCAGTTCTTGATCACCTCGGCCGAGACCTGATGCGCCTCGTAGACACCAAGGCGCACCAGTTCGCTGCCAATGGAGCGATAGGGATGGCCGTTCGCGCCGCCATACCCGACGCGGATCACCCCGCCATCCGGCAGCCGGATGCGGCCTGACCCCTGAATCTGGAGGAAAAACAGCTCGACCGGGTCATCGACCCAGGCGATTTCCAATCCGCGGCCCGACATCACATCGCCGGACAGGATCTCGCGCCGTGACAGCCAAGGGCTGACCTCGCGCGCTTCGGGCGGCATCCGGTAGACCGGGTAGCGGTAGCGCCCGCCGGGTTGCAGCGCGCCGCGCAGCTCCGGCTCGAAATATCCCGTGAAAAGCGCCGGGCTTCCGTCCGAAATCATCACCGGACGAAAGAACAGTTCGAAAAACGTCCGTGCGTCCGGTCCGGTCTGCGCGAGGGCGCAAAGCGATTGCCAGTCCGGATCCTTCATATCGGCACAGGTTTCGTTGAAAACCGTGAGCGCGCGCGCGTGGTCATCCTCCGCCCAACCGCGCAGGTCGGAAAAATCCAGGATCTCGTGTCGAAACTCAGACGCGCCCGCCATGGCCGACCATAGCGTCAAAATCAGGGGAAACGCGTGCCGCGCTCCGGTCATTCGCCCGTGGCAACAAGCCGCCAGTTCGGATCGTCCGCACCCATGATGCGCTCATAAGTCCACAGATCCTTCTGCCTCTTGCTGCGCCCGGGTTCGCCTTCGACAATCTCGCCATTGGCATCGCGCACCACCGAAACAAGCTCGGCGACATAACGCACGTCAATCTCTGCACGGCGGCTTGCCGGATCGAACCTTGCGTCATTGAGCGCAAGGTCACGAATGCCGATGAATTCCGACTCGATCTTCAGCCCCTGCTGCTCACGCGAATCGACGACCTGGGCAAAGGCCTCATAGACCTCGGGCGACAGAAACGGCGTCACCTCGTCGAGCGTGCCACGCTCGAAAGCCATGAGGATCATCTCATAGGCCCCCCGCGCACCCTGAAGGAAATCGGTCACGCCGAAATCCTGTTCGATCCGCTTCATCTCTGCGAGCGCGGCAGCAGCGTCTGAATCCTCGGGCACATGATCGGTGATGTCGTGATCGGGACCGCCCTCGATCACCTCGAAGCCGCGACGCTCCACCGGCTTTTCAAGCGGACGCGTGGCGGGTTTTCGCTCAAAACCTTCCCGCGTGCCGAGAACTCTCTTGAGCCGGACAATCAGGAAAATGGCGATACCGGCGAGAACCAGTAATTGCAGGATCGGCGAATTCATGAGCACCTCGTGTCGTGCGGGGCATGGCAGGCTCTGTCACTTGCCCCTATGTAGGGGAGGGACGTGGCCAAGTCCACCACAAGCCACGCAAATCCAAGGAGGCCGTCCATGTGGCTCTTGCTGGCATTCATCGCCGTGCCGCTGATCGAGATCGCACTCTTCATTCAGGTTGGCGGGGTTATCGGCCTTTGGCCGACTTTGGCCATCGTGATCCTGACTGCCCTTGCGGGCACAGCTCTTTTGCGGCGACAGGGATTTCAGGAAATGAACCGGCTGCGCGCGGCCCTTGGCGGCGATGGCGATCCGTCGGAGCCGCTGGTTCACGGGGCAATGATCCTCTTCGCAGGTGCGCTCTTGCTCACGCCGGGATTTTTTACCGACGCCGTCGGCTTTGCCCTGCTGCTGCCGCCGGTGCGCGCCTGGCTGTTCGCGCAAATCCGCAGACGCATCGTGGTGCATGACATGAACCGGCCCAGGCCCCGGCCCGATATCATCGAGGGCGAGTATGAAGCCGTCGAGCCGGACAGAAATGACCCCTCGGGCTGGACCAGGCATTGAGGCGCGGCCGCTCCCCTGCTAAGCAATCGCGGACTTCATTTCGATCAGGAGAGCCAGATGGCCGAACACGAGAACGGAGCCGCGCCGGAAACCGCCGGAGCCACAGAACAGCAGCCGCAACCGCAACTCAAGATGCAGATTCTCACGCAATTCGTGCGCGATCTGTCATTCGAGAACGTGCTTGCCCAACGCGGCACCGGCGGCGAGGTGCAACCCGACGTGCAGGTGACCGTCAATCTTGACGCCAAGAAGCGGGCCGTCGAGCATCAATACGAGGTCGCCTGCAAACTCAATATCACCTCGCGCAACAAGGGGAGCGAAGATGCGCTCTTCGTGTTCGAGATGGACTATGTCGGCGTTTTCCACATCGAAGGCGTGCCCGACGATCAGCTTCACCCGTTCCTGTTGATCGAGTGTCCGCGCCAGATCTTCCCCTTCATGCGCCGCGTCGTGAGCGATGTGACGCGTGACGGTGGCTTTCCACCTCTCAACCTCGACAATATCGATTTCGTGCAGCTTTACCGCCATGAGATCGCGCGCCGTCAGGCCGCGGCCCCCGCGGCCCAGGCCTGATCACCGCGACCAGAGCGCCGCGTCGCCCATCCGCGCCACAAAGGCGTCATGGGCGGCGCGTTCCTCGGCGGTGAGGCGCGGCGCGAGCGGGCGCGGTCTTGGACCGGGGCGCCAGTCCGTGTGGGGCTTGCCGCCCGATGAGGTGGCGGCCATCGGCCGTGCCGCCAGCGCGAAATCCGGCTGCCGCCCGCCAATCAGTTCAAGATAGACCTCGGCCAGGATCTGTGAATCGAGCAGCGCCCCGTGCAGCGTGCGCCCGGAATTGTCGATGGCAAAGCGGCGGCACAGGGCATCGAGCGAGGCAGGCGCGCCGGGAAACTTTTGCCGCGCCATGCTCAACGTGTCGATAGCCCGCTCGAGTGGCAGACCGGACAGGCCCGCCCATCCAAGTTCTGCATTGAGAAATTTCATGTCGAAGGCGGCATTGTGGATCACCAGCCTGGCATCGCCGACGAAATCCAGAAACGCCTGTCCCACCGATGCAAACAGCGGCTTGTCCCGCAGCGTCACCTCGCCCTCGCGCGGAGCGCGCGACACCGTCAGCAAATCGGGCCCGATTCCGTGCACGCCAAAGGCATCCTCGGGCATGTCGCGCGCCGGATTGACATATTGGTGAAAGGTGCGCCCGGTCGGCATGTGGTTGTAAAGCTCAAGCGCGCCGATCTCGACGATCCGATGACCTTCGGACGGCTCGAACCCGGTGGTTTCCGTATCCAGAACGATTTCACGCATGGGCGATCCGCCTCCTGATATCCGCCATCACCGTCCGCACCTGAGCGCGCGCATGGTCCGGCGTGTCGGTTTCGATCACGTAATCCGCACGGGCGCGTTTTTCGCTATCGGGCATCTGTCGGGCCAGAATGGTCTCGAATTCCGCGTCGCTCATCGTGCCGCGCGCCAGAACGCGGGCGCGCTGCGTCTCGGGCGGGGCGCTCACCACCACAACGGCGTCAAACCCGGTCGCACCCGTCTCAAAAAGCAGCGGGATATCAAGAACGGTCACATCCGCCGTTTGAGCCGCGAGGAACGCGGCCCGGTCCTCGGCCACCAGCGGATGAACGATGGCCTCGATCCGCCTGAGCGCCGCCGGATCGCGCGCGATGATCTCCTTGAGACGGGCGCGCTGCACCTCTCCGCGCTCGACTGCACCGGGAAAAGCGCGCGCCATGGGGGCCACCGCCGCGCCGCCGCGGGAATAGAGACGATGCACCGCCGCATCCGCATCCCAAAGCGCACACCCTTCTTCGACGAATAACTGCGCCGTCGTCGATTTTCCCATCCCGATGGATCCGGTCAATCCCAACCGAAATGTCATCTGAGCGCCGCTGCCCGCGTCGCCGCATCAACCTCGGGCCGCGCGCCGAACCAGCGCTCGAACCCCGGCACGGCCTGATGCAGAAGCATCCCCAGTCCATCGACCGTGACGCACCCCATTGCTTCGGCCACCTCCAGCAGCCGGGTCTTGAGCGGGGCATAAACCAGGTCCGTCACCAGGGCACCCTTTTGCAGCCCGTCCAGCGGCACACGCAGCGCCGGTTTGCCCACCATGCCGAGTGATGTGGTGTTCACCACCGTCGCGGCATGTTCGAGCATATTGCCTGCCTGCACCCAATCCACCACCCGCAGCTTGCGCCCGAATTCCTGTTGCAACGCCTCGGCCCGGAGCCTTGTGCGGTTGGAGATCAGGATTTCTGGTGCCCCGGCATCACGCAGCGCGACCACGACCGCGCGTGCGGCTCCGCCAGCCCCCAGCACGGCTGCGGGTCCTGCGGTCACATCCCAGCCGGGCGCGCCCTGCCTGAGGTTTTCGATAAATCCATATCCATCGGTGTTGTCTGCGTGGATCGTCCCATCACGAAAGCTGAGCGTGTTCGCAGCGCCGATGATCGTCGCGCGATCACTGACATGATCAGCCAGCCTCAGAACGCGCTCCTTGTAGGGCACGGTGACGTTCACACCCACGAACCCAAGCTTGGGAAGGCTCCGCAACGCCTCTTCGAGATCGGTCTCGGCGACCTCCATCGGAATGTAGAAACCTCGTATTCCAAGACTCTTCAGCCAATGTCCATGAACTTGCGGGGAGCGCGAATGGGAAATCGGCGATCCGATCACACCGGCCAGCGGAATTGCGTCATGGCTCATTGCGGCAAATCTCCTCGCAGCGTCAGGAAGGCCAGCACATCGAGCAATGGCAGGCCCAATACCGTGAAATAATCGCCTTCGATGCGGGAAAACAAGCGCACTCCTTCAGATTCGAGTTTGTAGGCGCCGACACACCCGGCAATGTCGGGCCAGTTCCGGGCAAGATAATCGTCCAGCCACGCATCGCTGAACGCTCGAACCGTCAGGCGCACCCGCCCGACATGCCGCCAGATCGGCACACCGTCCTGGCAAATCACGACCGCCGACAAGAGATCGTGTGTTCGTCCACGGAGTCTCTGGAGTTGTGCCCGAGCCTCCTCGATGGTGGCGGGCTTTGACAGGATTTCACCCCCAAGATCAAGCACCTGATCGCAGCCGAGCACAAGCTGCGTCCTCTCTTTGAGGCTGACCTTGGTCGCCTTCATTTCTGCCAGCGCATCCGCGATATCGCGCGGTGACATATTCTCGGACAACAAAGCATCCCGCAGACTTGATTCGTCGATCCGGGCGGGACTCACCGTGATGGACAGGCCCGCATTTTCCAGAAGAGTCCGCCTTATGGGTGATGCTGAGGCCAGAACAAGTGGGTGAGCCATGTGGATAACTCCATAACAAGTTTCTTGAACCGGGCGAGATCAAGGCCGCGCCGCATCGCCCTCCCGGACTTCGCCGGGTTCCACGGCGCAACATCTTGGTTTTTCCCCGTGTGGACAAGGATGAAACTTGACTGCGCATAAACCTGACGATGGTGATTTATCAACAGGGTAAAAGATGATCTGAGGATCATTATTATATTTAAGTATCTGATTTTTAACACTCGTTTTACGATCCTTGCTCTTATACCGACATCGGGCAGTATTATTCACTGATTTATCCATATGTGGACGATATCGGGCAAAACCGCGTAATCCACAGATCGGGCCTGCCCTACATCATCATCATATTTTCTATATTTCTTTATTATTTTAAGGAAACACGGGTCCTCCCATAATGGTTGACGCGTTCAAACGAGACGCCTAAGAGTGGGTCAGGTGCCGTCCGGTGCCCTGTGTCCCCTTGATCAATCCGTTATAGCCCTTTGCACGGGCTGAACCTCTTGAGGTCTCTCATGTCCGAAGACTGCGTCTACCTGTCCGATCTCAAGGCGCTTACCGCCAAGGATCTCCTGTCCATCGCCGAGGAACTTGAGATCGAAAACGCCTCGACCATGCGCAAGGGCGAGATGATGTTTTCCATCCTCAAGGAACGGGCCGAGGATGGCTGGCTTGTCTTTGGTGACGGTGTTCTGGAGGTCCTTCAGGACGGGTTCGGGTTTCTGCGGTCGATCGAGGCGAATTACCTGCCCGGCCCGGACGATATCTATGTCTCACCAGAGATGATCCGGCAGTATTCCTTGCGGACGGGCGACACGATCAAGGGCGAGATGCGTCAGCCGGACGATACCGAGCGGTATTTTGCCCTGACCTCGGTCACGGAGATCAATTTTGAGGAGCCTGAGCGCGCTCGTCACAAGATCGCCTTCGAGAACCTGACGCCGCTCTATCCCGATGAGAGGCTCAAGATGGAGGTCGAAGACCCGACCATCAAGGACCGCTCGGCACGGGTGATCGACCTTGTTGCGCCCATCGGCAAGGGCCAGCGGTCTTTGATCGTGGCCCCGCCGCGCACAGGTAAAACGGTTCTTCTGCAAAACATCGCACATAGTATCGAAGTGAACCACCCGGAGTGTTTTCTTATCGTTCTTCTGATCGACGAGCGCCCGGAAGAGGTCACCGACATGAAGCGGTCGGTGAAGGGAGAGGTGATCAGCTCGACCTTCGACGAGCCTGCAACGCGCCATGTCGCCGTATCCGAAATGGTGATCGAGAAGGCCAAACGCCTTGTCGAGCACAAGCGTGATGTGGTGATTCTTCTGGATTCGATTACCCGCCTCGGCCGTGCGTTCAACACCGTTGTTCCGTCGTCGGGCAAGGTGCTGACGGGTGGCGTCGATGCCAATGCGCTTCAGCGTCCCAAGCGGTTTTTCGGCGCCGCGCGCAATATCGAAGAGGGCGGTTCGCTCACGATCATCGCCACGGCGCTCATCGATACCGGAAGCCGTATGGACGAAGTCATCTTCGAAGAGTTCAAGGGCACGGGCAATTCGGAAGTCGTTCTTGATCGCAAGATCGCGGATAAGCGCGTGTTCCCTGCCATCGACATTCTGAAATCCGGGACGCGCAAGGAAGACCTGCTCATCGACAAGCTTGATCTGCAAAAGACCTTTGTGCTTCGGCGTATCCTCAACCCGATGGGAACGACCGACGCTGTCGAGTTCCTCTTGTCCAAGCTCAAGCAAACCAAGTCCAACTCCGAATTCTTCGATTCGATGAACACCTGATCCAGGCGGTTTCGATGGAGACGATCTTTGCGTTGTCGACCGCCCCCGGCAAGGCGGGCGTTGCTGTTATCCGTGTCTCCGGTCCAGAGGCTGCGACGGTCTGTCAGGCACTGTGCGGGGCCCTTCCCGTAGCGAGGCGCGCGGAACTCAGGGTCTTGCGGGATCGCTCGGGGGATCGGATCGACGACGCTCTTGTGGTGTTCTTCCCGGACGGGGCAAGTTTTACAGGTGAGCCCGTTGTCGAGTTCCAGACGCATGGCAGCCCCGCCGTTGTTGCGGCGATCCTGCGTGAACTGAGCTGCTTTTCCGCGCTTCGTCCGGCAGTGCCGGGTGAATTCACGCGTCGTGCTCTTCAAAATGGTCGCCTGGACCTTACGCAGGTTGAGGCCCTGGCCGATCTTCTGGAGGCCGAGACGGAGGCCCAGAGGCGTCAGGCGTTACGGGGTTTCACGGGCGAGCTTGCCCGGGAGTGCGAGATTTGGCGCAGATCGCTTCTGCGGGCCGCTGCACTTCTCGAGGTCACGATAGATTTTGCTGATGAGGAGGTGCCGGTTGACGTCGCACCCGAGGTCAGGTCCTTGTTATCGGACGTGACCCAGCGCCTTGATCATCAGATCAAGGGTGTTTGCGTTGCGGAACGCGTCCGCTCCGGCTTTGAGGTGGCTATTGTAGGCGCGCCCAATGTCGGAAAATCGACGCTGCTCAACCGGTTGGCGGGCCGGGAGGCGGCAATTACGTCGGAATTCGCCGGAACGACGCGTGATGTGATCGAGGTTCGGATGGACCTGGGCGGGCTACCGGTGACGGTGCTGGACACGGCGGGGCTTCGAGAAACGACTGATGCGGTCGAGTCCATCGGCATCGGTCGTGCCCGCGAGAGGGCAACAGCGGCTGATGTGCGGGTTTTCCTTGTTGAGGGCATGGAACGCTTTGACGATCTTGCGCAGCACGGTGATATATATCTTGGCGCAAAGGTGGATCGGAGCGGTGGTCCCAACGGTATATCCGGGCTGACGGGGGAGGGTGTCGACGCCCTCATCGCCCAGCTGACCGACATTTTGCAGAGCCGTGTCTTGTCAGTTGGTATGGCCACGCGCGTGCGTCATGGGGCCGCCATGCGTCAGGCCATCGAGGCGCTCGGGCGTGCGCAAGGTCACCTTGATCTTGGCGAGTCGTCGACAGATCTTGCTGCTGCGGATGTCCATACCGCTATTCGCGCTCTCGATTCTCTGGTAGGACGCATCGACGTAGAGGCTGTCCTGGGTGAAATATTCGCCAGCTTCTGCCTTGGCAAGTGAGGGATGTTTCACGTGAAACAATTCGACGTTGTGGTGATCGGCGGTGGCCACGCGGGCGCGGATGCGGCGCATGGCTCTGCGCGAATGGGTGCGATGACGGCGCTCGTTACGCTTGCCCGTGGGGCCATTGGTGTCATGTCCTGCAATCCGGCGATTGGCGGCCTTGGCAAGGGCCACCTTGTGCGCGAGATCGACGCGATGGATGGCGTCATGGCGCGTGTTGCCGACCGGGCCGGGATTCAGTTCCGGCTTCTCAACCGCCGCAAGGGTCCGGCCGTTCAAGGCCCGCGCGCGCAAGCAGATCGCAAGATATACCGCGAAACGATGCAGGCGGAGCTTGATTCGACGCCCAATCTGACCATCATCGAAGGCGAGGCCGCCGATTTCATGATGGCTGGCGATAGCGTTCAGGGGGTCATCCTCGCGGACGGGACCGAGCTCTCCGCGCGCGCGGTGATCTTGACGACCGGAACGTTCCTGCGCGGCGTCATTCATATCGGGGACGTTTCCCGTCCCGGTGGGCGCATGGGTGATCCGCCAAGTATCCGCCTTGCGCAGAGGATCGACAGCTTCGGCTTGCCGCTTGGTCGCCTCAAAACCGGGACGCCACCGCGCCTTGACGGGAAGAGCATAAATTGGGAGGGGCTGGAAAGTCAGCCACCGGACGACGATCCGGTCATGTTCTCTTTCATGTCCCGCGTTCCGTTTGCGCGGCAGGTTTCCTGCGGCATCACGCACACCAATCAGCGAACGCATGACATCATCCGGGACAACCTCTCGCGGTCCGCGATGTATGGCGGCCAAATAGAGGGGGTCGGCCCCCGTTATTGTCCGTCCATAGAGGACAAGATCGTGCGATTTGCCGAAAAGACGTCTCATCAGATTTTCCTGGAACCTGAGAGCCTGTCGGATTCGGTGATCTATCCGAACGGCATTTCAACCTCCTTGCCGCTGGACGTGCAAGAGAACTACGTGCGCTCGATCTCCGGGCTGGAAAGTGCGGTCATCCTTCAACCGGGTTACGCGATCGAGTATGACTATGTCGATCCGCGCGCGCTCGATAGCGGTCTTGCGGTGAGGAGTGTTCCGGGCCTTTTTCTGGCGGGCCAGATCAATGGCACAACCGGATATGAAGAGGCTGCCGCCCAAGGGCTGGTTGCGGGCCTCAATGCGGCGCGCTTCGCGCAGGAAAAGGCATCTATCCACTTCAGCCGCACCGAGAGCTACATCGGGGTGATGATAGACGACCTTACCACCCGAGGCGTCTCCGAGCCTTATCGCATGTTCACCTCGCGGGCGGAGTTCCGGCTTTCGCTTCGGGCCGATAATGCCGATCAACGGCTTACACCGATGGGACTGTCCGCAGGCTGCATCGGCGAGGCCCGCCAGCGCGCATTCGAGGATAAGATGGAGCGCCTCCACGCGGGCCGCACTCTGCTGGAAAAGGAAACCTATACCCCGCGCGATCTTGGGCGCGCCGGTATCGAGGTCAATCTGGACGGCGCTCGGCGCAGCGGCATGGAGGTGCTCTCGTTTCCCATGGTTGAGGTTGCCGATCTTGTTCGGGTCAATCCGGCCTTTGCGGATATCGACGCCGACACGACGGCACAACTCAAACGGGATGCGACCTACGTCAATTACATTGCGCGTCAGGCGCGCGACGTGGAAATGTTGCGCCGGGATGAAGCTGTGGCGATTCCGCAGACCTTTGATTATGATGCCATCGACGGATTGTCCAACGAACTGAAGGCGAAACTTACGGCTGTCCGCCCGGACACCCTCGCACAGGCGTCTCGGATCGAGGGGATGACCCCTGCCGCCTTGTCGCTTGTCCTTATAAAGCTGCGACAGCCCGCGCGGTCGCGCAGCGCATGATGTCCGGGAATGTTTCACGTGAAACAGCGGAGCGGCTCGACATTTACAGCGCGCTCCTCGAAAAATGGAATCCGCGCATAAACCTTGTCTCGCGGGCCTCCCTGGCCGAGCACCGAACCCGCCATTTTGACGATTCGGCACAACTTTATGATCTTGCGGCGCATCCCGTCGGGCATTGGGCCGATCTCGGGAGCGGTGGCGGCTTTCCTGGTCTCATCATCGCGATTCTCGGGCAGGGAGGGGGATCGCCGTCTCGCGTCACCCTTGTTGAATCCGATGCCCGCAAAGCGACCTTTCTCAACACCGTGATACGCGAAACCGGCGTCAACGCGACAGTGATAACCGGGAGGATAGAGACGATCCCGCCACTTGATGCCGATGTCCTCTCGGCGCGTGCCCTGGCAGACCTGAGCACACTTCTTGGTTTTGCGTCTCGCCACATGCGCGCGAATGGTGCCGCGCTCTTTCCCAAGGGTGTGAGCTGGCAGCAAGAACTCGCTGCGGCGCAAACGGCGTGGCAATTCTCTCACCGGGTTGTTAAAAGCAAGACTGAAACCGGCCCTGTTATCCTGCATGTCAGAGGTATTTCCCGTGTCTGATCCACTCCGTCTCACCGGTCCACGAATCATCGCGGTCGCCAATCAGAAAGGCGGCGTGGGCAAGACCACGACGACGATCAACCTGGGGGCCGCGCTCGCCGAAAGTGGTTCGCGCGTTCTCATTGTCGATCTCGATCCGCAGGGAAATGCATCGACCGGTCTCGGTGTCGCGGCAGACTCCCGCACCTACACCACCTATGATTTCCTCCTCGACGAAGCCCCGTTCGTCGATATCGTGCAACAGACCGCGCATGAGGGGCTTTTGATCATTCCGGCAACGGTCGATCTCTCCTCGGCCGATATCGAGCTTCTTGCCAACGAAAAGCGAAGCTTTCTTCTCCATGACGCGCTGCGTCAGCCCGCGATGGACGGGCTTTTGCTCGATTACATTCTGATCGACTGCCCGCCGTCGCTCAACCTCCTGACGGTCAACGCGATGGTTGCGTCTCATTCCGTGCTGATCCCGCTCCAGAGCGAGTTTTTCGCGCTCGAAGGCCTGTCGCAGCTCATGCTTACCATTCGGGAAGTGCGTCAGTCCGCCAATCCTGATTTGCGGATCGAGGGCGTGTTGCTGACCATGGTGGATGCACGCAACAACCTGTCGGCCCAAGTTGAGAACGACGCGCGTGAGAACCTGGGCGATCTTGTGTTCCAGACCCGAATCCCGCGTAATGTGCGGGTAAGCGAGGCACCATCCTATGCTTTGCCGGTGCTGAACTACGATCCCGCGTCAAAGGGGGCGCAGGCCTATCGTGAGCTTGCCCGCGAAATCGTGCAGAAACACGCGCGGGTTGCCGCATGAACAGGGAGTCGGGGTTATGACAATGAAAACCAAGCAGGGACGAGGTCTTGGGCGCGGTCTGTCGGCGTTGATGGCTGATGTGAAAGACAGTGCGCCCACGCCCGACGCAGAGCGCCGTGCGCCCGACATGATGGTGCCGGTGGAAAAGGTCCATCCGAACCCCGACCAGCCGCGCCGCCATTTCGATGCCGGGGCGCTGGAGGATCTGGCCCGTTCGATCACCGAAAAGGGCATCATTCAGCCCCTCATAGTCCGAATCAGCCCGCGCGAGGCGGGATGCTACGAGATCGTCGCCGGTGAGCGCCGTTGGCGGGCCGCACAGATGGCGCAACTGCATGAAGTTCCGGTGCTTGTCCGCGACTTCACGGATACGGAGGTGCTGGAGGTTGCCATAATCGAGAATATCCAGCGCGCCGATCTCAACCCCGTCGAAGAGGCCGCCGGATATAGCCAGCTGATGACGAAATTCGGTCACACCCAGGAAAAACTGGCCGAAGTGCTGGGCAAGAGCCGCAGCCACATCGCCAACGCCGTGCGTCTGCTGAACCTGCCGGACGAGGTGCAGGGCTATCTCAGGGATGGCCGTCTCTCTGCTGGTCACGCGCGCGCCCTTATCACAGCACCTGACGCCGTGGCGCTGGCACGCGGCGTTATTCAGAAAGGGCTATCGGTGCGTCAGACCGAGAAGCTGGCCAAGGTGGTGCCGGGGGAAAAGGCAGGCAAGAGGGAACCGGGCTCAAAGGGAAAAATGGAGAAGGACGCCGATACAAAGGCCCTTGAATCCGATCTTTCCGCCGCGCTCTCGATGAGCGTCAGCATAGACCATCAGCCGGGCAACGAGCACGGCGCGCTGACCATCCGCTATCAATCGCTTGACGATCTCGACCGGTTGATGGCGCTTCTCAGCGCCTGAGTCAGGGCATCAGGTCAAAGATAACGGAATTCAGCACCGCACGCCCGGCCTCTGTGGCGCAAAGCCGGTCGTTCTCGACCCGGACCATGCCGATCTCGGTCAGATGCCTCAAGGCGTCCGCATCAAGCGGGGTGCCTGACAGACGTTCGAATCGGGCCATGTCGATCCCTTCGGAGAGGCGCAAACCCATCAAAAGGAACTCCGTCGCCTGCTCCTGTGCGGGGAGGCTCTCACGCAGCGACTCCCCGGATCCGCGCTCGACGTGCGCAAGCCATTCCCCCGGCATCCGGCTCGCCTCGGTCGCGTGGCGCACCCCGTCAATCGTCATCCGCCCATGCGCGCCGGGGCCGATCCCCGCATAATCGCCATAGCGCCAATAAATCAGGTTGTGCCGCGATTCCGCGCCCGGTTTTGCATGGTTAGAGACCTCATAAGCGTGAAGGCCCGCTGCTTCGCAGATCTCTTGCGTTGCATGATACATATCTGCGGCCAGGCCCTCTTCGGGCAATCCATGAAGCTTGCCCGCAGCGAACCGATCACCAAAGGCAGTGCCGCCCTCTATGGTCAATTGATACAAGGAAAGGTGGTCAATCGCCAGATCGAGCGCGCGACCGAGTTCCGCCTGCCAGTCCCCGAGCGTCTGATCCTGTCGCGCATAAATCAGGTCAAAACTTGTTCTTTGAAAGTATTTCTGAGCGATCTCATACGCTTGAACCGCCTCTGCCGCCGAATGAAGTCGTCCGAGCCGCTTCAGGTCAGTATCATTGAGGGCCTGAACGCCAAGAGAGACACGGTTCACGCCAGCCTCTGCATACCCGGCGAAGCGCGTCGCCTCTACCGAGGTCGGATTGGCCTCAAGGGTGATCTCCAGATCGTTTGCCGACGGCCACGCCGCGCGGGCCGTTGCGATGATCGCGGCGACGGTTTCGGGCGGCATGAGGCTTGGGGTGCCTCCACCAAAGAAGATCGAGTTGAGCACACGATGTGGCACCAATTCAGCCTGACGCGCGATTTCACGCAGGAAGGCCGCGCGCCAGCGACCGTGATCCACCGAGGCCGAGACGTGACTGTTGAAGTCGCAATAGGGACACTTTGCCTGGCAGAACGGCCAATGCACATAAAGCCCAAAGCCGCCGTCCTGCCAGTCCTCAGCCAAAGCAACCTGCAACGAATTTGCGGAAGGCCTCGGCGCGGTGGCTGATCCGGTTCTTTTCCCAGCGGTTCATTTCGGCAAAGGTCACATCATGGCCGTCGGGCTGAAAAATCGGATCGTAGCCATGACCCTCGGTGCCGCGCATGGGCCAAACCACCCACCCCTCAACGGTCCCCTCGAACACCTCATCATGTCCATCGGGCCAGGCGAGCACCAAAGTGCAGCAAAACCGCGCAGTCCAGGGCTGTCGCGCCTTGCGTGCCACAAGCATGTCATGGACCCTTGTCATCGCCATGGCAAAGTCACGACCAGTCTCTGTTTCGGCCCAATCCGCCGTATAGACTCCCGGCGCACCGTCAAGCGCGTCGATCACGATACCGGAATCGTCGGCGAGGGCAGGCAGGCCCGTGGCCTGCGCGGCCGCGTGGGCCTTGATCCTG
This sequence comes from Roseovarius sp. MBR-6, assembly GCF_040547525.1. NCBI lineage: Bacteria > Pseudomonadati > Pseudomonadota > Alphaproteobacteria > Rhodobacterales > Roseobacteraceae > Roseovarius > Roseovarius sp. MBR-6. The sequence goes on along the minus strand of NZ_JBEPPW010000002.1, from coordinate 384,234 downwards.
GCGTTTCCGACAAAACTCGTCTCGGTCTCTTGCGGCTCGGGGAGGTTTCGGTCCGCCGCGCCGGTCACCCGCACGCCGTAGGGCTGAAGAAGATGCGCGATTTCTTCGAGCTTGCCGGCGTTATGGGTTGCCACCAGAAGCGTATCGCCCGTAAATTTACGCACCGACTGCCTCGCGCTGTTTGGTGACAAGGTCGCCCACACCCTTTTCGGCGAGATCGAGCAGGGCGTTCATCTGATCCCGGCTATAGGTCGCGCCCTCGGCGCTCATCTGCACCTCGATAAGCCGACCGGTCCCGGTCATGATGAAATTACCGTCAACGCCTGCCGCGCTGTCTTCCGGATAATCCAGATCAAGCACCGGCTGACCCGCGTAAATCCCGCAGGAGATCGCGGCCACCGGATCCACCATCGGATCGCTGATCACATCCCCCGCCTTCATGAGCTTGCCCACGGCCAGCCGAAGCGCCACCCAGCCTCCGGTGATCGAGGCGCAGCGTGTGCCGCCATCGGCCTGAATCACGTCGCAATCAACGGTTATCTGCCGCTCGCCAAGCGCGACCCGGTCCACCCCTGCGCGCAGGGCGCGGCCGATCAGGCGCTGAATCTCCACCGTGCGCCCGCCCTGCTTGCCCATAGCGGCCTCGCGCCGCATCCGGCTGTTCGTCGAGCGGGGTAGCATCCCGTATTCGGCTGTCACCCAGCCAAGCCCGCTGCCTTTGACGAATGGCGGCACGCGATCTTCTATCGTCGCCGTGCAGAGCACATGGGTATCGCCCATCTTGATCAGGCAAGAGCCTTCGGCGTGTTTCAGAACCCCGGTTTCGATTGAAACCGCCCGCATCTCGCTTAAATCTCTACCCGAAGGCCGCATCTCTGTCCCCTTGTGCTGACAGGGCGGGGATATATGGGGGCGGGCCCCGATGGCAAGCCCGATTGACCTTTGGCCAAAGGCGTCTTTAATGCTCGATTGACCAAGAGGCCCGTGTGAATGTCTGACGCCAGCACGATTCTAGATCAGCTCAACGACCGCTCGCGCGAGGTGTTTCGCCGCGTGGTCGAGGGATATCTCGCCACCGGCGGACCGGTCGGGTCGCGCACGCTCACCCGAGACTTCAGCGAAAACATCAGTGCCGCGACGATTCGCAACGTGATGCAGGATCTCGAATATCTCGGCCTGCTCGGTAGCCCGCATGTCAGTGCCGGGCGGGTGCCGACGCAGAACGGCCTCAGGATGTTTGTCGATGGCCTGCTCGAGGTGGGCGGTCTCGAGGATACCGACCGGGCGCTTATAGATGCGACCGTTGCCAGCAATTCCACCGATGTGACCGGCTTGCTCGATCGCATCGGGTCCGCCCTGTCGGGCGTGACCCAGAGCGCCTCGCTTGTTCTTGCGCCCAAGCATGAGGCACCGATCAAACATATCGAATTCGTGAGCCTGGGCCATGATCGCGCGCTTGTGGTGCTGGTCTTCGCCGATGGCCATGTCGAGAACCGGCTTTTTACCCCGCCTCCGGGCCAGACCCCCAGCTCCATGCGGGAGGCGGCGAATTTTCTGAATTCTCTGGTCGAGGGGCGGACCCTATCAGACATGCAGCTCCGTATTGCACAGGAGATCGCCGCGCGCCGTCAGGAGATCGACCAGCTTGCCCATGCCCTTGTCGAAAGCGGGCTTGCCGTCTGGCAGGACGAGGGCGACCGGCACGAGCGGTTGATCGTGCGGGGCCGCGCGAACCTTCTCGATAGTGGCGTGGACGAGGCCGACCTTGAGCGCATACGCATCCTCTTCGACGACCTTGAGCGCAAGCGCGACATTGCCGAATTTCTCGAGCGCGCCGATGAGGGTGACGGTGTGCGCATTTTTATTGGCTCGGAGAACAAACTTTTCTCACTTTCGGGTTCCTCTTTGGTGGTCTCTCCATATATGAACGCAGACCGTAAGATCATTGGCGCGGTGGGCGTAATCGGCCCCACGCGCCTCAACTATGGGCGCATCGTGCCGATTGTGGATTACACGGCGCAGCTTGTGGGCAGGCTGATCTCCGACCGGAGTGAGAGGTGAAAGATGGCAGAACCGAAAGAAGACAGCTTTCTTGACGATATCGAGGAGGCTGCCGCCGAGGAGCAGGCGCTTGGCGAGGCCGATGCAGGCGATGGGATGTCCGAGGTGGAGGCGCTGCGCGCCGAGCGCGACGCATTTCAGGATCGTTTCATGCGCGCTCTTGCCGATGCGGAGAATGCGCGCAAGCGTTCGGAAAAGGATCGCCGCGAGGCAGAGCAATATGGCGGGTCACGGCTTGCCCGCGACATGCTGCCTGTTCATGACAGCCTCAAGCGCGCGCTTGAAACCATCACCGACGACCAACGCGCGGCGTCTGCCGCGTTGGTCGAGGGGATCGAATTGACGCTGCGCGAGCTCGGGAACGTTTTTTCCAAGCACGGCATCACCGTGATCGACCCGCAGCCGGGCGACCGTTTCGATCCGCGCCATCATGAGGCGATGTTCGAGGCCCCTGTTCCGGGCACCTCTGCGGGTGAGATCATCCAGGTTTCGGCGCAAGGCTTCATGCTGCATGACCGAATCCTGCGGCCTGCGCAGGTGGGCGTGTCGTCCAATCGTGGATAGGGCGACCAGGCGGGGCTATCGGGCCCCGTCCAGCATCGCCTTCAATTCGTAGATGAGGTCGAGTGCCGCGCGCGGGCTGAGCGTGTCGGGCATCACCTCCGCCAGCCGCTGTTCAATCCCCGATTCGGGGCGCGTGACGGGCGGAGGGGCTGCCGCGGCAAAGAGCGGCAGGTCGTCGATCAGCGCCTTGCGCGCGGCGCCCCCCTCACGTTCGCCCTTCTCGAGCGCTTCGAGCACCACGCGGGCGCGGGCAACCACCGCTTCGGGCAACCCCGCCAGCCGCGCCACCTGAACGCCATAGCTGCGATCCGCCGCGCCGCGCCGGACCTCGTGCAGAAAGATCACCTCGCCATCATGCTCCTTGACGCTCACCGTGGCATTGGCCACACGGTCCAGCCGGTCGCTCAGCCCTGTCAGCTCGTGGTAATGGGTGGCAAAAAGCGCGCGGCAGCCGTTCACGTCATGGAGATGCTCCAGTGTCGCCCACGCGATTGAAAGGCCGTCATAGGTCGCCGTGCCGCGCCCGATTTCGTCAAGGATGACCAGCGCGCGCGCATCCGCCTGATTGAGGATCGCCGCCGTCTCGACCATTTCCACCATGAAGGTCGAGCGTCCGCGCGCAAGGTCGTCCGAGGCCCCGACACGGCTGAAAAGCTGGCTGACCAGGCCGATATGGGCTGACAGCGCGGGCACATGGCTTCCCATCTGGGCCAGAAGCGCAATCAGCGCGTTCTGGCGCAGAAAGGTGGACTTGCCGGCCATGTTCGGCCCGGTCAGAAGCCAGATATCGCTCTCATTGCCAAGATCGCAGTCATTGGCGATGAAAGGCGCGCCCCCTTGCGCGCGCAGGCTGCGTTCCACGACCGGATGGCGTCCGCCCTCGATCCTCAGCGCGCGGCTTTCGTCCACTTTCGGCGCGCACCAATTTTCGGCCACCGACAGATCGGCAAGCGCTGTTACAAGGTCGACCTCGGCCAGCCCGCGCGCCGCCTGTGAAATCTCTGCCGATTTATCCAGAACAGCCGCTTTCAGGCCGTCATAGAGCCGCTTTTCAATCTCGATCGCGCGCCCGCCTGCGTTGAGGATCCGGCTTTCCATCTCGGTCAGGCGCGGCGTGGTGAAGCGAAGCTGATTGGCCGTGGTCTGCCGATGCCTGAAGCTCTCGCTCAGCGGCGGCGCGAGCATCCGCTCGGCGTGGGTCGCGGTGACTTCGATGAAGTAACCCAGCACGTTGTTGTGCTTGATCTTGAGCGAGGCGATTCCGGTTTCCTCGATATATTCGCCCTGCATCGCCGCGATGACGCCGCGCCCCTCGTCGCGCAATTGCCGCGCCTCGTCGAGATCGGCGTCAAAGCCGGGCGCGATAAAGCCGCCATCCCGCACCAGAAGCGGCGGCTCCGCCACCAGCGCCCGATCGAGCAGATCGCAGAGGGGGTCATGCCCGCGCAACCCCTCTGCCGCATCGCGCAAAAGGTCCGGAAGGTCCAGACCCTCCATCCGTGCCGCAATCTCGGACGCCTGTCGAAGCCCGCTGCGGAGCGCTGCCAGGTCACGCGGCCCGCCCCGATCCAGAGCCAGCCGCGACAGCGCACGATCAAGGTCCGGCACGCGCCGCAACCGCTCGCGCAGGTCGCTCCGTAATCGAGACTGTTCCGCCGCAAAATCAACGGCTGCGAGCCGCGTCTGCACCACCTCGAGCACAAGGCTCGGGCTCGAAAGCCGTCGCTCCAGAAGGCGCCCGCCTCCCGCTGTCATCGTCCGGTCGATGGTTGCCAGAAGCGAGCCCGCGCGCCGCCCGTCAAGCGCGTGGGTCAGTTCCAGATTGCGCCGCGTCGCCGCGTCGATCTGCATCACACGACTTGCCTGCTCGCGCACCGGTGCCTGCAAGAGCGGCAGTTTGCCCTTCTGCGTGATCGTGAGCCATTCAACGATGGCCCCCATCGCGGCCAGTTCGGGGCGGGTGAAGGCACCGAAAGCCTCAAGCGTGCTGACCCGGAAGAGCGCGCAAAGCCGCTGCTCGGCGCCCGTGCTGTCAAAGGCCGCTGCGCCAAGCGCGGTGATCGACGCCCCGATTTCAGTGACTGTATCGGCCAAACCAGCCTCATCTGCCTCGGATACCACCACCTCGCGTGGCATCAGGCGCGCCAGCTCCGGTCCCAGCCGGGCAGGGGAAAGCGCCATGACGTGAAAGGCCCCCGTGGAAATGTCCACCCAGGCCAGAGCACCCTCGCCCCGCACCTGCCCAAACCCTGCCAGATAGTTGTGCCGCCGTGCGTCAAGCAGGCTTTCCTCGGTCAGGGTTCCCGGTGTCACGAGGCGGACAACCTCGCGCCGCACCACGGATTTCGAGCCGCGCTTCTTTGCCTCTGCCGGGTCTTCCATCTGTTCGCAGACGGCGACGCGGAACCCTTTGCGGATCAGCGTCAGAAGATAGCCTTCGGCGGCATGAACGGGCACCCCGCACATGGCGATATCATCGCCGAGATGCTTGCCCCGCTTTGTCAGCGCGATATCGAGCGCCTCGGCCGCCGCCACCGCGTCCGCGAAGAACAACTCGTAGAAATCGCCCATCCGGTAGAACAGGAGCGCATCGGGATAGTCTGCCTTGATCTCCAGATATTGCGCCATCATCGGCGTGATGGTCGGTCCGGTCTCGCTCAATGTTGCTCCCCCATTTTTCTGGCGCGGACCTTACGCACCGCTCCGTTCCGGCGAAAGCCCCCTCACGCCTTTCGGTTGAGGCGGGGCGCGTCCGTCGCTATGCAGGTTCAGCCCCTGTTTGTGAAAGACCGCCCCATGACAAACCCCAAATACACCCGCGAAGAGGCGCTTGCCTTTCATCTCGAGCCGATGCCCGGCAAGTTCGAGATCCAGGCCACTGTTCCGATGAACACGCAGCGCGACCTCAGTCTTGCCTATTCCCCCGGTGTGGCGGTCCCCTGCGAGGAGATCGCGGCCAACCCGGAGCTGGCCTATGACTATACCAACAAGGGCAATCTTGTCGCGGTCATCTCCAACGGCACCGCCGTTCTTGGCCTTGGCAATCTTGGTGCGCTGGGCAGTAAACCGGTGATGGAGGGCAAGGCGGTTCTCTTCAAGCGGTTCGCGGATGTGAATTCCATCGACATCGAGCTTGATACCGAGGACTCGGATGAATTCATCAACGCCGTGCGCCTCATGGGGCCAACCTTTGGCGGCATCAATCTTGAGGATATCAAGGCACCGGAATGTTTCATCATCGAGCAGCGGCTCAAGGAGGTGATGGATATTCCCGTGTTCCACGATGATCAGCACGGCACGGCGGTGATCTGCGCGGCGGGCCTCATCAATGCGCTGCACCTCTCGGGCAAGAAGATCGAGGAGGTGCGCATCGTGCTCAACGGCGCGGGGGCGGCGGGGATCGCCTGTCTGGAGTTGCTGAAATCCATGGGCGCGCGGCATGACAATTGCCTGATGTGCGACACCAAGGGCGTGATTTACCAAGGCCGCACCGAGGGCATGAACCAGTGGAAATCCGCTCATGCCGCCGCCACAGACCTGCGCAGGCTGGAAGAGGCGATGAAGGGGGCGGACGTGTTCCTCGGCGTTTCCGTCAAGGGGGCTGTGACGCCCGAGATGGTCGCCTCCATGGCCGATAACCCGGTCATCTTCGCCATGGCAAACCCCGATCCCGAGATCACCCCCGAAGAGGCCCACGCCGTGCGCCCCGATGCGATCGTGGCCACCGGGCGCTCGGATTATCCCAACCAGGTCAACAACGTGCTGGGCTTTCCCTATCTCTTTCGCGGCGCGCTCGACGTGCATGCGCGCGCGATCAACGACGAGATGAAGATCGCCTGTGCCGAGGCGCTGGCGCGGCTCGCGCGCGAGGACGTGCCTGACGAAGTGGCAATGGCCTATGGCCGCAAACTGAGCTTTGGCCGCGACTACATCATCCCCACGCCCTTTGATCCGCGCCTCATCCATACCATTCCGCCTGCCGTGGCGCGCGCGGGCATGGCGACGGGGGCCGCCCGCCGTCCCATCGTCGACATGGAGAGCTACGAGCAGTCGCTCAAGTCGCGCATGGATCCGACGGCGAGCATCCTGCGCGGCATCAACGCCCGCGCCCGACGCGCTCAGGCGCGGATGATCTTTGCCGAGGGCGATGATGTGCGTGTGCTGCGCGCGGCCGTGCAATATCAGCGCTCCGGGCTGGGCAAGGCCCTTGTCGTCGGGCGCGACGAGGATGTGAAGGCGAAGCTTGACGCCGCAGGCATGGGCGATGCCGTGCGCGAGCTGGAGGTGGTCAACGCCGCCAAGACCGACCGGCTCGAGGACTACAAGGCGTTTCTTTACGCCCGGTTGCAACGCAAGGGATTTGACCGCCATGACATCCATCGCCTCGCCGCGCGTGACCGGCATGTGTTTGCCGCGCTCATGCTGGCGCACGGCCACGGCGACGGGCTGGTGACCGGGGCCACCCGAAAATCCGCCCATGTGCTCAACCTCATCAACCACGTTTTCGATGCCGATGCCGAGCATGGCGCAGCCGGTGTTACGGCGGTCTTGCACAAGGGGCGGATCGTGTTGATCGCCGACACGCTGGTCCATGAGTGGCCCGACGAGGAGGATCTGGCCACCATCGCGATGCGCGGCGCGGATGTGGCGCGCCATCTGGGGTTGGAGCCGCGTGTCGCCTTTGTCAGCTTCTCGACATTCGGCTATCCCAAATCCGAGCGGGCCGAGAAAATGCACCGTGCGCCAAAGGTTCTGGAACGGCGCGGCGTCGATTTCGAGTTCGAGGGCGACATGACCGTAGATGTGGCCCTCAACCCCGCTGCGCAGGCCGGTTATCCGTTCCAGCGCCTCTCGGGTCCCGCCAATATCCTTGTCGTGCCCGCCCGCCATTCCGCCTCGATCTCGGTCAAGCTGATGCAGGAGATGGCAGGCGCGACCGTCATAGGCCCGATCCTGACCGGGGTTGATGCCTCGATCCAGATCTGTTCGTCGAACTTCACCGCCAGCGATATCCTCAACATGGCGATCCTCGCCGCCTGCAAGGTCGGCTGACCGATGCATCCGTGGCGGCGTCGAAGATGAGTATTTCCGGAACAGTGAAGCCGGGGCGCGTCTGGTGCCTGGGGTCGATCAACGCGGACCATATCTATCGCCTGCCTCGGCTGCCCACACCGGGCGAGACCTTGCCTGCCACCGGCTATCGGCGGATGCTGGGCGGGAAGGGCGCGAACCAGTCCATCGCGGCCGCCCGCGCCGGGGCCGAGGTGCGCCATCTGGGTGCTGTTGGCCGGGACGGCGCGTGGATGCTGGCGGCGCTGGCCGATTGCGGGGTCGATGTAAGCAATGTCGTCCGGATGGACGGATCTTCGGGGCATGCGCTCGTGATGGTCGATGATGCGGGAGAGAATGCCATCGTGCTTCACCCCGGCAGCAATCGTGCGCTGGATCTGCCAGCGGTCGCGGCGGCGCTTTCGGGACTGGTGCCGGGTGATTGGCTGCTCTTGCAGAACGAAACCAACCTTTCGGCAGAAGCCGCCCGCCTGGCGCGGGATGCGGGCGCGCAGGTCGCTTATTCCGCCGCGCCGTTCGAGGTCGAGGCCGTGAGAGGCGTTTTGCCGTATGTCACGTTGCTTATCCTCAATGCCGTCGAGGCGGCGCAGCTGGAGGCCGCGCTCGGACCGGTGGAGGCCCCGTATGTTCTGGTGACAAAAGGGGCCGAAGGCGCGGTCTGGTCTGACCGGAAAAGCGGCGAAACGGTCTCTGTTCCGGCGCACGCCGTCCCTGTTCGGGATACAACGGGTGCCGGGGACTGTTTCTCGGGATACGTGGTGGCCATGCTCGCCACGGGCAGTTCGGTCGATACCGCGCTCCGCCTCGCCAGTGCCGCCGCCGCGCTTCAGGTCACGCGCGATGGCGCATCAGAGGCGATCCCGGCCTTGCCCGAGGTTCTGGCCTTTCTCGCTCAAGAGTGACCGGCAAAAGGCGCAGCCTTGCCCCAAAGCGCCTTCACTCGCGCATCGCGTCCGCACGCTTCGCGGTAGAGTTTGTAGGCGGTCGCCTTTGGGCGCGGCCCGAAGCGCGTCAGCACGATATCGCGACTTTTGTAGTAATCCTGATGATAGGAGTCAGCGGGCCAGAAAGCACCGAGAGGCAGGACCGGCGTGACGATGCCCTTGCCAAGATCCTGCGCCGCCTTCGTGATGGCCGCCTCGGCGAGTGTCTTTTCCGGTTGATCAGAGACGAATATGGCCGTTCTGTAGCTCTCTCCTCGATCACAGAATTGGCCACCTGCGTCGGTCGGATCGACCGACCGCAGGAACATGTCCAGAAGAGCCTCGCGTGTGACCGTGCCCGGATCGAAGGTGATCCGCACCGCCTCGAGATGCCCGGTGCCGCCGCGTGTCACCTGCTTGTAGGTTGGATTGGTTGCCGTGCCACCGGTGAACCCCGATTCGGCCTCGATGACGCCGCGCACCTTTTCGAAATCGGCCTCGACGCACCAGAAACACCCCCCCGCGACCACCAGGGTCGCGCGCTCCGCCGCCTCGGCGGCTCTGCCCTGAAGGCAGAGCGCGGCCGCGATCAAAAGCGCCAGCATCGCTGCTTTTACGTCCCGAAGTCTGATGACCATGACCTAGCCCTCCTTGTTGGGACCAGCATGCGGCGAGAGTCCCTCACACCCAAGCGACAAATCCGTGACTTCACGCCCTGTTGAGTGCGGTTTCAACCTTGGTCCCGCGCTGTGCGGTGAGCGCGCAAAACCTGCTTTCAGGCGCACATCCTGCCGGGGTGAACATGCCCGCGCGCTTGCGCATGCGCGCCATGCGCGCTAACTCGCCCATGACAGAACGGGGTGACGGATATGAGCGATCTGCGCGAGACCTATCTGAAAGCGATTGCCGGGGCGGGTGACGAGGCCACGCTCGAGGCGCTGCGCGTGCAGGCGCTTGGCAAGAAGGGCGAGATCAGCCTTGCCATGCGGGAACTGGGCCGGATGACACCAGAGGAACGGCAGGAGGCGGGACCGCGCCTCAACGCCCTCAAGGACGAGATCAACTCGGCGCTGGCGGCGAAAAAGCAGGCCTTGGCCGATGCGGGGCTGGATGAGCGGTTGCGGGGCGAATGGCTCGATGTGACGCTGCCCGCACGGCCGCGCAGGCAGGGCACGATCCATCCGGTGTCTCAGGTGACCGAAGAGGTCACGGCGATCTTTGCCGATATGGGTTTTGCCGTGGCCGAAGGCCCGCAGATCGAAAGTGACTGGTATAATTTCGACGCGCTGAACATTCCCGGCCACCATCCGGCGCGCGCCGAGATGGACACGTTTTACACGCATCGCGCCGACGGCGACGACCGCCCGCCACATGTGCTGCGCACCCACACGAGCCCGGTGCAGATCCGCACCATGCAGGCCGAGGGCGCGCCGATCCGGGTGATCGCGCCGGGGCGCGTCTATCGCGCGGATTACGACCAGACCCACACACCGATGTTCCATCAGGTCGAGGGGCTGGCGATTGACCGCGATATTTCCATGGCCAACCTGAAATGGGTTCTGGAGGAGTTCGTGAAGGCGTTCTTCGAGGTGGACGCCGTCGACCTGCGCTTTCGCGCCTCGCATTTTCCGTTCACCGAACCCTCGGCAGAGGTGGATATCCGGTGTTCCTGGGAAGGCGGCACGCTCAAGGTGGGCGAGGGCGACGACTGGCTGGAAATTCTCGGGAGCGGCATGGTGCATCCCAAGGTTCTGGAAGCGGGAAATATCAATCCCAATGAGTGGCAGGGCTTTGCCTTCGGCATGGGGATCGACCGCATCGCGATGCTGAAATACGGCATCCCCGATCTGCGGGCGTTTTTCGATTCGGACCTGCGCTGGCTGCGGCATTACGGCTTTGCGGCGCTGGACGTTCCGACGTTGCATGGTGGGTTGAGCAGGTAAACCCGGCATCCGAAGGGTGCGCGCTACCCTTCCTGCGGACCATCGACGCGGGCCGACGGACCGGCTAGGGTGACGCCAAAGGAGCCATGCCATGCCGTTGATCCAGCTTGTCTATGCCTCGCGGCCCTTCGGGTTCGATGAGGCCACGCTCTCGGCGATCCTGATGGATGCCCGCCGCGCCAATGCGCGCGACGACATCACCGGGGCGCTGATCGTGCGGCATGATCTTTTCCTGCAACTTCTGGAAGGGCCGCGTGACAAGGTTGCGGCGGCCTATCAGCGGATCCGCCGCGACGACCGGCATGTCGAGGTGACGCGGTTGGTGGAGCGGGCCATCGAGGCGCGCATGTTTCCCGGATGGGCGATGCGCGACGATCCGGCGCAAAGCTGGGTCTGGAGCATCGAGGCGGTCAATGACGGGGCTATCGAGCGAACCGATCAGGCCGAGGTGCTCGGGTTCTTTCAGCGCCTCGCGGATCAGGGTGTGGTGCCGCCGCGCGGGGCGTGAGGCACCCGCTCAGGGCTTTGGCCGGTCATCCCAGTCATTCGACAGGATGCGCCGCGCGTCGCCCTCGGGATCGTCATACTGGTTCGAGCGCACCGTGTAGACAAAGGCCACAAGGCCCACGCCCCCGAGGATCAGGGAAATCGGGATCAGATAGGCGAGAATGTTCATCGGCTACCTCAGTCGCAGGGCATTGAGGGATACCGTAATCGAACTGAGCGACATCGCCAAGGCGGCGATCAGCGGCGAGCAGAGACCCGCCACCGCCAGCGGCACGGCGACGATGTTGTAGACCGTGGCGATGCGGAAATTCTCGCGGATGCGTCGGGTGGCGGATTTGGCGGTTTCGCAGGCCGCACCGATGGGCGTGAGATCATTGCCCAGAAGCACGATGTCCGACGCCACCCGCGCGGCATCCAGCGCCGAGGCGGGCGAGATCGAGACATGGGCGGCGGCCAATGCGGCGGTATCGTTGAGGCCGTCACCCACCATCAGCACATGCGCGCCCTTGTCCGTCAGGGTGGCCACGCGCGCGGCCTTGTCGGCGGGCAGCGCCTCGGCCAGCCACTCGGCGATTCCCAGCCGTTCGGCCAGCGCCTTGACCGCGGGCGTGGTGTCGCCCGACATGAGGATAACGCGCTTGCCCTGTTTCACCAGCGTTGTCACGGCCTCCTCCGCGCCGGGGCGCAGGGCATCGGCAAAGGTAAAGGCCACCGGCGGGGCCTTGCCCATCTTGAGATAGGTCGCGGTCTCGGCGCGGGGTGTCGCACTCACCCAGCTTGCCCGGCCAAGGCGGACCTCTTGCCCGTCGATCATGCCTTTGGTGCCGTATCCCGGCACCTCGGTGATATCCGTGACTTGCGTCGCCGCAAGCCCTGCGTCGCGCGCCGCGCGGGTGATCGCCTGCGCCAGCGGATGCGCCGATGCCTGCGACAGTGCCAGCGCCAGTTCCAGGGCGTCGCGCGGCAGTGACGCGCCATTGGTCAGGCGCGGCGTGCCGGTGGTGAGGGTGCCGGTCTTGTCGAATACCACCGTATCCACCTGCGCCAGCCGTTCCAGCGCGGTCTCGTGCTTGATCAGCATTCCGCGCCGAAAAAGCCGCCCCGAGGCCGCCGTCGTGACGGCAGGCACGGCAAGGCCAAGCGCGCAGGGGCAGGTGATGATGAGCACGGCTGCGGCGATGTTGAGCGCGGTGCGCAGGTCCCATGTATAGAGATACCAGCCGACAAAGCTCAGCCCCGAGAGGATATGCACGCCGGGCGCATAGAGCTTGGCGGCCTTGTCGGCCAGCGAGGTATAGCGCGAGCGACCCGATTCCGCGATGGCCACCAGATCGGCCATGCGATGGAGCGAGGTCTCGGCCCCCACCGCCGTGGCGCGGATGGTGAGCGGCCCGGTGAGGTTCACCTCGCCCGCGCTCACCGCCTGTCCCTCACCCGCAAAAACCGGCAGCGTCTCGCCGGTCAGGAGAGAGCGGTCAAGCTCGGACGTGCCGCTGACGATCTCGCCGTCCACCGGCATCCGACCGCCCGGGCGCACGAGGATCAGATCGCCCACGGCGAGGTCCGCGATTCCCACCACCTCTTCCACACCGTCCCTCAGCCGTGTCGCCCGCGGCACCTCGAGCGCGGTCAGTTCCTCGGCGGCGGAGCGGGCAATGGCGCGGGTGCGGTGATCGAGATAGCGCCCCGCAAGCAGGAAAAACGTAAGCGCGATGGCCGCATCGAAATAGGCGTGTTCGCCGGAAAGCGAGGTTTCCCAAAGCGAGGTGACCACCGCCAGCAGAATGGCCAGCGTGATCGGCACATCCATGTTGAGCCGACCGTGCCGCAGCGCGGACCAGGCATTGCGAAAGAACGGCACCCCGGAAAAGGCGATCGCCGGGAGCGCGATGGCGGCGGAAATCCAGTGAAACAGGTCGCGCGTCGCGGCCTCGGCTCCGGACCAGACCGAGACCGACAAGAGCATGACATTCATGCTGGCAAAGCCCGCCACTGCCAGCCGCATCAGAAGCTCGCGGCCCGCGCGGTCGGTTGCCGTGGCGCTCAACGTGCCCGCATCGAGCTCATGCGCCTCATAGCCCAGCCCCTCGACCAGCGCGCGCATCTCCTCGGCGGTCACCTCGGGCGCGGCGTCGATGCTGGCGCGCTTGAGCGTCAGGTTGACGCGCGCCGAACGCACCTGCGGATGCGCATCAAGCGCGCTCTCGATCTTCGAGATGCAGGCCCCGCAATGGATCGTCGGCAGCGACAGGGCAATCCGCGCATCGGGCAGAGCGCGCGCCGCCAGCGTCTCGGCTGCGGGCGCGGCGGCGCAGGCGGGGCAGGCCGACGGGGTGGGGCGCAGCGTAGCTGTCATGGTCTATTCCGTCACCAGAACGACGCGCTGTTGAAACGCGGTGCCGTCCGGCGCCTCGGCCACCATGCGGATATTCCAGTTGCCGGGGGCAAGCGTGACCGGGGCGACATAGCCGCGCCCGTCAAAGTGGAACTCGGGCCGCTGATCCTCGGCCACATGGGTGGCACGGCCCACCGTTGCGTCAAGGGACGCCACGCGCACCGGCTGCCCCTCGGCATCGGAGATTGTCAGTCGCAGCACGCCGCCGCCATGGGTCGCGCGGACCTCCCAGCCAAGCGCCTCCTGCGCCGCCTTGCGCTCGTTGAACTCCTGGCTGGCGACGTAGGAATTTTTCACCTCGAGCCCCGGAAAGGTGCTGACCGCCGAATACGCAAGAACAAGGTTCACCGCGATGATCGTCCCGAATGCGCCCGCGAAGATCAGGAAAACATGCCGCCCGGTCAATTGCCGCTCTGCCATCACTCTCCCTTTCCGTTGAACACCGTGTCGCGTGAGGCGCGTGTGCCGCTCTCGCCATCCTCGAGCCAGATGCGCACCTCGCTGCGTGCATCGCGCGCCGGGGCCGATCCCGGCGGCGCGGCAAGATACAGCCGTTGCAGGCGCATCTCGTCGGCGGGAACGCTGACCACATTGCCCTCCACCCCTTCCAGCGACAGGGTGATCGCCGGATCGCCCTTGACGCTCAGAACGAATTCGCGCTCCTCGTGCTGCATGTTGCGGATACGCACCTCGTAGGTGTTGCGGATCGTGCCGTCCGAAAGCGTCACGTAAAGCGGGTTGCGCACTGCCGCCACCGTCAGGTCGATATCCGACCGGATGAAGAGCGCAAAGATCAGGCCGATGCCGACCGCCGACCAGAGCACGGTATAAAGGATCGTGCGCGGGCGCAGGATATGCTGCCAGACGGGTTTGGGCGCCTTGCCCTCGCGTTCGCGCAGCTCGTCGGTCAGCGCCATGTAGTCGATCAGGCCGCGCGGTTTGCCGATCTTTGCCATGATATCGTCGCAGGCGTCGATGCACAGCGCACAGGTGATGCACTCCATCTGCTGCCCATCCCGAATGTCGATGCCCATGGGGCAGACATTGACGCAGGCCATGCAGTCGATGCAGTCGCCCATCTCTGCCCCGGCGCGCACCTCGTCGGAGTTCTTGCGCGGCTCGCCCCGCCAGCTCCGGTAGCCGACGGTGAGGCTGTCCTCGTCCAGCATCGCTGCCTGAATGCGCGGCCAGGGACAGGCATAGATGCAGATCTGCTCGCGCGCGAAGCCGCCAAAAAAGAAGGTCGTGCCGGTCAGAACGGCGATGGTGGTATAGGCGACAGGATGCGCGTTGAGCGCGAAGAGATCGCGCATGAGCGTCGGCGCATCGGTAAAGTAGAACACCCAGGCCCCGCCCGTGGCCACGGCGATCAGAAGCCACGTGATCCACTTGGTGATCCTGAGCCGAAACTTGCGAAAATCCCATTTCTTCTGGCGATGAAGCCGCAAGCGTGCGTTGCGGTCGCCCTCGATCCACCGCTCGACAAGGATGAACAGATCCGTCCAGACGGTCTGAGGGCAGGCATAGCCGCACCAGACCCGGCCCAGTGCCGACGTGAAGAGAAACAGCCCCAGGCCCGCCATCACCAGCAGACCGGCCACGAAATAGAATTCGTGCGGCCAGATCTCGATCCAGAAGAAAAAGAATCGACGGCTTGCCAGGTCAAGCAGCACCGCCTGATCCGGCAGGCTCTCGCCCCGGTCCCAGCGAATCCAGGGGGTGATGTAGTAGATGCCCAGCGTGATCGCCATGATCACCCATTTCAGGTTGCGGAACGGCCCCGAGACGCGGCGCGGAAAGATCGGCTCCTGCGCGGCATAAAGGGATTGCGGGGCATTGGGCTGGGTCTCGGACACTGGATCACTCCGATAAGATCGGTTTCAGGTTCGTCTTTTCGCAGACGACTTCGGCCATTGCTTTGACCTGCGTCAATCTTGTGGGAATTTCTGCGCGGGGGAAGCGTGGCGCGTTGCCGCGCGGGGGATAACGACACCGGCCCTTCCTGGAAACGCGCGAACAGGACGGAAGGACCGGTGCCTTGCCCCGGTCCCACCCGAAGGCGGGGCCGGGGGGGTCAGAGGCGGGGCTACTCGCCGCCGCCAAGCTGGTGGACATAGACCGCGACGGCGCGCAGCTGCGCCTCGCTCAGATCGGCCCCGCCCATTGCGGGCATGATGCCGAAGCGCGAATAGGTGACCGTCTCGCGGAGCGTGTCGTAATCCCCGCCATAGAGCCAGATCGCATCGGCCAGATTGGGCGCGCCCTGGGTGATGTCGCCCTCACCCGCCTCGCCGTGACAGGCGGCGCAATTGTCGAGAAAGATCGTCTCGCCCGCTGCGGCGGCCTGGGCATCCTGCGGCTCGCCCGAGAGTGACATGACGTAATTCACCACCTGGCCGATCTCGGCGCTTTCCAGCAAGTCGCCAAAGGCCGGCATCTGCGACCAGCGCGCATCCGGGTCCGTCTCGTTGCGGATCCCGTGGGCGATGGTCAGGTGGATATCCTCGAGCGTTCCGCCCCAGAGCCAGTCATTGTCCAGAAGGCTGGGATAGCCTCCCGCCTGCACGCCCGCCGCCCCGGCACCGTGGCACTGGGCGCAATAGGTGCGGAAGACCGCGCCGCCTGCTGCGACAGCATAGGCGTTGAGGTCGGGGTCGCCGGGAACATCGTTGAGATCGGCCGCGATCAGACGCGCGTTGATCTCCGAATTGGCCTCACGCGCCGCCGCGATCTCGGCGGCGACGTTGGCGCGGGTGGACCAGCCCTTGTAGCCCGCCGTTGCCTGGTTCACCAGCGGCCAGGCGGGATAGGCGATCACATACCAGATCCCCCAGACGATGCAGGCGTAGAACACCCACAGCCACCAGCGCGGCAACGGATTGTCGAATTCCTGGATACCGTCCCATTCGTGGCCGGTGGTATCCGGTTCCTGTTTGTCGATCGGCTTCTTGGCCATGTCTTACGCCTCCTTGGCGTCGGCATCCCGCTTGGGGGCCGGTTTGTCTTCGTGCCGGAAGGGGATGCTCGCCGGGTTCTCGTAGGTCTTGCTGGCACCCGGGCGGAACACCCAGAGCACGACACCCACGAAAAAGGTGAACAGCACCAGCAACATCCAGCTATCGGCGAACTGACGCAGCAGCGAATAGGTTTCCATTGCGCTCCCTCCTCAGCGGCTGGCCACGGGCGTGAAGGTCGAGAAATCGACCAGCGTGCCCAGCATCTGCATGTAGGCAATCAGCGCATCGGTCTCCGATATGCCCGGCTGCCCGTCAAAATTGCGCACCTGCGCCTTGGGATAGCGCGCCATCAGCCCGTCGGTATCGGCGTCCGGGTCGGCCTGCGCCCGGAAATCCGCCACCGCGTTCTCGATCATCTCGTCGCTATAAGGCACACCCACCAGACGATGCGTCTTCATCAGGTCGGCGATATGCGCACCGTCGATCAGACGGTTTTCGAGAAAGCCGTATTTCGGCATGACCGATTCGGGCACCATGGATTGCGGGTTGCGCAGGTGCTTGACATGCCAGTCATCCGAATAGCGGCCGCCGACGCGGGCGAGATCGGGCCCCGTCCGCTTCGATCCCCACTGGAACGGGTGGTCGTATTTCGACTCTGCCGCCAGTGAATAGTGGCCATAGCGTTCCACCTCGTCGCGCATCGGGCGGATCATCTGGCTGTGGCAGACGTAACAGCCCTCGCGGATATATATGTCCCGTCCCTCGAGCTCGAGCGGTGCGTAGGGGCGCACCCCTTCCACGTCCTCGATGGTGTTTTCGAGCCAGAACAGCGGTGCGATCTGCACGATGCCGCCGATGGTGACCACGAGGAAGGCGAAGATCGCCAGAAGCGTGACGTTCTTCTCAAGGATTGCGTGTTTGTCCAGAATTGCCATCTCTCCGGCCCTCCTTATTCAGCCGGGACTGTGCCGTTCGTGGCTTCGACAGCCGGCGAACGTTTCACAGTCATCCAGAGGTTGTAGCACATGATCAACGCCCCGGTGAGGAACATGACCCCGCCCAGACCGCGCACCACATACATCGGGAACTTGGCCCCAACGGTGTCGGCGAAGGAGTTGACGAGGAAGCCATTTGCATCCACCTCGCGCCACATCAGCCCTTCCATGATCCCCGTCACCCACATCGACGCGGCGTAGAGCACGATCCCGATGGTGGCGAGCCAGAAGTGCCAGCTCACGAGGCTCAGGCTATAGAGCCGCTCGCGGTTCCACAGGCGCGGTACAAGGAAGTAGAGCGCACCGAAGGTGATCATGCCGTTCCAGCCAAGCGCACCGGAATGCACGTGCCCGATGGTCCAGTCGGTGTAATGCGACAGCGAGTTGACCGCGCGAATGGACATCATCGGCCCCTCGAAGGTCGACATACCGTAGAACCCGATGGAGATTACCATCATGCGGATCACCGGATCGGTGCGCAGCTTGTCCCAAGCGCCCGAAAGCGTCATCAGACCGTTGATCATCCCACCCCAGGACGGCATCCAGAGAATGATCGAGAACACCATGCCCAGGGTCGAGGCCCAGTCGGGCAGCGCCGTATAATGCAGGTGGTGAGGACCGGCCCAGATGTAGATGAAGATCAGCGCCCAGAAGTGGATGATCGACAGCTTGTAGCTGTAAACCGGACGTTCGGCCTGCTTCGGCACGAAGTAATACATCATGCCAAGGAAACCGGCGGTCAGGAAGAAGCCGACGGCGTTGTGGCCATACCACCATTGCGTCATCGCGTCCTGAACGCCCGAAAAGACCTGCACCGATTTGGAGCCGAAGATGCTGACCGGGATGCTGAGGTTGTTGACCACATGCAGCATCGCCACGGTGATGATGAACGACAGGAAAAACCAGTTGGCGACATAGATATGCGGCTCGCGGCGTTTCACCAGCGTGCCGACGAAGACCGCGAGATAGGCCAGCCAGACAACCGTCAGCCACAGATCCACATACCATTCCGGTTCGGCATATTCCTTGGACTGCGTCGCGCCGAGCAAGTAGCCCGTCGCCGCCAGCACGATCACAAGCTGATAACCCCAGAACACGAACCACGCCAGATTTCCGCCCCAGAGCCGCGCCGCACTCGTGCGCTGCACCACGTAGAACGAGGTCGCGATCAGGGCGTTGCCGCCAAAGGCGAAGATCACCGCCGAGGTATGCAAGGGACGCAACCGCCCGAAATTCGCGTATCCCTGCGCCCATTCGAAATTGAGGCCCGGAAAGGCAAGCTGAAAGGCGATGAACGTGCCCGCGAGAAAGCCCACCACACCCCAGAGCGCGGTGGCGACCACCCCGGCGCGGATCACGCCATCCATGTATTCGCCAGACAGATCCGCCTTGGTCTCCGGCTCGTCGGTGTGCCGGAGCACCCACAGAAACAGCCCGCCAGCCACCAGCGCGATTGTCAGCGCATTGACCAGATAGGCCAGATCGCGCGCGTAATTGGCAGCGACCAGCGCGAAAAGCGTGATCACCCCAAGCACGATCAGCTTGATATAATTCGTCATGTTGCGTCCCTTCGTCTTCACCCGTCCGAGTCGGCCTGACCCGCGCAGGCGCGTTTGACAGTGCCCGTAATGCTAGGATCGGAGTCAACAAACCTTGATCTGTGTCAAAGCCCTGCACGGTCTGGATTGATCCGGGTCAAGGCGGCGCGCAGGCTCCGCTCCTATGCTGGTCCCAGCGTAACACCAACCGGGATATCCGCCATGACATATAACAGTCTTTTCACGGTCCTTACTGACGCAGCCCTTGTCGAAGAAACCCTGACCCATGCCATCGCTGCCGCAGAGGCGCATGACGCGCATCTTGACGTGCTCTGCCTTGGCGTGGATCGCAGCCAGACCGGCTATTACTACGCGGGCGCAAGCGCCATCGTGCTTCAGGAAACCATCGCCCGCGCGCAGGAAGAGTCCGAGGAGGTCGAGGCGCTGGCCCGCAAGCGGCTCGATGCGACAACGATTCGCTGGTCGCTTGATGCCGGGGTAAGCCAACTGGCCGATCTCGGGCGGCACGTCTCGACACGGGCACGCTTTTCGGATCTGGTCATTCTGCCGCAGCCCTATGGTGACGGGCGCGGGGCCGAACTGGAACCGGTGACCGAATCGGCCCTCTTCGAAGGTCACACGCCGGTGCTCATTGCCCCGACCGGGGCCGCGCCCGTTCCGCATCCGAAACGCATCCTGCTCGGCTGGAACGAGAGCAGCGAAGCGCTTGGTGCGACCCGCGCCGCCCTGCCGCTTCTCTGCGCCGCCGAGAGCGTGCATGTCGTGGTGATCGACCCGCCCACCCATGGCCCGAACCGCTCCGATCCTGGCGGTCTTCTGTCGCAATATCTTGCGCGGCACGGGGTCAAGGTGGAAATCGACGTGCTGTCCAAGACGCTGCCGCGCGTGTCCGACGTGCTCTTGCGCCATGTCACCGACATGGATGCCGATATGGTGGTGATGGGGGCCTATGGCCATTCGCGCTTCCGCGAGGCGATCTTTGGCGGCGCGACACGCTACATGCTGGAACGGGCCACCGTGCCGGTCTTCATGGCGCATTGAGCGGGCGGGCCGTGGCCTTGTGCACAGGGTCTGCGCCCCGGCGCGGAATTGCCGGGCGGGGCGGCGAGGCGCATTCTGGGGGCATGACAACCTCACAGGAGCAAGCCCCATGACCGTCCCCGTCCACCCCGCCACCCGCATCGGCCACGTCCATCTCAAGGTGGCCGATCTTGAGCGCGCCATCGGGTTCTATTCCGGTGTGCTGGGTTTCGAGCTCACGCAATATTATTCCGGCGGGCGCGCCGCGTTTCTGTCGGCGGGCGGCTATCATCACCATATCGGCCTCAACACATGGGAGAGCCTTGGCGCCACCCCGCCGCCGCCGGGCCATACCGGGCTCTATCACACGGCGTTTCTTTATCCTGACCGGGCCGCGCTTGGCGATGCGCTGCGGCGCGTGCTTGAGGCGGGCATCGCGCTTGACGGGGCCGCCGATCACGGGGTGAGCGAGGCGGTCTATCTGCGCGACCCCGATGGCAACGGGGTCGAGCTTTACCGCGACAAGCCCGAAGCGGACTGGCCGCGTGACGGCGAGGGACGTCTTGCCATGGTGAATGCGCGGCTTGATCTTGACGCGCTTCTGGCCGAGGCACCGGCGCGCGCCTGACCCCTCTGGACGCAGCCGTGCGCGCGGCCTAACCTCTGGGCAAAAGGGAGGGCACCGCATGGCCACAGGGACCAATATCCGCACCTATTTCGACGGCCGCTGGCACGATGGCGACCTTGCGGTGATGAAGGCCGCCGATCACGCCATGTGGCTTGGCACCTCGGTCTTTGACGGGGCGCGCTTTGTCGACGGGATCGCGCCCGACCTCGACCGCCATTGCGCCCGCGTCAACGCCTCGGCGCGCGCGCTGATGATCACCCCGACGCTGAGCGCGGGCGAGATGGAGGAGATCGTCTGGGACGGGCTTTCGGCCTATCCCAAGGGGGCCGCGATCTATATCCGTCCGATGTATTGGGCGCTCGACGGCGGATATCTGGGCGTCTTGCCCAAGGAAGGGGCCACTGGCTTTGCCATCAGCCTCGAAGAGATCCCGATGCCGCCGCCGGGCACCGCCACGACGCTCTGTCGCACGCGGTTCCGCCGCCCCGTGCTCGAGGATGCGGTGGTCAATGCCAAGGCGGGCTGTCTTTATCCCAACAACGCGCGGATGTTGAAAGAGGCGCGAGACCGCGGCTTCGGCAACGCGCTGGTGGCCGATGCGCTTGGCAACGTGGCCGAGACGGCGACCGCCAATGTCTTTGCCGTCAGGGATGGAGAGGTGTTCACGCCCATCCCCAACGGCACTTTCCTTGCGGGCATCACGCGCGCGCGTCACATCGACAACATGCGCAGCAACGGCATGGCGGTGCATGAAACGGTCATGACCTTCGCCGATTTCGAGGATGCGGACGAGGTGTTCCTGTCGGGCAACCTGATGAAGGTCACGCCCGTCTCGGCCTTCGAAGAGACGCAGTATCAACCGGGGCCGGTCACGGAACGGGTGCGCGATATGTATTGGGACTGGGCGCATTCGTCGCAGGGGTGATCCGCGTGCGGTGCTGCGGCGTATCCCACTCAATTAACAGGAGGGTCCAATGCGCCTTGTCGCCACCATTTTTGCCGTGCTTCTCGCCCTGCCCGCCGCCGCGCTCGATCTTGCCACGCCGTTCGGCAATATCGACGGCGGCGAGATCCGACTGAGCGATTGGAAAGGGCGGCCCGTGCTCGTGGTCAATACCGCCTCGCGCTGCGGTTTTACCCCGCAATATGACGGGCTTCAGGCGCTCTATGACCGGTATCGCGACTCGGGGCTGATCGTGCTTGCCGTGCCGTCGAACGATTTCCGGCAGGAACTGGCCAGTGAGGCCGAGGTCAAGGAATTCTGCGAGGTGAATTTCGGCCTCGATCTCCCGATGACCACGATCACCTCCGTCAAGGGACCGCAGGCGCACCCTTTCTATGCCACGCTTGCGGCCGAGACGGGATTTGCGCCGGCGTGGAACTTCAACAAGGTGCTCATCGACCCCGACGGCAGCGTCGCGGGCACCTGGGGTTCGATGATCAAGCCGCAATCCGGCGCGATCACCGGGAAGATCGAAGCGATGTTGCGCTGATCCTTACCAGTCCATCACCACCTTGCCGGAATGGCCCGAGATCATCGCGGCAAATCCCGCCTCGAAATCGTCGATCCCGATGCGGTGGGTGATCAACCCGCTCACATCCAGCCCCGATTGCACCAGCGCGATCATCTTGTACCAGGTTTCGAACATCTCGCGGCCATAGATGCCCTTGATGTGCAGCATCTTGAAAATCACCGCGTTCCAGTCCACGGCAAACTCGGTCGGGGCGATCCCCAGAAGTGCTACCTTGCCGCCATTGTTCATACGCGCAATCATCTGCTGCATCGCCGCCGAGGCACCCGACATCTCCAGCCCGACGTCAAACCCTTCGGTCATGCCGATCTCGTCCATCACGTCGCGCAACTGCTCGTTGGCCACATCGACCACATGCTGCACCCCCATCCGCCGCGCCAGATCAAGGCGATAAGGGTTGATATCGGTGATGACTACCTTGCGCGCGCCGACCTTCTGCGCCACCAGCGCGCCCATGATGCCGATGGGCCCCGCGCCCGTCACCAGCACGTCCTCGCCCACCAGATCAAAGCTGAGCGCGGTGTGCACGGCATTGCCGAACGGATCGAAAATCGCCGCGATCTCGTCGGGGATGTCCTCGGGGATCGGCACCACGTTCATCTCGGGGATGCAGAGATATTCCGCGAAAGAGCCGGGCCGGTTCACGCCAACACCGCGCGTGTTGCGGCACAGATGCCCCCGCCCCGCGCGGCAATTCCGGCAGGTGCCGCAGACGATATGCCCCTCGCCACTGACGCGCTGCCCGATCCGGTATTTCACCGCCGCAGACCCGGTATCGACGATCTCGCCCACGAATTCATGGCCCACCACCATCGGCACCGGCACTGTCTTGGCGCTGAACTCGTCCCATTTCCAGATATGCACATCGGTGCCGCAAATGGCCGATTTCTTCACCTTGATCAGCACATCGGACGGGCCAACCTCGGGCACCGGCACGTATTCCATCCACAGCCCCGGCTCGGGCCGCGCCTTGACCAGCGCCTTCATCTCGTTCTGCATCAGATCACTCCCAACTCCCGGCCCACGGCCTCGAACGCCCCAATCGCCCGGTCCAGCATGTCGCGGCTGAGCGCCGCGCTCATCTGCGTGCGGATGCGGTCCTGCCCCTTGGGCACCACCGGGAACGAAAACGCCGTCACGTAAACGCCCCGCTCCTCCAGCCGGGCCGCCATCTCCTGCGCCAGCTTCGGGTCGCGCAGCATCACCGGGATGATCGCGTGCTCACCCGGCAGCAAATCGAACCCCAGCGCCCCCATGCGATCCCGGAAATACGCCGCATTCTCCCACAGCCGCGCCCGCCGCGCCTCGCCATCCTCCAGCAGATCGAACACCTTGAGCGAGGCGCCCGCAATCACTGGTGCGAGCGTGTTGGAAAACAGGTAAGGCCGCGAGCGTTGCCGCAGCCAGTCCACAACCTTGCCGCTCGCCGCCGTATACCCGCCCGACGCGCCGCCCAGCGCCTTGCCCAGCGTGCCGGTCAGGATATCCACCCGCTCCATCACCCCAAACCGCTCCGGCGTGCCGCGTCCCGTGGCTCCGACAAACCCGGTGGCGTGGCAATCATCCACCATCACCAGCGCATCATACCGCGCCGCCAGATCACATATCTCATCGAGAGGCGCGTAAAACCCGTCCATCGAAAACACGCCATCGGTGGCAATCAACCGATGCCTCGCGCCCGCCGCCTCGCGCAGACACCGCTCCAGATCGGCCATGTCGCGATTGGCATAGCGCCAGCGCTGCGCCTTGCACAGCCGCACCCCGTCGATGATGCTGGCATGGTTGAGCGCATCCGAGATGATCGCATCCTCCGGCCCCAGCAGCGTCTCGAAGAGACCGGTATTGGCATCGAATGCCGCCGCATAAAGGATCGCATCCTCCTTGCCCAGAAACCCGGCGATCCGCGCCTCCAACTCTTTATGCTCTTCCTGCGTCCCGCAAATAAACCGCACCGAGGCCATGCCGAACCCGTAGCGATCCAGCGCCCCATGCGCCGCCGCTATAACCTCGGGATGATCGGCCAACCCGAGGTAATTATTGGCACACAGGTTCACCACCTCGCGCCCATCCGCCAGCCACACCTCGCCCGCCTGCATCGAGGCAATCACCCGCTCCACCTTGTAAAGCCCATCCTCGCGCAAGCCCTCCAGCCGCCCCGCCATATCCGCGTCAAACCGATCCGCCGCACCCATGATCCGCTCCTTCATCTTGCCCCAAATATCCCGGGGGCGTCGCCGCAACGCGGCGACGGGGGCAGCGCCCCCCTCTTCTCAGACCGCCACGCGCGGGCGTCCGCTTGCCTCTACCACGATTTCGGCCTCGAGGAACACCCGCCGCGCCTCGACCACGGCCTCCTTCACCTCACGCCGTGCGCTCACATGGATATCGACTGCGCCTGCCGCAACCGCCGCTTCGCGCGCCCCGGCGGCAAGCGCTGTCTCAAGTGCGGCCATGGCCGCCTCCGACCCGGCGAAATCCTCCGGCCCGCCCTCAAGATGCACGCGGAATTTCCCCTCGGCGGGCGAGGTCACGATGCCTGCGCGCCGGATCGTCACGCGCCCCACCACAGCGCCGATGGCATTGGCCACCCCGGCATGATCCGGCACGATCATCTCGCATCCGAGCCGCTGCCCCACGGCCGGATAATAGCTCGCCGCCGAGGCCCCCAGCCCGATCACCGGCACGTTCAAACCGCTCTCGATCCGCACCAGCCCACGATGCCGCCCAAGGCCCCGCTGCATGAGCACATGCGTCGCCAGATCGGCGGGCGGCAGGTCGAAATCCGTCTCTTCCTCGGCAAAAGCAGTCTCCAACACGGCCGAACTGGTCTGATGTGTCAGCCGCTCGACGATCATCCGCGCCAATGGCTCTGCCCCATTGGCCAGCCGCTCGCCCGCCCCGGTCCGCTTGCGCGCCACCAGCGTCAGCGCCATGCGCGCGGCGTCCGCGTCCCACGCATCGGCCTTGCCCAGAACATGCGCCGCATCCGAAGGGGTGATGCCGCCCAGCTGCACCAGTCCCCGTCGCACCAGGCGACCGAGCGCGGCATGGTCCATCCGGCTTCCCAAAACCCCGCCCAATGGTTTCACCGCTTCCCCGATCCGCGCCAGCAGCGCCGCCTCACGCTCCGTCAGCCCGCCGGTCTCCACCCCCGGCACCGCCCGCAAGAACCGCGCGTCCATCTCGCCGGGCGTCGGCGCCCGCGCCTGTTCCTCAAGCGCGCGATGCACCGCCTCTCGCGCTTCCATGGCCATCAGGCTGACCGGCACCACCCGACGCGGCCCGAGGCTCACGCCTCCGCCCAACCCTTCGGTCACATGAACCTCGCTGTCACCGCCCAGACCAAAGGTGCGCATCGCCACGGCCTCGACCATGGTGCGCCACGGCCCGACCTTGGCCCCTTGCGCATCGATCGCGGGTCGTCCGTCGCGCAGCACGGCCACATCCGTCGTCGTGCCGCCGATATCCGAGACAAGCGCCCGGTCCGCCCCGGTCAGCCAGCGCGCGCCGACGAGACTTGCCGCAGGTCCGCTGAGGATCGTCTCGATGGGCCGCTCGCGCGCCTGATCCGCCGAAATCAGCGCCCCGTCGCCACGCACCACCATCAGGGGCGCATGGACCCCCAACTCACGCAGCCGCGTCT
This sequence comes from Roseovarius sp. MBR-6, assembly GCF_040547525.1. Classification (NCBI taxonomy): domain Bacteria; kingdom Pseudomonadati; phylum Pseudomonadota; class Alphaproteobacteria; order Rhodobacterales; family Roseobacteraceae; genus Roseovarius; species Roseovarius sp. MBR-6. Next base: position 358,437 of record NZ_JBEPPW010000002.1, on the reverse strand, counting down.
CCGCCCGGTCGATGAGCCGCGCGATCATCCCGATGAGCCGCGCATTGAGAAGCGCCGTCAGCGCCCGTTTCGGCCCGTTGAGCTTCGCCGAGAGGTGATGCGACAGGCTCACCGGCCGTCCCGTCACCGCGCGGATCACCTCCGCCGCGCGCAATTCATGGGCCGGGTTGCGCGTGGCAAAGAGCGCGGCCACCGCATACGCCTCGGCGCCCGTGCCTGCCTCCAGCCAGTCGCGTAACCGTGCCTCGTCGAGCGCCACCGCCTCGCCGCCCGCATGGCTGTGCCCGCCCGCAAGCACCAGCGCCGGATCGCCCGCCAGCGCCTCCGAGAGGCCGTGCGTCTGCAAATCCGCCTCGCGGAACCCGATATAGACCAGCCCCGCGCGCCCGCCCTGCCCCTCGACCAGCGCATTGGTGGCGAGGGTGGTGGAAAGCGACGCAAGCCCGATTTCCCCCGCCGCCGCACCGCTCTGACGCAGCACCGCCTCGACCGCGTGCCCGATGCCCACCGCCAGATCGTGCCGCGTGGTCAGCGCCTTTGCGCTCGCTATCACCTCGGATTCGTTGCGGATCAGCACCGCATCGGTATAGGTCCCGCCCGTATCCACCCCAAGCAAAAGCGTCACTGTTCCAGCCTTTCCAATGCCCAGCGCGCCGCATCCGCGACGGCCGCATCGTCATTCCCCAGATGCGCCCGCGCCACGGCGCAAAGCCGCGCATCGCCCGAATTGCCGATGGCATAAAGCACATTGCGCAGAAACCGCAGCCAGCCGATCCGCTTGATCGGGCTGCCCGAGAACCGCGCACGAAACCCGGCCTCACCCAAGCCAGCCAACTCCTCCAGCGGCGGCGCGACAAGATCGGCGCGCGCGTGATACTTTGCCTCCCGCGCCTCGACCGCGAACTTGTTCCACGGGCACACTGCCAGACAATCGTCGCAGCCATAGATGCGGTTTCCCAGCAAGGGCCGCAACGCGACATCGACGGGGCCTTTGTGCTCGATCGTCAGATAGGAAATGCAGCGCCGCGCATCGAGTTGATAGGGTGCCGGAAAGGCCTCTGTCGGACAGATATCCAGACAGGCCCGGCACGAGCCGCAATGATCCATTTCCGCCGGATCAGTCTCTATCTCCAGCGTCGTGAACACCGAGCCGATGAAGAACCAGTTGCCGAGATCCCGGCTCACGAGGTTGGTATGCTTGCCTTGCCAGCCAAGCCCCGCCGCCTGCGCCAGCGGTTTTTCGGGCACCGGCGCGGTATCGACGAACACCTTCACCTCGCCGCCCGCCTCGGTCATCAGCCAGCGCGCCAGCCGCTTCAACCGTTTCTTCACCGTGTCGTGATAGTCGCGGCCCCGCGCATAGACCGAGATGTTGCCACAGTCCCGCCGCGCCACCCCCGCCAGCGGATCGCCCTCGGGCGTATAGCTCTCGCCCAGCACGATCACCGTGCGCGCCTCGGGCCACAGAACCTGCGGCGCACCGCGCCAATGGCTGCGCTCTGCAAGCCATCCCATCTGTCCATGATATCCCTTCTCCAGAAACGCCGCCAGACGTCCGGGCACCTCGGGCACGTCCCACGGCCGACCCAACCGACAGGCATCAAATCCCTCGGCTCTCGCCTGCGCAACCAGTCTCTTTTTCAGGTCATCCTTCATCGTTCCGGCAAATACTCCGGGGGAGTCGCCGCTCGCGGCGACGGGGGCAGCGCCCCCGCTCTAGAAATCCAGATCGGCATAATGCGCGGGCGGCGGAAAGCCGGGCACCTGATCGGCAAGGATTCCCCGGAACGCGGGGCGGGACTTGATCTTGGCATACCAGTCCTTGACCACATCCGAGCGGTGCCAGTCCACATCCGAGATGTAATCCAGCGACGACAGATGCGCGGCCGCCGCAAAGTCCGCCAGCGTCATCACGTCGCCCGCCAGCCAGCGACGGTGATCCAGCAGCCAGGCAAGGTAATCGAGGTGGAACTTGATCGCCCGCGCCCCGTCCTTGACGTTGCGGCTGTCGGGAAAGCCCTTTTTCATCATCTTCTTGTTCACCCGCTCATAAAGCAGCTTCGAGGTGACCTCGGCGTGAAACTTGTCGTCGAACCAACCCACCAGGCGCCGCACCTCATAGCGTGCCTCCGCGCCTTTCGGCATGAGCGGCGGGGTCGGGTGCTTTTCCTCGATGTATTCGCAGATCGCGGCACTTTCGGACATGGTCAGCCCGTCCATGCGCAGCACCGGAACCTTGCCCGCCGGGTTGCGGCGCAGGAAATCGGCGTCCTGTTCCCAATAGCGCTCTTCCACCAGTTCGCATTCGATCCGCTTCTCGGCAAGCACCAGCCGCACCTTGCGGCAAAAGGGCGAGAGCGGGACGTGATAGAGACGGGCCATCGGCAAACCTGCGGTAACACGGGGATCGACCCTCAATGCCTTCTTCGGGCGCGGGATTCAATCCTCGAAACAGGCGGCGCGCCCGTCGCGGGCTATGGTGGCCGCCCCATCCATGATGCGCGCGGCGCGACGGCGCAGGGCCTCCGTGGGGCGGCTTGCCGAGCGGCCCTTGGGATCGGGCAGCACGGCGGCAAGGCGCGCCGCCTGCGCCGGGCTCAGGTCGGCGGCGCTCAGTCCGAAATAATGCTGCGCGGCCGCTTCGACGCCGAAAACACCTTCGTCGAACTCTGCCACGTTGAGGTAGACCTCGAGCACGCGCCGCTTGGGCCAGGCCGTTTCCATCACGGGGGTGATCATCGCCTCGAGCGCCTTGCGGCCCCAGTTGCGCCCATGCCAGAGCCACACGTTCTTGACCACCTGCTGACTGAGCGTAGAGGCACCGCGGCCCGATCCTTCGGCGATGGCCGTGCGAATCGCCCCCATGTCAAAGCCCCAGTGCAGGCAGAAATTCGCATCCTCCGCCGCCACGACAGAGCGCGCCATCACCGGCGCGATCCGCGCCATCGAAACCCAGTCCTGCGAAACCCCGCCAAGGCGCCGCCCTTCCTGCCAGATATAGACCGTGGTGGGCGGGTTCACCCAGCGATAGCCGAGGATCAGGGTTGCCAGCAGAACGACGGCGGCCAGCACCGCCCGCAGCGCCCATCGCCACAGGAATTTCAGCGGCCTGACCCTCCCTGCCTTGACCGATTTTTTTCGCGTCCGTGCCATGATCCAGCTATAGCCGTCAATTCGCGGGGGCAAAACACCCCGTTTAAGAGCGGCAAATTTGCGACATCGCGCCGCAAGGACAGGCTGTCACCTTCAAATCCCCGCCGCCCCGCGCCATGTTGTCACGACCATCGAAAGGGATAGTCATGCGCGACACAACGCTCACCGCCGAGACCGACCGTCCGGTCAAACCCGCCATGTGGCGGGGGTTTCGCGGCAAGTGTCCCAATTGCGGCTCGGGTCCGATCCTGCGCAACTATCTGACCGTGCGCGATCACTGCCCGGTCTGTCAGGAAGATCTCAGTCATCACCGCGCCGACGATGGTCCGGCCTATCTGACGATTCTCTTCGTCGGGCACCTGATGGCCCCACTCCTGATGATCGTGTTCGAGACATGGCGGCCCGAACCGCTTGTGCTCTTCACCATTTTCGCCATTGGCACCATCGCGCTCTCGCTCTACCTTTTGCCCCGGCTGAAGGGGGCCATTGTCGGGCTGCAATGGGCCAAGCGGATGCATGGGTTCGGGACCGGCGACTAGCCCCTCCAAACACGCGGGGCAAACATGGATCAGACAACGGACAAGGTGCCGGTGCGCGACGCGGCCACGGTGATCGTGCTCCGAGAGCGCGCGGGCGTGCCGCATGTGCTCATGGGTCAGCGCGGCGCGGGCGCGGCCTTCATGCCCAACAAGGTCGTGTTTCCCGGTGGTGCGGTCGATGCGGGCGATGCGGCCATTCCGCTTGCCCGACCGCTGCCCGATCTTTGTGCGAACAGGCTGTGTGAGGCAGCGCCGGGCAACCTTGCGCAGGCCCTTGCCGCCGCCGCGATCCGCGAGTTGTGGGAAGAGACCGGGCTTGCGCTCGGTCTTCCCGGCACATGGCCCGGCGCGGTGCCGCCGGATTGGCAGGGCTTTGCGGCCCGTGGCCTTGTGCCGCGCGCGGACGCGCTGCAATTCGTGTTTCGCGCCATCACCCCGCCGGGCCGTCCGCGTCGCTTCGATGCGCGCTTTTTCCTTGTTCATGCCGAGGCGCTGGCGGGCGATGCCGACGATTTCTCGGCCGCCTGCGAAGAGTTGAGCCACCTGCAATGGATTCCCCTCCCCGAGGCGCGGCATTTCGACCTGCCCTTCATCACCGAGGTCGTTCTGGCCGAGGTGGCTGCGCGCGCCCATGACCGCACCCCGCCCGCCTCGGTGCCGTTCTTTCGCAACGATGACGAGGAAAGCCTGTTCCTGCGCCTCAACGGAGTGCCACCACGGCCATCACTGAAAGGGTGACAAGGGCGATGCCCCAGCCCTCGCGCGCGCTCAGCCGTTCGCCGAAGAACAGCCATGAGACGATGAGCGAAAAGATCACCTCGACCTGCCCCACGGCAAAGACCAAAGCCGCGTTTTGTAGCGTGAAGGCGGTGAACCAGCACAGGCTCCCGCCCATCCCCGCGAGCCCCATCCAGACCGCCGTGCGCCAGGCCGCAACAACGCGCGCAACCTGACCCGGCTCGCGCCAGCCGAGCCAGAGCGCCAGCGCCACAGCCTGCATCACCGTGACCACCGCCAGAGAGAGCGCCGCACGCAGGAAAGGGTCCGCGCTCGCGATCTCCAGCGTGGCCCCGCGATAGCCGACGGCGGAAATGGCAAAGAACGCCCCGGACGCAAGGCCAAGCAATGCCGCACGCGCACCGATGCGCCGCCACCACCGCCCCTCACGGCCCGGCGTCTGCGACAGAAGCAGCACGCCGACGAGGCCGAGAAGGATAGCGCCCACTGCCGCGATGTTCACCCGGTCGCCCAGCACGATCAGGCCGACGATGGCGGTCTGCACCACCTCGGTCTTCTTGAAGGCGATGCCGACGGCGAAATTACGCTCGGCGAAAAGCGCGACCACGGCCCATGTAGCCAGGATTTGCGACAGCCCGCCCGCCACGGCATAGGCCCAGAAGCGCGGCGTATAACCCGGCCACTCCACACCCATGGCCAGGAGGTATCCGACCGCCAGCGCCACCACGAAAGGTGCCGAATAGAAAAACCGCGCCAGCGTCGCGCCGCCCGCACTCAGTGCGCCCATGCTGAGCTTTTTTTGCAGCATGAAGCGCAGCGTCTGAAACGCCGCAGCGGCAATCGAAAGGACAATCCATGGCTCCATGGCCCGTCATGCCCCGGATGGCCGGGATTGGCCAGTGGCCTCGCTCAGGATCGCCCGTCGCCGTTCCAGAGCGGGTGCGGCACCGGGTCCTTGGCGCGCAGGAAATGGGCGCGGATCACCTCGGCATAGGAGCGGTAGCGATAGCCGCCATTGCGCGAGAGGTAATGCGCGCGCCGCGCGGCGTAGAGCGCGGGCAGCCGATACCATGGCACATCGGGGTGCATGTGATGGACCACATGCAGGTTGTTGTTGAGAAACAAGAGCGCCAACGGCCCGCGATCCTCGATGATCACGGTGCGGCCGCTTGCGCGCACATGCGCGCGATGCTCGAGGAACGTGCGGATCTTAAGCAGGCCAAGCCCCAGCCAGACCGAGACCAGATAGGCCCAGAGTGGCATCGGCGCGAGCGCGACCCAACCCAGCACCAGCGCCACCGCCGGGACATGCCACAGCCACGCGCGCAGCGCGTCCCGGTCGCCCGCTTGGATTGCCAGCCAATCGGCGCGCAGGAACGCCACCTGCGCCACGAACGGGCCCAGCACCATCCGCCCCAGCAACGTATTGTTCGCCCAAAGCACGGCGCGCGCCCAGCGCGGCAATCGTGCCCAGCGCGCCGGATCGAGATAGTTCGATTCCGGGTCGTCATAGGGATCGGTCAGGATCTCCTCGCGGTGATGCGCGAGGTGCGTGTCGCGGAACCGTCCGTAGGGGATCAAGAGGCAGAGCGATGGGAACACCAGCGCCTCGTTCCAGAGGCGCGACCGGACCGGATGGCCGTGCAGCGCCTCATGGCAAAGCGAGGAATGCTGCGCGATGGCCAGCCCCGTCAGGACAATTCCCAAGGGCAGCCAGAGCGCCGCCGCCCAGACCGTGCCCAGCGCCCAGACCGCGTAGGTCAGTGCCAGAAGCACAAGGGTGGGCCATTCCACCCGCGTATCGGCCATGTCTGGGAAGTGCGTCCGCATCCGCGTTTCCATCTTTCCTTCATGTCGATGAGCCTGAGGAAAAGTGATTGAGATTCGGTTGATCCGGAATTGCGGGAATGGTTAACTTTTGCCTGCAATCATGATTTAATTCACCACATGTTCCATAATATCGACAAACGCGCCCGCGCGGACCTCTTCCGCACCCGCCTGACCGAGGCGATGCGCCTGCGCGCGACCAATCAGAGTGCGCTTGCCCGCGCCATCGGGGTGGACCGCTCGACCGTCTCGCAACTTCTCACGGGGGCGGGCGCGCGTCTGCCAAATGCGCAGGTCGTGGCGGAATGCGCCCGCGCGCTCGGGGTCTCGGCGGATTGGTTGCTGGGGCTGACCGCGCGCCCCGAGACCGCCGCCGATCTGCTGGCCAATTCGCTCTCGCTGACCGAGGCGCCCCGCGCGCTGGTGGATGAACAGATCTTCGCATGGCACAAGGAAGCGGCCGGCTACAAGATCCGCCATGTGCCCGCCGCGCTACCCGACATGCTCAAGACCCGCGCCATGCTGCAATGGGAATACGCGCCCTCCCTCGGGCGCTCTGCCGATCAGGCGATCGGTGCGTCGGAGGATCGCATGGCCTGGATGCGCGGCGCGCGCTCGGATTACGAGATTGCCCTGCCGCTCCACGAGATCGAGAGTTTCGCGCGCGGCGAGGGCTATTACCGTGACCTGCCCGCCGAGATTCGCCGCGACCAGCTTGACCACCTGATCACGGTCGCGCGCGAGTTCTATCCGCGCCTGCGGCTCTATCTTTTCGACGCGCACAGGCTCTATTCCGCCCCGATCACGATCTTCGGTCCGCTTCTGGCCGTGCTCTATATCGGGCGCAACTATCTGGTGTTCCGCGACAGCGCGCGGGTCGAGGCGCTCTCGCTTCATTTCGATACTCTGGTGCGCGAGGCGGAGATTTCCGCGCGCGCCCTGCCCGATCATCTCGCGGCGCTGACCGCCTCACCGCGTTGAAGGCGCACCGGGATCTCGCGCGCCAGCCGCAAGAGATGTGACATATACGGCTTGTCGGCATCCTCGTCGCGGATCGCGGCATAAAGGCGTTTGGTCTTGCCCTCTGCCGTCAGCGGGCGGGTGACGTAATCCGAGCTTGTGCGCAATTCCCGCACCACCCAGTCGGGCAAGACCGCCACTCCGCGCCCCGACGCCACCAGAAGCAGGATCACCGCCGTCAACTCCACCTGCCGGATGCCGCGCGGCTCGACCTTGGCAGGCGTCAGCAACTCGGTGAACACGTCAAGGCGCGAGCGGTCCACCGGGTAGGTGATCAGCACCTCGTCGCGGAAATCCGCTGCCTCGACAAAAGGCTTCGCCGCCAGCGGATGCTGGGCGGAGGCCACGAACACCGGCTCGTAATCGAATAGCGGCCTGAAGCTTATGCCCGGAAGATCCTCGGGATCCGAGGACACCACCAGATCCACCTCCTCTTTCTGCAAGGCGGGCAGCGCGTCAAAAGCAAGGCCGGGGCGGATATCGACATCGACATCGCCCCAGGTCTTTCGGAACCGTTCCAGCACCGGAAAGAGCCACTCGAAACAGGCGTGACATTCGATGGCGATATGAAGCCGGCCGACGCTGCCCTCGCGCAACCCTTCGAACTCCTGCTCCAGCGCCTCGATTTCGGGCAGGATCTTCTCGGCGAGGCGCAGCAGGCGATGACCGGCGGCCGAAAGGCGCAAGGGCTTGGACCGCCTCACGAAAAGCTCGACCCCGGTCTGCTCCTCAAGCCCCTTGATCTGATGGCTGAGCGCCGATTGGGTGATGTGCAGGATATCCGCAGCCCGCGCCAATCCGCCCGCCTGGTGGATGGCGCGGATCGTCCGGAGGTGGCGAAACTCGATGTGCATTATTAGCGATCCTCATTCTCACCATGAATTATATGAAGTTGTCTCACAGGGGCGCGGCTGCAACAAGAGGCTCAACAGGCTCCGTTCCAGAGGATCACCGATCATGAAAACGCCGCGCGTCTCTTTCGAGTTCTTCCCGCCCAAATCGCTCGAGGCGTCGTTCCGCCTTTGGGAGACAATCCACACGCTCAGCCCCCTTGGCCCGCGCTTCGTCTCGGTCACCTACGGCGCTGGCGGCACCACGCGGGAATTGACGCGCGAGGCGGTGAGCACGCTGCACAATGCCACCGGGCTCAACGTGGCGGCGCATCTGACCTGCGTGAACGCAAGCCGCAGCGAGACGCTTGAAATCGCCGAGCAGTTTCATGCCGCCGGCGTGCGCGAGATCGTGGCGCTGCGCGGCGACGCGCCGAAGGGGTCGGACGGGTTCACCCCCCACCCGCAAGGCTTTGCCGATAGCTGCGAGTTGATCGCGGCGCTGGCGGAGACCGGCAAATTCACCATCCGCGTCGGAGCCTACCCCGAGAAACATCCCGAAGCGGCGGATCAAAAGGCCGACATCGACTGGCTCAAGCGCAAGATCGACGCGGGTGCGTCAGAGGCGATCACGCAGTTCTTTTTCGAGGCCGAAACATTTTTCCGCTTCCGCGATGCCTGTGCCGCAGCGGGGATCAACGCCCCGATCATCCCCGGTGTCCTGCCGATCGAAAACTGGGAAGGGGCGCGCAAATTCGCGCTCTCCTGCGGCACGACCGTGCCCGTCTGGCTCGATGACGCGTTTGACAAGGCCCTGCGCGACAATCGGCATGACCTGCTGGCGACCGCGCTTTGCACCGAATTGTGCAGCGACCTGATCGAGGGTGGGGTGGAGGATCTGCATTTCTACACGCTCAACCGCCCCGATCTCACGCGCGATGTCTGTCACGCCCTTGGCGTGACGCCCAAGGTAACGCTGCGCGACGTGGCCTGAACACGTTCCCTGCGCGCGGCTTCCCGGTCGCGCCATCTGCCCCGGCCCTGTGGCCGGGGCTTTTTGGTGCATGTGCTCCGACTTCGAGAGCCTCTTGCAAAAGGTCGGGCGACCCTCCCTCTTTACATCCCCCGCCGCCTCCCGTCATCTACCGCTCATGACCGTCTCCGTTCAGCGCGCGAACCTGACCGGCGCCGCCTATGCCCTGGCGGCGATGGCGTGCTTTTCCGTGAACGATGTGGGAATCAAGTTCCTGTCGGGCGGGTATGCGCTGCATCAGGTGGTGTTCATCCGGGCGCTGGTGGCGCTGACGGTGTTTACCGTGTTTGTGATGCCGTTCGCAGGCGGTCTGACGGTCCTGCGGACACGCCGCCCGGTGATCCATCTGGTGCGCGGGCTCTGCGTGGTCACGGCAAACATGTGCCTCTTTCTGGGGCTGGCGGCGCTGCCGCTCGCCGATGCCACGGCGATCTTCTTCGTCTCGCCGCTCATCATCACGGTGTTCTCGGTGATCTTTCTGGGCGAGACCGTGGGCGTGCGGCGCTGGGCGGCCATTGCCGTCGGGTTCTTCGGCGTTCTGGTGATCGTCAAGCCGGGCACGGCGGCGTTTCAGGCGGCGTCGCTTCTGCCGGTCGCGGCGGCATTCTTCTATGCCACGCTGCATGTGCTCACCCGCAAGATCGGCGGCACCGAGAGCGCGCCGACCATGGCCTTTTACATTCAACTCACCTTTCTCGTGGCCAGCGTTCTCATTGGCCTCGGGCTGGGCGACGGGCGCTTTGCCGGGTCGGGGCATCCCTCGCTCGAATTTCTCTTTCGCGCCTGGGACTGGCCCGCCGCGCAGGATTATCCCGTCCTGATCCTGCTCGGGATCACCGGGTTGTTTGGTGGGCTTTTCATCAGCCAGGCCTATCGCCTCTCCGAGGCCGCCTTTGCCGCGCCGTTCGAATATGTCGCCATGCCCATGGCGATTCTCTGGGGCGTCACCGTCTTTGGCACCTGGCCCGATGCCACCGCCTGGATCGGGATTGCGCTGATCATCGGATCGGGGCTCTATCTGCTCTGGCGCGAGACGGTCCGCGAAGAGCCACTGGCCGCCAGGGCCCCCAAATACCGCCGCTGAGACAAGGAGAGGCTGCATGACCCCCACCTTCATCCCCTTTGAGGCGGGCGAGCGACATCTCGACTGGCTGGGCCTTTGTGCCGCGTTTCAGACGGGGCACGCGCGCCCCAAGGCCGAGATTGCCGACACATTCCTGTATCGGGGTAAGGATACGCTGCTCAATCGCGCCGCCTGGATCGACGGGCTGGGCATCGCGGTCAAATCGGCGACGATCTTTCCGGGCAATGCCGGGGCCGATCTACCCACGATCAACGGCGGGGTGAGCCTTTATGACGATACCACCGGACGGCTCGAGGCGATTGTCGATTTTCACCTTGTCACCAAGTGGAAGACCGCGGGCGACAGTCTTTACGCCGCGACCCGGCTGGCGCGGGCCGATAGCCGCGAAATCCTCATCGTCGGCGCGGGCACGGTCGCGCGTTCGCTCTGGCAGGCCTATCGCGCCGCCTTTCCCGAGGCGCGGTTCACTGTCTGGAACCGCACCCGCGCCAATGCCGAGGCGCTTGCCGCCACGTGTCCCGGCATGGCCGTGGCCGGAGATCTGGAAATGGCGGTGCGCGAAGCCGATATCGTCACCTCGGCCACGATGACCACAGAGCCGATCCTCAAGGGCGACTGGCTGCGCCCCGGTCAGCATATCGACCTGATCGGCGCCTATCGCCCCGACATGCGCGAGGCCGATGACGAGGCCCTCAAGCGCGCACGCATCTTTGTCGACAGTTTCGACACCACGGTGGGCCATATCGGCGAGCTGAAAATTCCGCTTGAGGCGGGCACCATCGCGCGCACGGATCTGGTGGCGGATTACTATGACGAGGCGCGGTTCCACCGCCAGAGCGACGACGAGATCACGCTTTTCAAGAATGGCGGCGGGGCGCATCTTGACCTGATGACAAGCCGCTACATCCTCGATGCGTGGCGGGCGGCCTCGTGATCTGGGGGCTTGTTGCCCTCGTCGCGCTGCTGGGCGCGCCGCTCTTGCGCGAGGCGCTCAGGCCCCGGATGAATGCGGCGGCGCGGGCCGAGGCCCCCGGCGATTTCGCCACGCTCTCGCGCGGGCGGACGCATTACCGTTGGTTCGGGCCGGCGCATGGCGCGGTCACGGTCTGCGTGCACGGGCTGACCACGCCCTCTTTCGTCTGGGACGGGCTGGCACCGGGACTGGCCGGGGCAGGGCGGCGCGTGTTGGTCTATGACCTTTACGGGCGGGGCTTTTCGGATCGGCCCGAGGGCGCGCAGGATGCCGCGTTTTTCATCACGCAATTGCGCGAGTTGCTGGCCGATCAGGGGGTGGCGGGGCCGGTCACGCTGATCGGCTATTCCATGGGCGGGGCGATTGCCACGGAGTTTTCCGCCAGACATCCCGAGCGGGTGCAAACCCTCATCCTCATCGCGCCTGCCGGCCTGGGCCACGATCTCGGGCCGGTGGCGCGGATCGTCGCGCGGGGGGGGCCGTTTGCGCTCTGGCTCATGCTTGCCGCCTTTCCCCGCAGCTTTCAAAGAGGGTGCGAGGCCGAGCGCGCGCTGCCCTCTTCGGTTCCGGGGATCGTGGACCTCCAACAGGCGCAACTGCGCTGGCGCGGGTTTGTGCCTGCCGTCGCGCGCTCTCTGTCGGGCATTCTCGCGCCGGACCTCTCACCGGTTCACGCCCGCATCGCGCAGAACGGCCCGCCCGTTCATGCGATCTGGGGGGCGGCGGATACGGTCATTCCCATCGCCTGCAAGGACAGGCTTGCCGCCCTCAACCCCGCCGCGCGTCAGAGCGTCATCGCGGGGGCGGGGCACGGGCTGACCTATACCCATACGGCGCAGGTGCTCGCCGCCTGTCTCGATGGTGACCGAGGCCCCGCCGCTTGACAAGCAACCGCGCGCAAGCGATGGACCGCGCCATGATATCCACATTTCTTCAGGTCGCCATCGGCGGCGCAATCGGGTCTTGTCTGCGCTATGGCGTGGGGCTGGCGGCGCTGCGCCTTGCCGGTCCCGGCTTTCCCATGGGCGTGCTTGCGGTCAATATCGTTGGCTCTTTCCTGATGGGGGCCTTTGCCATTCTCTCGCTTGAGCGCGGGCTGGCGCATCTCAACCCCCTGATCATGGCGGGGCTTCTGGGCGGATTCACCACCTTCTCGGCGTTTTCGCTCGAGGCGGTCACGCTTTGGGAGCGCGGCGCGATGGGGCAGGCGGCTATTTATGTGGGGCTGTCGGTCGGATTGTCCATCGGGGCGCTGATCCTGGGCGCGGCACTGGCACGGGGGGGCCTGGTATGAGCGGTGTTCAGATTATCCGGGTGGCGGAGGGCGACGGCGACCAGCGGCTTGACCGCTGGCTGCGGCGGATGTTTCCGCATGTGGCGCAGGCGCGCATCGAGAAAATGTGCCGCAAGGGCGATTTGCGCGTCGATGGGGCGCGCGCCAAGGCAAGCACGCGCGTCGAGGCGGGCCAGGAGGTGCGCATTCCGCCGCTGCCCGTTCCGGGATCGGCCCCGACCATGGTGAAAACCCACATATCCGAGGCCGATACCGCGATGATCCGGTCCTGCGTGATCTGGCGCGACGATCATGTGATCGCGCTCAACAAGCCGCCGGGCCTGCCGGTGCAGGGCGGCAGCGGGCAGGCGCGGCATGTGGATGGCCTTGCCGAGGCGCTGCGTTTCGGGCTGGAGGAGAAGCCGCGCCTTGTCCACCGCCTTGACAAGGACACATCGGGCGTCCTGCTTCTGGCGCGCACTCGCGAGGCGGCCAAGGGCCTTACGGCGGCGTTCCGGCATCGTAACACGCGCAAGATCTACTGGGCCGCCGTGGCCGGTGTGCCAAGCCCGCGCATGGGCACGGTGCGTTATGGCCTTGTCAAGGCACCCGGCCACGGCGCGAAGGGCGAGGGTGAAAAGATGATTTGCGTGCATCCCGGCAGGGTCACGGACACGCCCGGTGCCAAGGCCGCCACCACCGATTACGCGGTGATCGAGGCCGCAGGCGGGCGCACCGCCTGGATGGCGCTTGTCCCGGTGACGGGGCGGACGCATCAGTTGCGCGCGCATATGGCCGAGATCGGGCATCCCGTTATCGGGGACGGTAAATATGGCGGATCGGGGCAGGAAAACCTCGGCGATGGCTGGGGCGCGCAACTTGGCGGCGATGTGAGCCGCAAGCTCCACCTGCACGCGCGCTCTCTGAAGATCGAGCATCCGGTGACCCGCGCCATTCTGAGCCTGACCGCGCCCCTGCCCGAACACATGCGCCGGACCTGGGACCTGTTCCAATGGCGCGACCGGGATGCGCCCGAGGACCCGTTCGAGGATCTGGCATGAGCCGCCCCTTGCGTCTTGTGATCTTTGACGTGGATGGCACGCTGGTGGACAGTCAGGGCGACATTCTGGCCGCGATGCGCGCGGGGTTTACCGGGGTGGGAGAGCGCGCGCCGGCAAAGGCGGCGATTCTCGGGATTGTGGGGCTGTCGCTTGATGTGGCGGTGGCGCGTCTGGCGCCACATTTGCCCGCAGACACGCGGGCGCGGATCGTGGCGGATTACAAGGCTGCCTATATGGGCCTGCGCGCCGAGGCCGGGGTCACGCAATCCTCGCCGCTTTATCCCCATGCCCGCGCGACGCTGGAGGCGCTGCACGCTGTGCCCGAGACGCTGCTTGGCGTGGCCACAGGTAAATCCGCGCGCGGCCTCGACAAGCTTTTGGACGGGCATGATCTGCGGCCTTATTTCGTGACCCGGCAAGTGGCCGACCACCACCCGTCCAAGCCGCACCCCTCGATGATCCGCGCAGCCCTTGCCGAAACCGGGGTCGCGCCGGAAAACGCGGTGATGGTGGGAGATACGAGTTTCGACATGGAGATGGCACAGGCCGCCGGGATCACCGGGATCGGCGTAAGCTGGGGCTATCACCGCCCCGAGGCGCTGGGCGCGGCGGCGCGGATCGTGGAGGATTTCCGCGATCTGGCCGGGGTGCTCGAGGAGGTTTGGGGCGGCGTGAGATGAGCGAATGGGCGGCGAAACGGTTCTGGAAAGAGGCGCGCGCGGTCGAGGGCGCGCCGGGATATGCGGTCGAACTTGACGGCAGACCCGTGCGCACGCCCGCCAAGGCCGCGCTTGTCGTGCCGACGCGCGCATTGGCCCAAGGCATCGCCGACGAATGGGCGGCGCAAGAGGACGTGATCCGACCTGCCACCATGCCCATGACGCGCGCGGCTAATGTCACCATCGACCGGGTAGCGCAGGAGCGCGATGCGGTGGCCGCAATGCTGGCAGAGTATGGCGGCAGCGATCTGTTGTGCTATCGCGCCGATGGTCCCGAAGCGCTTGCAGAGCGTCAGGCCAAAGCGTGGGACGCGCTTCTGGAATGGACCGAATCGGTCTTTTCCGTCCGCTTGCGGGTTACACGGGGGGTCATGCCGGTCCAACAGGAGGCTGAGGCGCTCAATCGGCTGCATGACGAGGTAAAACTGCTTGATAATTGGGCATTAACCGCATTTCACGATCTGGTCTGCCTGAGCGGCTCGCTTGTCATCGGGCTTGCCGCGCTGCGTGGCTACGCGCCGACGGAAACCCTCTGGCATGTCTCGCGTATCGACGAAATCTGGCAAGAAGAGCTGTGGGGGTGCGATCAAGAGGCGCAAAAGATGGCTCAAGGGAAACAAAGTGACTTCCTTAACGCTATGCGCTTTCATGATCTTTCGCGCGCGCCGGGTGACGGAGCGTAAGCCTTTCGAAACCGGCACCGCCACGCGATTTCCTGAACAAAGACTTGACGTTTCAGCCTGAATCCACACAAACTTACTGGCACTGAACCGGGGAATTCCCTTTGCAGTGCTACACTGGCCCCTGCAAGGGCCAACAAAACCGCCTTCTGAAAGGCGGACAATCAGGAAGAGGTAAACATGAACAAAACCGTATTTTGGGGCGCACTGACTGTCGCCGGCCTTGCGGCTGGCGCATCGGCAGCGGCCACGCTGGATGATGTCAAGGCCCGTGGCAAGCTCAACTGCGGCGTGACCACCGGCCTTGTCGGCTTTGCCGCGCCCGACGCGAATGGCGTCTGGGAAGGCTTTGACGTTGCTGTATGCCGCGCGATCGCCGCTGGCGTTCTGGGCGATGCCAACGCCGTCGAATTCGTGCCGACCACCGGCAAGACGCGCTTTACCGCGCTCTCCTCGGGCGAGATTGATGTTCTGGCCCGCAACACCACCTGGACCT
The DNA here is from genome assembly GCF_040547525.1 of Roseovarius sp. MBR-6. Classification (NCBI taxonomy): domain Bacteria; kingdom Pseudomonadati; phylum Pseudomonadota; class Alphaproteobacteria; order Rhodobacterales; family Roseobacteraceae; genus Roseovarius; species Roseovarius sp. MBR-6. The sequence goes on along the minus strand of NZ_JBEPPW010000002.1, from coordinate 343,011 downwards.
TCTCGCGCGATACCGACCTCAAGTTCGATTTCGTCGGCGTGAACTACTACGACGGCCAGGGCTTTCTCGTTCCCAAGGCGCTGGGCGTCAGCTCGGCCAAGGAACTCGACGGCGCGACGGTCTGCATTCAGACCGGCACCACCACCGAGCTGAACCTTGCGGATTTCTTCCGCGCCAACAACATCAGCTACGAGCCGGTGCCGATCGAGACCAACGCCGAAGGTCAGCAGCAGTATCTGGCCGGTGCGTGCGACAGCTACACCACCGATGCGTCGGGTCTGGCATCCACCCGGGCGGCGTTCGAGAACCCGGCCGATCACGTGATCCTTCCCGAAATCATCTCGAAAGAGCCGCTCGGCCCGCTCGTGCGCCATGGCGACAACGACTGGGGTGACATCGTGCGCTGGACGCTCAACGCACTGATCGCGGCCGAGGAATACGGCGTGACCAGCGCGAACGTGGCCGAACTGGCCTCGGCTCCGGGCAGCAACCCGGAAATCAACCGTCTGCTCGGCACCGAGGGTGACCTTGGCGCGATGATCGGTCTCGACAACGAGTGGGCCCGTCGCGCGATTGCCGCCGTGGGCAACTATGGCGAGGTGTTCGAGAAGAACATCGGCGAGAAAACCCCGATCGGCCTGTCGCGTGGTCTGAACGCGCAGTGGACCGATGGCGGCCTGCTCTACTCGCCGCCGTTCCGGTAAGACTGACTGACAAGGGGGCGCGGGGAAACCTGCGCCCTTCTCGCCTGTGACAAACGATAAGCGTCCCCCGTGCAGCAAAGCACGAAAAATCAACGGGGCGAAAAACAGGGAACTTCCCAGATGACAACGATCAGCGACCCGCCAAAGGCGTCGTTCCAGCTCTCGATGCTGATCTACGACACCCGGTTCCGATCCTACACATTCCAGTTCATCGCGCTCATCCTGCTGATGCTTTTCATCGGCTATCTGGGCGCGAACCTGATGAAAAACCTCTCGGATCAGGGGCAGAACATCTCGTTCGGTTTTCTGAACTCGCCGTCGAATTACGACATCAATCAGCGGCCGATCGAATATGACAGCCAGTCGTCCCACATGCGGGCCGCGATCGTAGGGGTCTTGAACACATTGATCGTGGCCTTTCTGGGCTGCCTGACCGCGACGGTGTTCGGCGTGGTCGCGGGCGTGCTCCGGCTCTCGCCCAACTGGCTCGTGCGCAAGCTGATGGCGGTCTATGTCGAGGCGTTCCGCAACGTGCCGGTGCTGATCTGGATCCTCATCATCTTCACCGTGATGACGGCGGTGCTGCCGTCGCCAAGCGCGTTCCGGGGCGACAATGCGACCGCGTCGATGCTGTTTGACGCCGTGGCCTTTACCAATCGCGGGGTCTATGTGCCCTCGCCGATCTGGGAGCCGGGGTCGATGGTGGTTGTGCTGACCTTTCTCGCCTCGATCTTCGGCATGTTCTATTACCGCCGCTACGCGACCAAGCTTCTATACGACACCGGCAAGCTGCTGCCGATGGGCTGGCCGTCGCTGGTCATCCTCTTCGTGCCGTCGGTCCTGATTTATTTCGTGATGGGACAGCCGATCAGCCTCGATTATCCGGCGCTCAGTGGCTTCAACTTTGGCGGTGGCCTGCATATCCGCGGTTCGCTCATCGCGCTGTGGTTCGCGCTGGCGATCTACACGGGTGCCTTCATTGCCGAGAACGTGCGCGCGGGCATTCAGGCGGTCAGCAAGGGCCAGACAGAGGCGGCGGCGTCGCTCGGGATGCGGCCCAACCGGATCATGAACCTCGTGATCCTGCCGCAGGCGCTTCGGGTGATCATCCCGCCGCTCATCTCGCAATACCTGAACCTCACCAAGAACTCGTCGCTGGCGATTGCCGTGGGCTACATGGACGTGACCGGCACGCTTGGGGGAATCACGCTCAACCAGACCGGCCGCGCCATCGAATGCGTTCTTCTGCTGATGCTGTTCTATCTCACGATCTCGCTCAGCATTTCGGCGGTGATGAACGTCTACAACAAGTCCATAATGCTGAAGGAGCGCTGAGCCATGTCAAATGACAAACTCGCCTTTGTGCGCTCTCACATGCTGCCCGAAGCGCCGCCGCCGGCGGCCGAGACGGGCGCAATAAAATGGCTGCGGGAGAACCTGTTCTCCTCGGTCGGCAACTCGGTCCTGACGCTGGTTTCGGCCTATGTCGTGGTCATGATCGTGATCTCGGCGGCACCTTGGTTCGTCAACGGCATCTGGGACAGCCCGAGCCTCTCGGCCTGCCGCGAGATGCTCGACGGGCGAACGGGGGCGTGCTTTGCGGTGCTGACCGAACGGTGGAACCAGCTTCTCTTCGGGTTCAAATATCCGCCCGAGCTTTACTGGCGGCCGACGCTGGCCTTCGTCTTGCTGTTCATCGCCGTCGCACCGGTTCTGTTCCTGAAATACCTGCCGCGTCAGATGCTGGTCTTTACCGGGCTTTACCCGTTCATCGCCTATTGGCTGATCTGGGGCGGGACGGTGCTGGTGCCGATAGCGGCCCTCGTGGGCGTCCTGGCGGGCGCTTTGGTCTATCGCCGGATGCTAACGGTCAGTGCCGGTGTCGCGGTGCTGGCGGGCTTTGTCGCGGCAATGGTGGTCTGGTGGGCAGCGGGCTTTGTCACCACGCCGATGGAGGGGGTCATGGCGCTCGAGCCGGTCGCGTCGCGCGACATGGGCGGGTTCATGATCAACCTGATGCTGGGGGTGATCTGCGTGTCGCTGTCACTGCCGATCGGGATCCTGCTGGCGCTCGGGCGGCAATCTTCGATGCCGATCATCAAGTGGATCTGCGTCGTGTTCATCGAGTTCATTCGCGGCGTGCCGCTGATCACGCTCCTGTTCGTGGCCAACGTGGTGCTGGCCTACTTCCTGCCACCCGGCACGACGTTCGACCTTATCCTGCGGGTGATCATCATGATCACGATGTTCTCTTCGGCCTATATCGCCGAGGTGATCCGGGGTGGCCTCGCGGCGCTGCCGCGCGGACAGTATGAGGCGGCGGACAGTCTTGGCCTTGATTACGCACAGGCGATGCAGTTCATCATCCTGCCGCAGGCGCTCAAGATCTCGATCCCCGGCATCGTCAACGTGGCTGTGGGCCTCTTCAAGGATACCACGCTCGTCTCGATCATCTCGATGTTCGACATCGTCGGCATGATCCGGGGGCCGATCCTTGCCTCGACCGAATGGAACGGGGTCTATTGGGAGCTGTTCGGCTTTGCCTGCCTGCTGTTCTTCATCGTGTGCTACGGCATTTCGCAATATTCGCAATGGCTGGAGCGTCAGCTTCAGACCGATCACCGGTAAGGAGGGCCCTCATCATGGCCGCAGAAACACAAATGCAGGTCTCCGATCAGGTCGCGGTCGAGATCACCAAGATGAACAAATGGTATGGCGCCTTCCACGTGCTGCGCGATATCGACCTGACCGTCTATCAGGGCGAGCGGATCGTCATCGCGGGGCCCTCGGGTTCGGGGAAATCGACGCTCATCCGCTGCATCAACGCGCTGGAAGAGCATCAGAAAGGCTCGATCACCGTGGATGGCACGGTGCTGTCAAACGACATCAAGAACATCGACCGGATCCGGTCGGAGGTGGGCATGGTGTTCCAGCACTTCAACCTTTTCCCGCATCTCACCATTCTGGAGAATTGCACGCTGGCCCCGATCTGGGTGCGCAAGACGCCCAAGCGCGAAGCCGAGGAAATTGCCATGCATTTTCTCGAAAAGGTGAAGATCCCGGAACAGGCCGACAAATACCCAGGCCAGCTTTCGGGCGGTCAGCAACAGCGGGTGGCGATTGCCCGGTCGCTCTGCATGAGGCCGCGGATCATGCTCTTTGACGAGCCGACATCGGCGCTCGATCCCGAGATGATCTCGGAGGTGCTCGACACCATGATCGAGCTTGCCGAAGAAGGCATGACCATGCTCTGCGTGACGCATGAGATGGGTTTTGCGCGCAAGGTGGCGAACCGGGTGATCTTTATGGATCAGGGGCAGATCGTGGAGCAGAACGAACCCGAAGAGTTCTTCAACAACCCGCAATCGGAACGCACCAAGCTTTTCCTGAGCCAGATTCTGGGTCACTGACACCGCGACAGACCGCAATACCGCCCGCGCCCGGCACCTGTCGGCGCGGGCTTTTTCGTGGCGGAAAACCCGGCTAGAACATGCGCGAAACCGCGCCGGAGACCCGCCCCATGTTCACCACCACCCTGATTGCGCCCGTGGGCGCGCTGTCGCCCGCGCTGGCCGAGGCGCTGCGCAATGCCTGGGGCGGCGGCGATCTGCGCTGGCTTGCGCCTGATGAGGCGGCAGAGTTCGACATGGCAGAGGTTCCCGGCAATCGCTGGGACATCTGGGAAGAATTGCAGCGCGCGCGCGTCGATCTGGTCGTGCAACCCGCTGAAGGGCGCGCCAAGCGGATGTTGCTGGCCGACATGGACAGCACCATGATCCGCGAGGAATGTATTGACGAGCTGGCCGAGGTGGCGGGCGTGGGCGCGCATGTGCGCGCGATCACGGCGCGGGCGATGAATGGCGAGCTTGATTTCGAGGGGGCGCTGATCGAGCGCGTGGCCCTCCTGCGCGATCTGCCCGAGACGGTCATCGGCGAGGTTCTGGCGCAGCGCATCACCCTCATGCCGGGCGGCCCCGCCCTGATTGCCACGATGAAGGCGCACGGGGCCTATTGCGCGCTGGTCTCGGGCGGGTTCACCGCGTTCACGCAGGCCATCGCGGCGCGGCTCGGCTTTGACGAAAACCGCGCCAACATGCTCCTGGCCCAGGGCGGGCGGCTCATTGGCGATGTGGCGCGCCCCATCCTTGGACGCGATGCCAAGGTGCGCGCGCTGGACGAGATCACGGCGCGGCTGGGGATCACGGCGGGCGATGTGATCGCGGTCGGCGACGGGGCCAACGATCTGGGGATGCTGGCGCGCGCGGGCGCGGGCGTGGCGCTCCATGCCAAGCCGAGTGTCGCGGCAGAATGCGATATCCGCATCAACCACGGTGACCTGACGGCGCTGCTCTACCTTCAGGGCTATTCCCGAGAGGTGTTCGTTAACCCGGCTTGTCCTTGAACGTCGCGGTCGTTTCAGGCATCGTGTGATCAGCCGCGACAACAAATCCTGGGGGGATCTGTTGTAAAGGGCACATGAATGGCTGAGGTCGAGCTTTTCCTCACCGGCGATCAGATTGGCACGTTTTCAAGCGTATCGACGAGCGGGAACAGCAACGGGATGAAGGTGACCCTGCAAGGGGTCCAGACGCTTGGCAGTGCAACGGATGTGTTCCGCATCGTGGTGCGGCAGGTGAATAACGGAGACACGCTGTTTTCCAACGGGCAGTTCGTGGATGTTTACGTCTGGCCCGACACCGACCCGCCGTCGCCGCCGCTTTTCTCAAGCCTCAACCCGCAACATGATCAGTTTCAGGGGCGGGCCTCGTCGGGCAACCATCAGATCATCACCAACCCGGCGAATATCGTCATCGACGTGACCGGGATCACGCCGGGAACGCTGCAATACGGGCCGGGGATCAACCCGCCCCGTGATCAGCAGCTTTCATTTGAAACCTTCCCGCCCGATCCGCCGGTCTTTCCCTGTTATGCCGCTGGCACGCTGATCGAGACCGATACTGGCCCTCTGGCCATCGAGGCGATCCGGCCCGGCGATCTTGTGCGCACGCTCGATCACGGGCTGCAACCGGTTGTCTGGAGCGGACGTCGCACCGTGCCGGGGCGCGGTGCCATGGCCCCGGTCGAGATCACGGCGGGCGCGCTTGGCAACTGGCGCGATCTGGTGGTCTCGCCGCAGCACCGGATGCTGATCGAGGGCTGGCGCGCCGAGGTCCATTTCGGGCAGACGCAGGTTCTGGCCGCGGCGCTGCATCTGGTCAACGGGCGCACCATCCGGCAGGTGCCCCGATCACGGATAACCTACGTTCACCTTGCCTTCGAGGCGCATGAGGTGATCTTTGCCGAAGGTATCCCGAGCGAGAGCCTGCATCTGGGCGCGATGGCAACCGGAACGCTCGACGCCGCGCAGCGTGCCGAGATCGACGCGCTGTTTCCCGAACTGGCGGGGACGGAAGAGACAGGAAGCACGGCGCGGCGCTGTCTGCGACGATGGGAAAGCGCGCTTGTCGCCTGACGGGATACCGGGGCGCCATCGCGCCCCGGCGGCAAGGGTCAGCCCTCGCTTGGCGGCAGGATGCCTTCGGATTGCGCGGCGCTCACCTCCTCGGGGCTGAGCGCACCGTCGGCGTTGCTGTCTGCGCTCAGGAAGGCATCGGCCGACAGGCCGGGCAGAGCCTCCTGAAACTCTGCCATCGAGACATAGCCATCGCTATCGCCGTCAAGCGTGTCGAAATCGGCGGCAAGAGCGGCCATGGGCAGGGTGAGGGCGATCATGGTCGCGGTCAGGGTGCGTTTCATGGTCATGACGTTTTCTCCTTCGGTTGCGGGGGCTGTTGCGCCCCCGTGCGGAGAGACTGTCCCGGACCGTATGCCGTGTCTCGGGGATGGGGCGGAGAGGCGGGATTGACGCGGAAGAACGCCGGAATACACGTCTTGGTTGAGCGTTCTTCCGCCGCCAAAACAGCCTTGGCCACGGACCGCCGAGCGCGACGGTGTCTTTGGGCAGGGCAGCGCCGGAAAAGCGCCGGCGACCGCGATCGGTCAATCCCTGCCGATGGGACGTTCAGGCCAGGGCGGTGGCGGGACGAATCGCACCGGTCTCGATCCCGCGCCAGTTGGTGATGGGCGCATTGCGGAACTTGCGCGCGGACGGATGATCGGGGTCGAGCACACCAAGCCGCACGAGAATCGAGGCAATGGCGCATTCCGCGCCGCGCGTCCCGCCGTCGATGATCTTGAGCGCGACGCCCATCTTGCGCTCGGGCAGGATGGCGATGAAGAACGCCTCGGCCCCGGTCTTGAGAGCGACCGGCTCGGAACAGGCGCGCATCAACTCGGTGCAGGCGCGCCCCTCGCCCGCGACAAGATCGGGATGGGCCACCATCGCCTGCCAAAGCCTGCGGGCGGCGCGCTCCTCGACCGTGTCCTCGGAGGCCGCCGCATACCATGCCATCGCGCGCGCCATGGCCTGCAATGTGGTGGCCGGATTGGGGGCGGAACAGCCGTCGATGCCATAATAGGGCGAGGTCTCACCGGTTGTCATCTCGAACGCCTCCATCACCGCGCGCTGCACAGGGTGGCCGGGGTCAACATAGTCTGGCCCGCCGCCAAGATGCCGGTTGAGGGTCAGAAACCCCGCATGCTTGCCCGAACAGTTGTTGTGAACCTGACAGGGCGCGGTGTCCGAGCAAAGCAGGGCCTTGTGTGCCGCCGGGTCGGAGGGCATATGCGCGCCGCAGCGGAAATCCGCATCGGCAAGGCCAAGCCCATCGAGCCAGCGGGTGACACGATCGGTATGGATCGCGGCCCCGCTATGCGAGGCGCAGGCCAGAGCGAGTTGCTCGGTGCCGAGCCCGTGCGCATCCGCCGCGCCCGAGGTCAGGAGCGGCAGCGCCTGGATCATCTTGGCCGAGGACCGCGGCAGCACCACCTCTTGCGCGTTGCCCCAGGCCTCGACGATACCGCCCGAGGCGTCACAGATCACCGCGTGTCCCAGATGCACGCTCTCGGGCTGCGGGCCGCGCCAGATTTCGGTGAGGGGGACAGCTTGGGTCATGTGCGGGCTCCGGGGCGAGCGGGGGCAGGCCGGGCGGGCGAAAATCCGCCAATTCCACCTTTCACTTCTCGCCTGTTTCAGGATAATGTTGCATCGTCGAGTAGGAACAGGTCGCATAAAACAACGATCCCGTAAAGGGCGACGCGCGACCGAAGATATTGAGGCACGGACGGCTTGGAGGCTGGACAATGATAGCACGGATTGCGGCAGGACTCGCTCTGGCCGGAGCGATAGCGACGGGCGTGGCAGCGCAAGGCACAAGCACGAACCAGGTGGCCACCAGCACGGCATGGAGCGTGTTCGAGGAATCCGACCCGCGCGAATGCTGGGCGGTCTCGGCCCCGACAGAGACGGTCAATACCCGTGACGGGCGTGTGGTCGCGGTGCGGCGGGGCGATATCCTGCTGATGACCTTCTTTCGCCCCGGTGCGGGTGTGCAGGGGCAGGTGACCTTTACCGGCGGCTATCCCTTCGCCCCCGGCTCGACCGTGAACATGCGCGTCGGCGACGAGGGATACGAGCTTTTCACCGAGGGGGAATGGGCCTGGCCCGCCAGCGCCGAGGATGACGCGAAAATCCTTGCCGCGATGAAACGCGGGGTCGATGCGGTGCTGACCGCGCGCTCGGCGCGCGGCACTCAGACCAAGGATACGTTCTCGCTCCTTGGCTATACGGCAGCGGTGGACGAGGCCGAAAAGCGCTGCAAGTAAGCGCTTATCGCAGCACCTTTCCTTCGGGCCAGTTCATCCGCGTGTTCAGCGTGATGGTGCGCCGTTCCCCTCCGGGCAGTTCAAAACGCCAGCCGAGCACGCCGCGCCTGTCCTCGACATCCTTTTCGTCGGGCGGCGGTGAGGCTTCCCATGTGATGCGCAGGTCGGTCTGCTCGGAGACCGGCACGCGGTCAAGCAGATGGACCGGCCAGGCGGTGCCGGTCAGGTTCTCGACCGCGATCTCCACCTCCTCGCGCGCCTCCGTGGCGCGGGTGATGAGGCCACGGTCGCCCTCAATGCGCTCCCGGACCACGCGCGACAGGCGCAGCCCCTCGATCGGGCCAAAGGACAGATCCGCCTCGTCGCCCCCCGCCACCAGCGGCAACCAGCGTTGCCCGGTATAGCGCCCGTCGAGATAGAACCGCGCCTCGGGCGTGGGCAACAGCACCTCCTCGGCCGGGATCGTGACGCGCGCCAGAAGAAACGCCGTCTCGTCCAGCAGCGGAACGGCGCGGGCCGTGATCCCGGCCTCTGCGTCGAGAGGCGGCAGCATCAGGCGGACGCGATCAGCCCCGGTGGCCACATTGACCGGCGCGGGATAGGCATAGCTTACGGCCAACCCGTCGAACTCCGGCTGTGCCATGTCGGCGGCTCCCTCAAGCATGGGCGCGGACATCATCACCACGCCGTCGGCCTTCATGCGCGGCATCGGGGCGATCTCTTCGGGATCGACAAGGCGCGGGATCCACGGCCAGACATCTCCCGGCGCGCCCTGTTCCGAGGGGCGGCGGGTCGAAAGTGTCATCTCCACGTCGCGCCAGTTCTCGCCGGTATGCTGATGCACGAAGGCCCCGCGCTCGATGCGCAGCGCACCGGTCTCGCGGGCAAGGTGCAGATCATAGAGCGGCTGCCAGCCCGCGTCGGGGATGGTGTAGGTCACGTGAAGCATCCCCTCGGTCGCGGTCTCGGCGGTGACGCTGACGGCGAGCATGGCGCGCGCCTGTGTCTCGGGCACAAGCGCCTTGAGCGCCTGCTCGGCGCGGGCCAGCTCCTGCATCAGATCCGCGAGGCCGCGCTCGGCGGCCTCGGCCCGGCGGGTGGCCTCGGTGCTCTCGCGGCGTGCGGCAAGCGTTTCGGCACCGATCATGCCCGCCAGATCGCGCAACGCGTCGGGGCCGAGGGCTGCCAGCCCGTCGCCCTGCCCGATGCCGTCGAGAAAGGCGATGCGCGCGCTCGCCGCCTCGGCCTCGAGGCGGATGTCGGCGATACCGGCGCGGGCGTCGCGCAGTGCGTCTTGCAGGCGCTCCACCTCGGTTTTCGCAGCCATGTAGGCCTCGCTCTCGGTCTCGGGGCGGGGCGGGACATAATCGCTGCGCGTGCTGACGCCGCCCATCCGCGCACCGCCAATCGTGACGCGGATCGCTGCAAGCGGCGTGCTCCGGGGCAGGTCGGCGAGGATCAGGTCATGCGCGCCTTTGGGCATGGCAAAAGGCACCTCGCGGGTGACGCTGGCACCTTGCGGATAGAGGGTGACGGCGCTTACCCGGCTGGTGAGGGGGATGTCCTCGGCCAACGCGGCAAAGGGCAGGCAGGCAAGGCAGAAGATGAGGGCACGCATGGGGAGGCTCCTGAAAATCGCACGATGGCACTCTCGGGCGGGAGGCGGCCATGCGCAAGCGGGCGCGACCCGCTTGCGCGAATTAACGCCGTTTTTACCCGATTCGGGATGTGATGGGGTGATGGAACGGGTCGAGATGAAAATGCCGCAGGAGTTGCTGCACGCTGCCGCAAGGCTAGCGAAGGAGCGCGATGTGACCGTCGGGCAAATGATACGCGACCTCCTGGCGCGCGAAATCTCGCGGGCATGCAATGCGAGGCCGCCCATCCGGGCGGATGAGCGGCTCGTCGCGCCCTTGCGTGCGCGCCTCGCGGGGGATTTGGCGGGCGCGCGGAACTGGCGGGAACTGCAAGCGCGGCTGATGGCAAAAGGCTACGCGCTGCGCGCCGCGGGTGGCGGTCTGGCGCTGCATGACTGGCCGGATGATCGGCGGCTGTGCAAGGCGTCAGAGCTTGGCTTCAGCTACAGCCGCCTGATGCGTCGGTTCAAAGCGCCCTTTCCCGGCCACCCTCATGGTTGGCTGGCCGAGCGGATGCTCTCGGAAACGCAATCGGGCGCACCGCAGGGCGCGCCCGACGAGGACATGATCATCGAGGAGGATCAGCCTTTCTTCAATACCCGCTGACCCAGCGTCTCGGCGATCTGCACCGCGTTGAGGGCCGCGCCCTTGCGCAGGTTGTCGGAGACGCACCAGAGGTTCAACCCGTTGTCGATGGTGCTGTCCTGCCGGATACGACTGATGAAGGTGGCGTAATCGCCCACACATTCGATGGGCGTGACGTAACCGCCCGGCTCGCGCTTGTCGATCACCATGACGCCGGGCGCCTCGCGCAGGATGTCGCGCGCCTCGTCCTCGTCGAGGAACTCCTCGAACTCGATGTTGATCGCCTCGGAATGGCCGACAAAGACCGGCACGCGCACGCAGGTCGCCGTCACCTTGATTTTCGGATCGATGATCTTCTTGGTCTCGACCACCATCTTCCACTCTTCCTTGGTCGAGCCGTCCTCCATGAAGACGTCGATCTGGGGAATGACGTTGAAGGCGATCTGCTTGGGGTAGACCTTCGCCTGGTAATTGTCGGTCGGATTGTAGACGGATTTCGTCTGGTCCCAAAGTTCGTCTATCGCCGCCTTGCCCGAGCCCGAGACCGATTGATAGGTCGAGACCACCACGCGCTTGATCCGGGCGCGGTCATGCAGCGGCTTGAGCGCCACCACCATCTGCGCGGTGGAGCAGTTGGGATTGGCGATGATGTTTTTCTTGGCATAGCCCAGAACCGCCTCGGGGTTCACCTCTGGCACGACAAGCGGCACGTCCGCGTCGTAGCGGTAGAGCGACGAGTTGTCGATCACGATACAGCCCGTCTTGGCCGCCTTGGGGGCGTAGATCTTGGTCGCGTCCGAGCCGATGGCGAAAAGCGCAATATCCCATCCGGTGAAATCGAACGTATCCAGATCCTTGGTCTTGAGAGTTCGGTCGCCAAAGCTCACCTCGGTGCCAAGCGACCGGCGCGACGCCAGCACGGCGATCTCATCGACCGGAAACTGGCGCTCGGCCAGGATGTTGAGCATTTCGCGGCCCACATTGCCCGTGGCGCCCGCGACGACGACCTTGTAACCCATGATGTTGCCTCCAGTGCGGGGTTGCGGGGGCGTCATACAGGCAAGCGGCGCGGGATAAAAGCGGTTTGCTCAGTCGAGGCTGTCGCGGCTGAAGCGATGGAGTGCGAGACCAGGCGCCAGCACGCCCGAGAAAAGCGCGACACGGTGAAAGCCGGACAGAAAGTTTGCGGCGAAACCCCTTGAGCATGCGCGTCGGTTCTGGGCCTGTCAGCCCGTGCCGCTCAGTCCTTTTCCCGTGCCTTGTCAAGCGTGCCCCGGGTGATGGCAATGATCGTTATCAGCGTCAGCGCCCAGAAAAACCAGGTGATCGGCCCGCGCAGAAGGATATCGGGTGTGCCCCCGGACATCAGCATCGACTGGCGGAAGTTGTCCTCGAGCAGAGGGCCAAGGATGAAGGCAATGAGAAAGGGCGCCGCAGGGATATGATACCGCGACATCAGGAAACCGACCCAGCCCATCACGAACATCACGCCCACGTCAAAGATGCTGTTGTTGACCGCGAACACCCCGTAGATGCACAGCACCAGCACAATCGGCATGAGAATGCGCTTGGGGATGTCCGCCACGGGCTTGAAGCCGCGAATGGCCAGGCTGCCCACGATGAACAGCAGGCCCGAGGACAGGATCAACCCGATGAACAGCCCATAGATGATATCCACATTCATCACGAACATCATCGGTCCGGGTTGCAGCCCGTGGACCATGAACGCCCCGATGATGATCGCGGTGATCACGTCACCGGGGACGCCAAGCGCCAGAAGCGGGATGAGGGTGGCACCCGCCACGCCATTGTTGCCCGCCTCCGAGGCGGCGACGCCCTCAATCTCTCCCTTGCCGAAATTTGCCTTGTTGGGCGACGTGCGCCGCGCCTCGGAATAGGACAGAAACGCCGCTGGAGCAGCCCCGATGCCGGGGATGGATCCGAGAAAGACGCCAATGAAGCTGCCACGCAAGATGGACCGGAAGCAGCGGCGATAATCGGCGACTGTCACCCATTTGCTGCCAAGAGTCCGGACCTTGCCCACATGGCCCGTCGGGTTCCAGACCGTGTTTATCACCTCTGGAATGGCAAACAGGCCGATCAGAACGGCGATGAAATTCAACCCGCCCATCAGGTTCGGGTTGCCGAAGGTAAAGCGGTTCGTGCCATAGACCAGGTCAAGCCCGATCGTGGCCAACAGCAGCCCCAGAAGCGCCGAGAGCGCGCCGCGCAGCAGGCTTTCGCCCGAGACGCCCGCGATGATGGTCAGCGAGAACAGGATCAGTGCAAAGAATTCCGGCGGGCCGAAGCTGAGCGCGAAGGAGGCAAGCCAGCCAGCCAAGAGGATCAATGACAGGTTCGAGATCACATCCGCGGTGCAGGACGCCCAGAGCGCCATGCCCAGAGCGCGCCCGGCCTCGCCGCGCTCGGCCATCGGGTGACCGTCCAGGATGGTCGCCGATGAGGCGGGCGTGCCCGGTGTCTTGATCAGGATGGCCGGGATCGAACCGCCGAAGATACCGCCCTTGTAGACACCCAGAAGCAGAAGGATGCCGTTGACCGGTTGCATCGGAAAGGTGAAGGGAAGCGCCAACGCCACCGCCATCGTCGCCGAAATCCCCGGTATCGCACCGCCAATCACGCCGATCACGATGCCGATGGCAAGCGCGAGAAAGGCGTCGACATTGCCGACCAGCGCAAAGCCCGCCATCACGTTGTCGATCATGCTCATGGCAGCCTCACATAATCGCCTTGCGGAATGGCGATGCCGGCGACATGGGCGAAAAAGCCATAGAGCAGGACCGGGACCGCGACGGCGCAGACCAGCGCGGTCTTCGGGTGGCGCGTCCGGGCCAGAAAGGCGAGGGCGAGAAACGCCGGGATCGACACCCAGACCATGCCGAGGCGCGGCAGCAACCAGAATGTCGCAATCATCAGCCCGGCCAGACCCGTCAATCGGAGCAGGCCCGCGCGGGGGGCGTCGATGGGCGTGTTGGCGGGGCCGCGGTCATGCGGCGTGCTGCGGCTGACCACAAGCAGGCCAAGCCCCACAAGCCCGGTCAGCCCGGCGACGATACTGGGCCAGAACCGGGGCGACAGCACGATGTTGCGCATATTGCTGGGCGAGGAAATCCAGTGGGGAATGGCGTAGAGGATCAGGAAGAGGCAAGCGAGGCACGCACCGATGCCCAGTTGGAATTGTATTGCGCGTTTGCTCACCCTGACCCTCCCCGGCCGCCGTCGCGATCAAGCATGTTGCGGACCCTGTCAGCCCTCGATCCGCATCCCCAGTTTATCGACCAACGCGCGGAAGGTCTCGTATTGCCGTTGGATAAAGGCGCCCGCGTCCTCGGGGCTCATGACCTCGATCACCGAACCGCGCGCTGTCATCTGTTCGACGAAGGTCTCGTTTCCGGCAGCCTCCGCGATCCATTCGCCCCATTTTGCGGCGATGTCGTCGGGCAGATCATCTGGCCCGGCAATGCCGGTCCAACCCACAAGCTGCGTCAGGTCGGGCCTGCCCAGAGACCTGGCCGAGGGCACATCAAAGCCCGGCACCGGCTCGTCTGTGGTGACCATCAGCGGCTTGAGCTGGCCATTGGCCACGAAGCTCGCCAAGGCCGACGTATTGGTGCAAATAAACGTCACCGTTCCGTTGAGCACCGCGGTCGCCGCCTCGCCGCCGCCTTTTTGCGGAATATGCGTGGCCTTTTCCAGCGGGTCCGAGACGCCGAACTCGTCAAGCACGAATACCGCCGCCAGATGCAGCATGGAACCGACGCCGGACGAACTGTAGCTGGTGCCCTCGCTTTCGGTCAGCGCCACCAGCTCTTCCATGCTCTCGATCCCGGAATCGGGGCGCACCGCACAGGCGACGGGGTTGATTTCATAGACGGTGACAAAGCGGAAATCGTCGAGCGTATAAGGCAGCGTTTCCTTCATCGCAGGGTTGACGGTATGCGAGCCGACGCGGGCGAACAGCATGGTGTAGCCGTCGGGCTTGGCGTTTTGCACCGCAACCGAGCCGGTCGCCCCGCCAGCCCCGGTGATGTTGGACATCACAAGCGGCCGGCCCACGGCCTTGCCCAGAGGCTCGGCGATGCTGCGGGCGGAAATGTCGGTGGCCCCGCCGGCGCTGTAGGGAATGACCATGTTGATGGGACGTTCGGGATATTCGGCGAAGGCCGCCGTCGCGCCAAGACTGGCTCCGAGGGCAAGCGCGCTCGCTAGTGCTTTGGCAGTCATGTTCCTCTCCTGTGCTTTGTTGATCTTGTGTTGCGGAGCGTAACGTTCGCCGATCATCGTGCAATGCCGAAAACGGCCGCCGCAGAGATCAGCCCTGTCGTTTTGCTCCCCTTTAGGGGAAAACTTATCCCTCCCTCCCCTGTGACCGCACGCCGTAGCCCGACACGGTCCGATGCGGCGCGGGTTCGGTCGCGCATCTTGCGAACGGTTGCGAGCCACATGGATTATGTATTAACCTTAAGAGATGCTTAACCTAAGTGATATTATTTTACATAAATTGACGTAAAATCTTACAAAAGGAGTATCGGCATGTCTATCCGGCGTCTGCGGACCCTGATTGCGGTGGAGGATCACACCACGTTCAGCGCGGCAGCGGATGCGGTGTTCGTGACCCATGCGGCCGTCAGCCAGCAAATGCGCAGCCTTGAGGAGGAATGGGGCGTGGCCCTGTTCGACCGCTCGCGGCGCACCCCCGAACTCACCCCGGCGGGCCGGGCCTTTGTTGCGCGCGCGCGTGAGATCGTGCGCGCCTATGACGGGATCGTGCCGTCGGTTCTGGGTGACGAGGGGTTTCAGGGCGAGATTTCGCTCGGGGCTGTGCCGATGACGCTGACCGGTCTCACGCCGCTGTCGGTGCGCCTTCTGAAGGACAGCTACCCGGATCTGCATGTGCGGATCTTTCCCGGCATGACCACGCCGCTTGTCTCCGAGGTGGATCGCGGTGCGCTGGATGCGGCGATCCTGTCGCGGCAGGGCCCGATGCTGCCGGATATGGAATATGCCGATGTGGCCGCGGAACCGATGCATCTGCTGGCCCCCGAGACCGCCGAGAGCGCTGATCCGCTGGACTTGCTGGCGCACTATCCGTTCATCCGGTTCAGCCGTGACGCGGTGGTGGGCAGCCTGATCGACAGTTGGTTGCGCGAGAGCGGCATCAAGGTGTCGGTCACCATGGAACTGGAAGGGCTGGAGGCGATCGCCAGCATGGTGTTGGCCGGGTTGGGCGTGTCGATCGTGCCCGCGCGCTGCGTGCGCGGCTTCAACCCGTTGCCGCTCAAACGCCTGCCGCTGCCTGATGGCGCGCCGGTGCGGGTTCTGAGCCTTGCGTGGCGGCGCGACAATCCGCGCGTGCGGGTCATTCAGGAGATCCACAAGGCCCTGCTTGGCGCGGTGGCGATCGGCGTATTCACCCCGGCCACGAAAGCGGCGGCGCGATGACCCCCGAGGTCGTGGCGTATGTGATTGCCGGTGCCGTGGCGGGCGGCCTGATCAACGGGCTTGCCGGGTTCGGCACGGCGCTTTTCGCGCTCGGGTTTTTCCTGATCGTGATGCCGCCCGTGCAGGCGGTGGCGATTGTGGTGGCGCTTTCGGTGGTGACCGGGTTGCAGGGGATATGGGTGGTGCGCCATGCGATCACGGCGCGGCCCGCGCGGCTCATGCGGTTTCTGATGCCCGCCCTTGCCGGCATCCCGCTGGGGGTGGTCATCCTCGGCATGATCGACGCGCGCACGCTCAAACTGGTGATTGCGGGGATGTTGCTGCTTTATGGCGGCTATTTCTCGCTGCGCGCGCGTCTGCCCCGGTTCGAGCGCCCGACACCGGTTCTGGATATGCTCGTGGGGTTCGCGGGCGGTGTTCTGGGCGGCGCGGCCGCGCTCTCGGGGGCGCTGCCGATGATGTGGTGCGCCCTGCGCCCCTGGCCCAGACACGAAACGCGCGCGGTGCTGCAACCGTTCAATGTGGCCGTTCTGGCGGTGACGATGGTGCTGCTGGCGTTCCGGGGCGCGTATACACGCGAAACACTGGCCTATCTGGCGATTGCCTTGCCGGCGTCCCTGCTGGCCGCACAGATCGGCATTGCGGTGTTTCGCCGCCTGACGGATGCCGCCTTTCGCCGCCTGCTGATCGTGATGACATTCGTGTCAGGTGCCGTGCTTTTGCTGCGGGACCTGTTTTAGCCGATCACCTCGTCAGAGCGGTCATCCGTCTCGCCATAGCGTTTGAGCGTCGCGGGGCGCGTGCCCTCGTAGACCCGTGCGAGGTTCTGCGCGATCTTGGCGTTCTCGCGCTCGAAGAGGCAATTTCCCTCAAGATCAGAGGCCACGATGAACGGTCCCATCCTGTTGCAGCGAATGACCCACATCGCCTGCGCCAGACCCAGTTCCTCTTGCCAATGCACCGCCTCGACCTTTTCGATGCCTCGGCCCAAAAGCGCACCGGTGCCATAGCCCACGGTCGAGAGGTAAATCGCGCCATTGGGCACGAAATAGGCTTTGTAATCCCTGGACGACATACCGCCCTTGCCGATGATCAGCCTGGCGCCGGTCTTGGCCATCCATTCCGGCAACCATTTGGCAAACCGGAAAGAGGCGGTGGCCGTGACAGCCCCCATGTTGAAAGACCCATCGGGGCGAATGGCAGCGGCGGGAGAGCAATGGAAATTCGCGGCACTCTGGCTGGGCAATTCCAGCGGGATATTCGCCTTTTCCTCCAGTGCGCGCATGTAGACGCCTTCGCGCGCCGTATAGAGCAACCCGTCGAGATAGACGATATCGCCAAGGCGCAGTTCGGCCAGTGCCTCTGGCGTGGGCGTGGTGCTCAGGCGGATTTCGCGGGGTTTGGTCATTCGGCGGCCTCCTGCGCGCCGCCCGGCCACTCGACGGTTTCACGGCGCTGATAGGGGGTGAACCAGTCGGGGTCGGTGCGGTATGCGACGCGTCCATCAGGATAGAGGCGCGCCACGGCCCGACGGGACGACAGGCAAAAGGCATGCACCGACATCTGCATGCCCCCGGTATGGCAATAGCCCACCTCGATGTTGCAATTGATCACCATGTTCTTGCCGACAAACCCCATGGCCCCCATGCCGATGGAGTTGCCCAGATCCTTGAACTCCCTCTCCAGCGCCGCAATTTTCGGGTCCGGGTTCTCGCTGCCCACGACGCGCAGGCAGGCGGCGCGCTTGCCCAGCACCATACAGGTATCCTTGGAGCCCCCGAGGCCGATGCCGATGATCGCCGGCTGACAGGCCAGCCCACGCTTGCCAAAGGCGACAAGGCTGTCGAGGTAAAACCGCTTGATCCCCTCGATCCCGTCGCTTGGGAACAGCATCCGGTAATCGGTGCCGAAAAGCCCGCCCTTGTGCACGGTGATGAGGTCGATCCACTCGCCCTCCGGCTCGAACCCGTATTCGATTTCGGGCGCGCCGATGCCGACATTGTTGTTGTGATCGGTGCGCCAGAGCGGATGCACGCGGTTGGGGCGCAGGGGCACATCATAGGTCGCCTTGGCCGTCGCCCGCCGCAGCGCGGATTCGAGCGCGACCGGCCCGCCTTCTATCCGGGCCTCGTTGCCCATTTTCACATACCAGCGCGGACAGCCGGTATCGCCGCACATCGCGCGCCGGTCCTCCTTGGCCGCCTTGTAATTCTCCAGCATGGCCTGAAGGACAAAGGACGACAGATCGCCATCCTCGGTCTCGGCCGCAGCCTCAAGGCCCAAAAGGTAATCCTCGGGAATTTCTATGGCCGCCTTGTCCATCAAGGTTTCGGCGGTGCTCTGGATGAGGTCGATCGGGATCATTGCGCTCTCTGCTCCTCAGTATTTCGATCGTCTGCCCAACCCAGAAAAGAGCGCCAATCGACATAATCCGCAAGCGCGTCAAAGTTATGCGTATCAATCACGCGACCCTTGCGAAGTTCTTTTTTGCATGCCGCTATATATGTCCTTATCGCCTTAATAATTTCCTCGTTAGTTTCCTCACCCCATAGCTGTTCTTCAGGCGCTAGCTTGAAAGTTTGCCATGTAAAAAGCTTCTTTCTTGTTAATCCTACTCGACTCTTCTCAGCGGAAAAAAATTCACCGCGGATTTGAGAGCCGAGAAAGTGTAGCTTTAAGTAACCAATGATCTCATTGAAACTCCAAGGGCCGTATTTCTCGTAAAAACGCTGTTCACGCCATTCGCGATTGCGCCGCAACATTTCCTCCGAAGGATCGAGACGCCTCATACACATTTCCACGCGCTTTGATATTTCGATATCTCGGCGTCGATAATACCCCTTTTCACTGATACGATAGACGGGCAAATCACAAAAATACTTCATCATTGCGCGGCCACCAGTGTTTCGGGCTCCTTCTCGGGAAGGATCGTCTCGCCGGGGCGGATGATGGTGAATTGCACCGGGTCACGGCGCACGGTCGGATCGCGGCCCGTCTGCGTGATCACGGTATAATAGGACGCATCGAGATCGCCCTCGTCGGGGAAATCCTCGCGGTAATGCGCGCCGCGTGAGTTTTCGCGGGCAAGGGCTGCGAGCGTGATCGCCTCGGATACATCGCAGAGCGAGCGCAGGTTGAGCCAATCGTGCCATGTGAGATTGAAGGCCAGATTATCGCCCGCGACGCCGACATCCATCAGCGCATCGGAAATCTCGGCAACGCGGCTCAAGCCACGCTCCATTCCCGTGGCGGTGCGCAGGACGCCGACATCCTCCCACATCGCTTCTTGCAGGGCGGTGCGCAGGGGATGGACCGGCGCGGGCGGGCGCGTGAGGGGATGCAGGGCGCGGTCAATTTCGGCCTGCAACACCTCTGGGCAGGGATCGCGCAGCGCGCCCATGGCGCGGATATCCGCGCCCATCACATCGCCCGCCACCCCGCCATAGACGGTGGAATTGGCCACGCCATTGCCGCCCAGACGGTTGGAGCCATGCGCGCCGCCTGCATCCTCTCCGGCCACGTAAAGCCCCTCCATCGCCGTGCGGGTTTCGGGGTCGACCACCACGCCGCCCATGAAATAATGCGCGGTCGGCACCACCTCCACCAGACCACCGGCCAGATCAAAGCCGCTATCGGCGCAGCGCTTGACCATGCCGGGGAACCTGGCGCGCACGTTGTCGGGGCCAAGATGGGCCATGGAGATAAAGACGCCACCATTCGCAGACGTGTTGTTCTTGCGCATCTCGGAATAGATGGCGCGGCTGACCACGTCGCGGGTGGCGCGTTCGCCTTTCGGGTCATAGTCGAACATGAAGCGGTTTTCCGCGCCGTTCAGAAGCTGACCGCCTGCGCCGCGCAAGCCCTCTTCCAGCACGGTGCCGGTCATGCGGGTGTGGTCCCCTGCCAAGAGGCCCGTGGGATGGAACTGCACCATCTCCATATCGCGCAATTCCAGCCCCGCGCGCAGCGCCATGGCAAGACCATCCATCGTCTTGTCACCCGAGGGCGTGTTGTATTTATACATGGTCGGGCCGCCACCCGTCGCCATCAGCACCGTCTTGGCGCGCACCAGCCGGAACCCGCCCGTGCGCATGTCGATGAAGAGCACGCCCGCGAGCGCGCTGCCGTCGCGGGTGGGAATGAGGCCAATGGCGCGGTGTTCCTGTAGCTTGTCGACGGGCCGCGCCAGAACCTGCTCCATCAACCGGCTGATGATCTCGATGCCCGTGAGGTCGCCCTTGTGCACGGTGCGGTCGGCGGTTTGCCCGGCGAACGCCTTTTGGTGCAGGCTGCCATCGGGGTTGCGGTCAAAGAAACAACCGATTTCATTCTCAAGCTCGTGGATGCGCACCACCGCCTGTTCGCAGAGCTTCCACGCCATATCCTGATTGGGCAGCCACTTGCCGCCCCGGATTGTATCCATGAAGTGCCGCTCGACCGTGTCGCCGTTCCCCAATGCGACGTTGTAGCCACCCTGCACCATGCGCGTGCAACCGCATTTCCCAATAAGGCCCTTGACGGCAATGGTGATCCGCGTGCCCGCAGGTGCCGACTGCTGCGCATGGAGCGCCGCGAACAGCCCAGCGCCGCCGGTGCCGATGATCAGAATATCCGTGTCGTGCCGGTCGATATGGGTCATCAGATCGCCCTCAGGAAAAACGTGCCAGAGAGAAAGAGCGCCACGCCCACCGCCCCCGCCGCCAATGTTTTCTGACGGTCAGACCATGGCAGGAATTCGAGCGCCATGAGGCGCAGGCCGCCGAACATATGGACGGCAAGCAGAAAGACGAGGCCGAATTCGGCAATCTTCACCAGCGGGTTTTCGGCAAAGGCAAGAAAGCCATCAAGCCGCGCAGGTGCAGTGATCGCTTGCGACAAGAGCCAGAAATGCACAGGCAGAAAGAGTGCAAGCGCCAGACCCGAGAGGCGGTGCAGCACAAACGCTAGCCAGAGAGGGTGCGACCGGGGCGGCTGTTTCATGGCAGTGTCACTGCGAAAACGGCGCTGAGACCAAGGGCGAGAAGGGCCGCACAAATGCCCCATGTCAGCACGCTTAGGGCGACGCCGCGCAGGCGCAGCCATTCATGTGCGATGACACGCACCCCGATGGCGGCATGGATGGAGACCGCAATAACAAAGGTGCCGTAAAACAGGAACCACAGGAGACTGCCTTGGGTGCGGCCAAGGATTTCCGCCGTGCTGAGCCCGCCCTGAATGGCGTAGATCATCACCGCGATATGTCCAAGGACCAAGGGTGCCATCACCAGCGCGCTCAGGCGTTGCGCCATGTAGAGCCGCAGATCAAGCATCGCGTTTCCCCCGCAAGGCCGCCTTGACCGTTTCCCGCTTTAACCCCGCAATCGCGCGCATCGGGTTCAAACCGTTGGGGCAATACTGCGCGCAACTGCCCATCGAGTGACAGTTATGACAACCGCCCTTGCCCGAGACCGCCGCCAGAATACCCGGCCGGTCTGCATCACGACTGTCGTTGAGCAGGGTCCAGGCGCGTTGCAATGCGGCGGGTCCCAGATAATCGGGGTTGCCTGCCACCGTGTCACAGGCGGCGTAGCAGATGCCGCAGTTGATACATTCGATGCCAAGATTGGCCTCGGCCCGGTCTGGCGCGTCCGGCTTGATCGGGTCAAACTCTTCCAGCCGTCCGCGTGTCGGATGATGCCGCGCCTCGGCGGCGACCCATTTGCCAAAGAACGGGTCCATGTCCGTCGCCAGATCCTTGATCACCGGAAGGTTGCGCAGGGGCGCGATGTCGAGCCGCCCATCGCCCGCAACGCGGCTGACGTGGGTGCGGCACGTCCAGCGCGGCACGCCGTTGACCATCATGGCGCAAGAGCCGCACATGCCCACGCGGCAGGCAAAGCGATAGCTGAGCGTCGGATCGGCCATCTGCTGGATCCACGTCACCACGTCCAGAACGGTCTGGTTGTCGCGGGCGGGCACCTGAAAGCGGTCATGATGAACATGATCCGCCGTGCCGCGCTGGACGGTGACGTCCAACATGTCGTGATCTGTGCTCACGGGCGGGCCCCTTGGCTGCTGCGCTGACTACAGGACCGAGTGTAATTATCAGGCCAGCTAACCAAAAGGAATAAAATCTAATGGTTATTGTAAGCCAGGATTTCCATACTCATGGCAAAACACGAAAGCCATTCCCTGGCTCCGGCAGGCGGTCGGCATCGTTGCGACGCCGATGCACAGAAGGTCGCGACACCTCCGACGCGCAGTGCCCTCAGCCCGCCGCGCGAGCGATCAGCACATCGACATGCGCCGCCGCGCTCTCGGCCAGCGCGTCGAGGTCATAGCCGCCCTCGAGGCAGCTCACCAATCGCCCGCCGCAATGCGCATCCGCGAGGTCACAGAGCCGCTCGGTAACCCAGGCGAAATCCTCGGTCTCGAGCCGCAATTCCGCCAGCGGATCGGCCCGGTGCGCGTCGAAACCTGCCGAGACCAGGATCAGATCGGGCCGGAAGGCCGCAACGCGGGGAAAGACCTTCTCCTGATAGGTGCGGCGAAACCCTTCCGAGCCGGTGCCGGGGGCGAGGGGCACGTTGAGGATGGTGTCGTGCGGTCCGGTCTCGTCGGCGGTGCCGGTTCCGGGCCAGAGCGGGAATTGATGCGACGAGACGAAGAGCGCGCGAGGCTCATCCTCGAGCAGGTCCTGCGTGCCGTTGCCGTGATGCACGTCGAAATCCACCACCGCCACGCGCGCAAGTCCGTGATGGACCAGCGCATGTTTCGCGGCGACCGCGACATTGCCGAAAAGGCAGAATCCCATCGGTGTTTCGCGCTCGGCATGATGCCCCGGCGGGCGGGCGGCGACAAAGGCGTTGCGCACCTCGCCCGAGAGCACCAGATCAACCGCGCGCACGGCACCCCCGGCGGCGCGATGCGCCCCGGCGAGGCTTCCGGGCGACATCCAGGTATCGGCGTCAAGCTGCACGCGTCCCTCGGCGGGGGCGGCGGCGCGGATGCTCTCGACATAGGATTTCGGGTGCACGCGCAAGAGGTCATCCTCGGCCACCAAAGGCGCGTTCACGCGGCGCAGGTCCTTGCCCTCGAGTGCGGTCAACACGCTTGTGAGCCGCGCCACCTGTTCGGGATGGCCCGGCGGCGTGAGGTGGTCGAGACAATCGTCATGGGTGATCAGGGCTGTGGTCATGGCACTCCTCCATCCTGGCAGGAAAAGACCCGGATTCCGGTCGGTTGTCCAGAGCGGGCTTGTCGGGGTGGGGGGCGCGTGCCACTCTTGGCAGATGGAAAGCGACGCCGTTACGCTCACGCAGGAGATCGCGCTCGGGCTCTGGGCGCAGGGCGAAACGTTCCTGCGTAGCCTGCTGCGGCCGTGGAACGCCTATCAGGTGGGCATCGCGCTGGCGCTGTTTGCGGTGGCGCATCTGCTGGATCGGTGGCTTGGTCCCGTCTGTCATGCCTGGATGCGGGCGCGTGAAGGCTGGCCGAAAAGGCGGATGCGGCTTTTGGTGATGCTGCACCGCCGGTTGCGGCTGATATTCTTCGTGTCACTGATCTGGCCGACCGTCTGGATCATGCGCGCGATGACCTGGCCGAGCCGGTCCTTTCTGCTCGCCGTTGCCGCCGAACTGGCGCTGGCCTGGCTGGTCATCGCCATCGTGACGCGGCTGATCGGCAACGGATTCCTGCGCGCGGCGGTGCGCTATGCCGGCTGGACCTGGGTCACGCTTGTCATTCTCAACCTGACCGACGAGGCGCGGACGCTGCTGGAAGGCTGGGCGATCGAGATCGGCGACACGCGGCTGTCGCTCTGGATCGTGGTGCAGGCGGTGATCGTGATCGGCGCGCTTTTCGCCATGGCGCGGTTCGTTTCGACCACAAGCGCGGCACGCATCCGCCGCAATGCCGATATTTCGCCGTCGATGCAGGTGCTGGCGGTCAAGCTGCTTCAGGTGCTGCTTTATGGCGCGGCGTTTTTCATCGGGTTGCGCGCCGTCGGGTTCGATCTTACCGGGCTAGCCGTGCTCTCGGGGGCCATTGGCGTGGGTCTTGGTTTTGGTCTGCAAAAAGTGGTGTCCAATCTCGTTTCTGGCGTCATCATCCTGTTGGACAAGTCGATCAAGCCGGGCGACGTGATCAGCCTTGGAGAGACATTCGGCTGGATCAACAGCCTTGGCGCGCGCTATGTCTCGATCACCACGCGAGACGGGCGCGAATACCTTATCCCGAACGAGGACCTGATCACCGGGCAGGTGGTCAACTGGTCTCATTCCAATGATTTCGTGCGGCTCGATATTTTTTTCGGCACTGCTTATGGCGACGATCCGCACAAAGTGCGCAAGATCGCAGTCGCGGCGGCGGGCGCTGTCGGTCGCGTGCTGACCGACCCGCCCGCTGTCTGTCACATCGTGGGCTTTGGCGACAGCAGTGTGGATTATATTCTGCGTTTCTGGATTCGGGACCCCACTCAGGGGCTCACGAATATTCGCGGCAATGTCTATCTGGCGCTCTGGGATGCGTTTCAGGCGGAGGGCATCTCGTTTCCCTTTCCTCAGCGCGAGGTTCGGATGCTGGACCAAACCGGCGCAAATGGGTAAAATTCACGCACTTCTCCGCGTTTTGCGGATCCCAAGCACGGGCGTTCATTGAAAAGTCACGCTTCTCTTGCTACGTTTGAAACACAATCGGCATCGCGGCATCGCGGTGCGCAACCAAGGAGGACAATGTCCTGTCTCTCATGTCTCATGCGGCCCCTGCCGCAGATATGGCGGCGGTCCATATGACGGCCGCACACCTCTCGGATAGCGAAGCGCAGCTTGCGGCGATCCTCAAATCCCTCGACGATGACAAGGCCGAAGATATCGTGCAGATTGATCTGCGCGGCAAATCGGCGATGGGCGATTACATGGTGATCTGCTCGGGGCGGTCCTCACGGCAGGTTTCGGCCATCGCCGAAAAGCTTGTGGACCGGCTCAAGCAGGAGCACGGCGTTCCATCCCGGATCGAAGGCAAGGAAACCGGCGATTGGGTGCTGATCGACACGGGCGATGTCATCGTCCACGTGTTCCGCCCAGAGGTGCGCGAGTTCTACCAGCTCGAAAAGATGTGGTTGCCCTCCGGGCAGGCCGCCACCGCCCGCATCTGAATGCGCCTGCGCATCTGCGCGGTCGGCCGGTTGCGCACCGGACCGGAACGCGCGTTGATCGACGATTATCTTGAACGGTTCGACCGGACCGGGCGCGCGCTCGGCCTCGGCCCAGTGAGCGTGCAGGAGGTCGAGGACAGGCGCGGTGGCGGCAGGACCGCCGAGGCGGCGCTGCTGGAGCGGGCAATCCCGCAAGGGGCGGCCGTCCTGGCGCTGGACGAGCGGGGCCGGATGATGCGCTCGCCCGAATTTGCCGATAGCCTCGCGCAGTGGCGCAATGCCGGGCGGAGCGATGTCGCGGTGCTCATCGGCGGGGCGGACGGTCTCTTGCCAGAGTTGCGGGCGCGGGCGGATATGGTGCTGTCGTTCGGGCCGATGGTCTGGCCGCATATGCTCGTGCGGGTCATGCTGGCCGAACAGCTTTACCGCGCCGCTTCGATCCTCGCGGGCAGTCCCTATCACCGCGAATGATGCGCCTTAACCCTCCAGCTTGCTGCGCAATTCGCGCAGCACCGGAAGGCTCGCGCGGACGCGGTCCTCGCCCAGCTCACGGATCAGGTCAGAGACCATGGGTGTGATCGCGGAAATGGCGGCATCGCGCGCCTGACGACCAGAGGGGCTGATCGAGATCATCTTGCGGCGCGCATCCTCCCAATCGGGGCGGATATGGATGTAGCCGGCCCATTCCAGTTTGGAGAGCGTGTTGGTCATCGCGCCGCGGGTCACGTGAAAGCTTTTGGCAAGCTGCGCCGGGCTGCGCTCGTCACCGAGGCGGGCGAGGTGGTTGAGCACCGAGAAATGCGAGATTTCCATGCCCTTTGGCAACACACGGCTGAGTCGCGAGCGAATCAGCTGCTCGTTGGTCAGGATCTCGCTGAACAGCGCGACCGCAAGGGAATTGCTGGTTGTCTCATCCATTCAGGGGCCGTCGAACTCCCGGTCGTGGCGCAGGGAAGGCACGCGTTTGCGTGCTTGTGCCACTTCCGAGAGGTCGAGATCAACCATGACGATGCCCGATGCGGTGCCGCCATCGGCCAGAACCTCGCCCCAGGGGGCCACGGCAAGGCTGTGGCCATGGGTGCGGCGGGTCTTGCCCTGTTGTGCGCTATGGGTGCCCGTCTGTGCGGGTGCCAGAACGAAACACCCCGTCTCGATGGCCCGCGCACGCAGCAGGCTCTCCCAATGGGCGGCCCCGGTGACGTGTGAAAAGGCGGCGGGCACGGTGATAATCGACGCGCCTGCTTGCGCGAGGCGGCGATAGAGATGGGGAAAGCGGATGTCGTAGCAGATCGTGAGGCCGACCTTGCCCCAAGGGGTCTCTGCGATTGCCGCGCGCGTGCCGGGGCGGAAGCCGTCCGATTCGCGGTAAGTCTCCTCCGGGGAGACGTCCACATCGAACATGTGGATCTTGTCGTAACGGACGCGAATGGCACCTGTGTCGTCGATCAGAAAAGACCGGTTGGCAAAGCGACCGTCAGGATCGTCGGTCTTGAGCGCAAGCGAACCGATCAGGAGCCAGACATCAAGGCGTGCTGCCTCTTCGCGCAATCCGGCCAGAACAGGGTCGCTTTCCTCGGGGCTGAGCACCGCGTTCTGATGGCTGCGGCTGGCGGAAACACAATTGCTCACCTCTGGTGTCAGGATGAATTCCGCCCCCCCTGCGCGCGCCTCGGCCATGAGGGCGCGAAGGGTGGACAGGTTCTCGGCCGGGTCGTCGCCAGAGGTGAGTTGCAAGAGCGCCGCGCGCATCTCCTCAACCCTTCAGCAGCGCGTCAAGCTTGCCCGCCTGTTCCAGCGCATAGAGGTCATCGCAGCCACCGACATGGGTCTTGCCGACAAAGATCTGCGGAACGGTGTGGCGGCCGTTTGCGCGCTTCATCATCTCGGACTTGCGTGCCGGCTGCGCGAGCACGTTGATTTCGGAGAAATTCACGCCCTTCTGTTTCAGAAGGCGCTTGGCGGAATGACAAAAGCCGCAAAGCGGCGAGGTGTAGATTTCGACGGGTTGCATGGGTGCGCCTCTTCGGTCCTGTTCGGGGCGAATCTAAGCCTCCTTTCCCGCGCGCGCCAGTGCGAGAATGCACACCTCTTCCGCTCCGCCCGCGTAAGCTGCTTGCGTTGCCGCCGAGAGCGTCGCGCCGGAGGTCATCACGTCATCGACAAGGATCACATGCGCGCCGCGCAGCGTGGCGTTGTGGCGGGGATTGTCCCGGATCGCCCCGTCGAGTGTGGCATGGCGCGCGGAGCGGTCGAGACCCTTCAGGCTTTGGGTATGGCGGGAGCGAACCAGCAGATCGGGCACGAGCATCAGCCCGGTTTCGCGCGCCAGAGCCTGTGCCAGAAGGGCGGATTGGTTGAACCGCCGGGTCACCAGCCGCAGCCAGTGCAACGGCACCGGCGCAAGGATCGTGCCGGGGGCGAGAAGCGGCGCGGCGGCGCGCGCCAGCCATTTGCCCGCCGGGCGCGCCACGTCGTGCCGGTCGCCATGCTTTAGCGCGAGCACCAGCCGCCGACCGTTTGCCTCATAGCGCAGCGCGGCGCGCCCGCGCGCCCAGGGTCGCGCGATGCTCAGGCAGTCGTCGCAATGCACGACACCCTTGCTCTCACCCGGCAGCGGCGTGCCGCAAAGATCGCAGGCCAGCCCGGTGATGAACGGCGTATCGCGCCAGCACGCCCCGCAGAGGCCGAAATCATCGGCCACGGGCACCCCGCAAAGCGTGCAGCGCGGCGGATAGACAAGCCGGACCGCCATTTGTAAAGCCGGGTGCGCCACACTATCCTCCCTGACATGAGCCAGACCATGCTGACCGACCGCCCCGCCCTGTTGCGTCACCGCGCGCGCGCCGCCTGCGCGCCCGCGCTGTTCCTGCAAGATCTGGCCGCCGATGAAATCGAGGATCGGCTGGCAATGGTTAACAAATCCTTTACGGCACCCGGCATTGTCAGCGGGTGGCCCGATTTCTGGCAGGCGCGCTTTCCCGCGGCTGTCGTGGTGCCCGATGACGAGGTGATCGGGCTTGCGCCCGGCGCGCATGATCTGGTCATTCACGCGCTTTGTCTGCATTGGGCGAACGATCCGGTGGGGCAGTTGGTGCAGGCCCGGCGCGCGCTGCGGCCCGATGGGCTGTTGCTGGCGGTGCTGTTTGGCGGCGGCAGTTTGCAGGAGTTGCGCGCGGCGCTGGCCCAGGCCGAGGCGGATGTGGCGGGCGGGCTGTCGCCCCGCGTCCTGCCGATGGGGGAAATCCGGGATCTGGGGGCGCTGTTGCAACGGGCGGGGCTGGCGCTGCCGGTGGCGGACCGGTTGCTGCTCGACCTGCGCTATCGCGATCCATTGGCGCTGATGCGCGAGTTGCGTGCCATGGGCGAGACCAATGCGATGGCCGCACGCCCGCGCGGGCTGCTGCGTCGTCAGGTGCTGGCGCGCGCCTGCGAGGTCTATGCCCAGAGCTTTGGCCACAAGGATGGCGGCATACGTGCAACTGCCGAGATGGTCTTTCTCACCGGTTGGTCCCCGGACCCGACCCAGCCACAGCCGCTGCGCCCCGGTTCCGCTGCCGCACGGCTGGCCGACGCGCTCGGGGCACGCGAAACCCGGCTTGAAGATTGACCTTTGGCCCCCAGCCGTTATGTCACCCCTGACCCGAGACCGAAGGACCGCCGCCATGCTCGACGCCAGACCCGATGCCACGCGCCCAGGCCATGCCCCCGCCGGGCACCCCAGCGTACCACGTGCGAAAACGGGCGTTCTTCTGGCCAATCTCGGCACGCCGGACCATTACAGCTATTGGCCGATGCGGCGCTATCTCAACGAATTTCTCTCGGACAGGCGGGTGATCGACTATTCCCCCTGGAAATGGCAGCCGCTCTTGCAGCTCATCATCCTGAGCAAGCGGCCCTTTACCTCGGGTGCGGCCTACAAATCCATCTGGAACGAGGACAAGGGCGAAAGCCCGTTGATGACGATCACGCGCGACCAGACCGAGAAGCTTTCCGCCGCGCTGCACGAGCGATATGGCGATCAGGTCATGGTCGATTTCTGCATGCGCTACGGCAATCCGTCCACGAAATCCAAAGTGCGCGCACTGACCGAGGCAGGTTGCACGCGCATCCTCTTCTTTCCGCTCTATCCGCATTACGCAGGGGCCACATCGGCCACCGCGAATGACCAGTTCTTTCGCGCATTGATGGCCGAGACCTGGCAGCCCGTGGCGCGCGTGGCAGAGCCCTATTTCGAGCATCCGCTTTATATCGAGGCGCTCGCGCAATCGGTGGAACGCGCCTATGCAGCGGTTGAGACACGGCCCGAAATCCTTGTCGTGTCCTATCACGGGATGCCGAAACGCTATCTGATGCAGGGCGACCCCTATCATTGCCAGTGCCAGAAGACGACGCGCCTGCTGCGCGAGAGGCTGGGCTGGGAGGAGGCCGAGATCACCACCACGTTCCAGTCCGTCTTCGGCCCCGAAGAGTGGCTAAAGCCCTATACCGTCGATGAGGTGGCACGGTTGGCCAGCGAGGAGGGCAAGAAACGAATCGCCGTCATCGCCCCCGCCTTTTCCGCCGATTGCATCGAGACGCTGGAAGAGATCAACGAGGAAATCCGCGAAAGCTTTGAGGAGGCGGGCGGGGAAGCGTTCACCTACATCCCCTGCCTCAATGACGACGATGCGCATATCGCGGCGCTCTCGTCCATTGTCGAGACCAATCTGAAAGGCTGGATCGATTGAGGTGTGGCGCTTCGGTCAACGAAAAAAGGCAGCGAATTCTCGCTGCCTTTTCAACACCAATCGTGACACGGATCAGTCTGCGGCGATAGCCGCAGCCACGATCGCGAGAATCAACAGCGGAACCCAAACGGCCGCAGCCGACGAGCTTGCGTTGGTTTCTTCGACGATCACCGGCGCTTCGATGACCGGCTCGGCCAGGGTGCCGGCAAAACCGGCGGTTGCAGCAACAGACAGGGCGGCGGCGAGAGCGAGTTTCTTCATGATATCCTCCAGATTTTACCATCGCGGCGTGGCAGATAGCAGCGACAGCTCCAATGCTTACCTCGTGGCTCTGGAATAATCAGCAAAATCCGGGAAATGCAAACGCAACTTTGCGTTTGCGCCTCAGGTGCCCCCTCATTCTTGTCAAATTAGCAACACCTGTGTGCCAACCTTGGCCATCGCGAACAGTTCCTGAATGTGCTCGTTGTAGAGACCGATGCAGCCATTCGACGACCGGCGACCGATCTTGCGCGTGTCATGCGTGCCGTGGATCCGGTAATAGGTCCAGCTCAGGTAGAGCGCGTGGGTGCCCAACGGATTGTCCGGCCCCGGCGGCACATAGGCCGGCCATTCCGGGTTGCGCTGAAGCATGGAGGGCGTGGGCCGCCAGCTTGGCCCCTCAACCTTGCGCACGACCGAGGTGCGACCGCGGCGCGTCAGATCTTCGGACAGCGGCACGGAGGAGGGGTAGAGCTTGTAGGTCTGGCCATCCTCGCCCCAGTAATGCACGGCGCGCGAATCGATATCCGCCAGAATCGCGCCATTCCTGAGATTTGAAAAATAGGGTCGCCAGTCCCGTGTCTGGAAGGCCGAAATGTTGCGGCGCACGCTTTGGGTCACGTCGCGTTCGACTTCGACCGTCCCGGTGCCATCCACGCTCTGAGCGAGGGCGGGCGCACCGATCAAGGCTGCGCCCCCCGCCAGAAAGGCACGGCGATTCCACTTGTCCCGGAAAATGGGGGGCATTGTTGTGTCTCCAGTTTTTCCTGCCACGATTGCGCGCAATATATGGCCTTGGGGTCGCAATCGCAATTCAAACGCATGTTATTTGGCGAAGTTTCGCAGATGCCGGTTTGAACAACCCGGCCCGCCGCGATAAAGCGGTTGAAACAACTCAACGGGTGGCTTGGTCTCATGGCGCGTCTTTTCATACTTTGTGTGTCGGCTCTTCTGGCTCTGGCGGCCTGTGCCGCTCCGCCTCCGTCGTCACCGCAGCTTGGTGCCGATGGCAAGCCGCTGCCACGCGTTTACACGATCAGACCGGGCGACACGCGGACGATCCAGTTCCGGATGCTCGATTCGGTGAATTCCCTGCGTCAGGCCGCCGGGGCCGCGCCTCTCACGCTCGATGACCGTCTGACTGCCGCCGCCGCAACCCATGCGCGCGACATGTCGGTGCAGAACCGGCCATGGCATTTCGGCTCTGACGGATCGTCACCCGTGGATCGGGTCCGGCGCGTCGGCTTTACGGGGCAACTTGTCGGCGAGACGATCTCGGAAACCTACGAGACAGAGCTCGAGACGCTTGCCGCATGGATGGAAGAGGAGGTCACGCGCCGCGTGATCCTGTCGCCCGATGCGCGACAGATGGGCTTTGCCTGGCATCAGGACCCGAGCGGCAAGATCTGGTGGACGATGACGCTCGGCAGTTGATCAGGCGTTGATCGTGATCGGCGTGCCGGTGCGCACCATGGCATAGACATCCTCCATTTCGCGATTCGTCACCGCGATGCAGCCAGCCGTCCAGTCCGGTTTGAGAAAGCCCAACAGGTTCGGCTCGCCATGGATGAAGATATCGCCACCGGGAGATTTCCCATGGGCGCGGGCAAAAGCGATATCCTGCTCGTTCGGATAGGAAACACCGAGCGACAGGTGAAAGGCGCTGTCGGGGTTGCGCCGGTCGATATGATACTCGCCCTCCGGCGTCTTGCCGTCACCTTCGAACGCCTTGTGGCCCACCGGTGCGAATCCAAGATCGACATCGTAACGTTTGAGAACCCGCCGGTTGTGATAGAGAAACATCTCGCGTTCGCCCTTGTTGACCACAAGGCGCGTCACCTCGGGGCCGCGATAGGTCCTGAATTTCGATTTCTCCGCACAGCCCGCAAGGGCCGCCGCCCCTGCAAGAAGCGCAAAACGCCGTGTGATCTTCATTGGTCTGTCCGCTCGTTGCCTGCCCGATTTTTGCGGTCAGAATAGCGCAACATCGCCCCTCGGGATAGCCGGATTTCGCTGCATAACGCGGTTTTCAGGCTGAGTCCGGGCACCAATACCCCATGCGTCGACCGGCGGCCCAGATCGATCAGATGACGCCGGGCACCCGCCCGCGAAGAGGCCCATTCGTGAAAAAGGGCCTCTTTCCAGAGGTGCCCTTATCAGCCCTTCGACCGCCGGTTCCGTGCCGCGATGAGCTTGAGCCGCAGCGCGTTGAGCTGGATGAACCCTGCCGCGTCCTTCTGGTCGTAGGCCCCGGCATCCTCTTCAAAGGTCACATGCGCCTCGGAATAAAGGCTGTGATCCGACCAGCGACCAACACACGCCACATGCCCCTTGTAGAGCTTCAGTCGCACGGTGCCGCAAACATGATGTTGCGAATGGTCGATCGCCGCCTGCAACATTTCGCGTTCCGGGCTGAACCAGAATCCGTTATAGATCAGTTCCGCATAGCGCGGCATGAGCGAATCCTTGAGATGTCCCGATCCGCTGTCGAGCGTGATCTGCTCGATACCGCGATGTGCCTCCAACAGGACCGTGCCGCCCGGCGTTTCGTAGATGCCGCGGGATTTCATGCCGACAAACCGGTTCTCGACAAAATCGAGCCGCCCGATCCCGTGTCGCCCACCAATGTCGTTGAGCACCGTCAGTATGGTGGCGGGGCTCATTGCCGTGCCGTTTATCGCTGTGGCGTCGCCCTTCTCGAAGGTCACCTCGATGAATTCAGGGCTGTCCGGCGCGGACTCCGGGCTGACTGTGCGTTGGTAAACATAGTCGGGCGCGGCTTTTGACGGATCCTCCAGAACCTTGCCTTCGGACGAGGTATGCAGAAGGTTCGCATCCACCGAGAACGGCGCTTCGCCGCGTTTGTCCTTGGCGATCGGGATCTGGTTTTTCTCTGCAAAATCAATAAGCCTCGAGCGGCTTGTAAGATCCCAGAGCCGCCAGGGCGCGATCACCGTGATCTCGGGGTTGAGCGCATAGGCCGCCAATTCGAACCGCACCTGATCGTTGCCCTTGCCGGTCGCGCCGTGCGCAACGGCATCCGCCCCCGTCTCGGCGGCGATCTCCACAAGTCGCTTTGAAATCAGCGGTCTGGCAATGGAGGTGCCAAGCAGATACTGTCCCTCATAGAGCGCATTGGCACGGAACATCGGGAACACGAAGTCGCGCACGAACTCCTCGCGAAGATCCTCGATATAGATATTTTCAGGTTTTATACCAAGGAGTTGCGCCTTTTCCCGAGCCGGTGCCAGCTCTTCGCCCTGACCCAGATCGGCGGTAAAGGTCACCACCTCGCACCCATACTCGGTTTGCAGCCATTTGAGGATGATCGAGGTATCAAGGCCCCCCGAATAGGCGAGCACGACTTTTTTCGGTGCGGTCATAACGCGGTCCTTTCGCGGATTTTCCGCGCCGTTACCCGGTTTCCGTCTTGTTCGCAAGCAGCGCCCCTTGCCAGTTGGCCTTGTTTGCGGCAGGGAATCGTGGATGTCTGATTTTCGCCATAACGCCCGCGCGGCCGAGGCTGCCATGCGCAGCGTGTTCGAGCCGACACCGTTGCAGCGCAACGATCACCTGTCCGAGCTTTACAGAGCCGAGATTTTTCTCAAGCGGGAAGATCTGAGCCCCGTGCGATCCTACAAGTTGCGCGGCGCGTTCAACGCCATGCGAAAAGTGATTGACGCGCGTCCCGACGCTACGCGATTCGTTTGCGCCAGCGCCGGAAATCACGCGCAGGGCGTGGCCTTCATGTGTCGGTATTTCGGAGTGAGCGGCGTCATCTTCATGCCGGTGACGACCCCCCAACAGAAAATCGGAAAAACCGAAAAATTCGGCGGTGACGCAATCAGGATACGGCTCACCGGGGATTATTTCGACGACACGCTGGCGGCTGCGCAGGCCTATTGTGCCGAGGTGGGGGCACATTTCCTGTCGCCCTTTGACGACGAGGATGTGATCGAGGGGCAGGCGAGTGTCGCAGTGGAGATCGAGGCTCAGCTTGACGGTGTTCCCGACCATCTCATCCTGCCCGTCGGGGGCGGGGGTCTTGCCTCGGGCGTCCGGAGCTATTTCGGGCAGAGCCTGGCGCTTACCCTCGTGGAGCCAGCGGGCGGTGCCTGCCTTGGCGCGGCGATAGCGGCGGGCCGCCCTGTCAGACTGTCGCATGTGAACACCTTTGCCGATGGCGCGGCGGTGGCGCAGATCGGTGCGCGGACCTTTGCGCGGCTCCGCAACACACCAGCAGACCAGGTCCGGACCGTCGACGAGGACCGTCTTTGCACCAGCATTCTCGAAATGCTCAATATCGAAGGGATCGTGCTGGAACCTGCAGGCGCTCTCTCGATCGATGCGCTCAAGGACATGCGCGAGGCGATCCGAGGGAAACGGGTGATTTGTGTGACGTCCGGCGGCAATTTCGATTTCGAGCGGTTGCCGGAAGTCAAGGAAAGAGCGCAGCGATTCTCGGGCCTCAAGAAATATTTCATCCTGCGCATGCCGCAGCGACCCGGTGCCCTGCGCGACTTCCTGGCTGTACTCGGGCCCGACGACGATATCGCCCGGTTCGAGTATCTCAAGAAATCGGCGCGCAACTTCGGTTCGGTTCTGATCGGAATCGAAACGCTGCAGCCGGAGAACTTTGCCACATTTTTTCAAAAGCTCGACAATACGGGCTTTCAATACCGCGATATCACGCATGACGAGGTGCTGGCCGAGTTTCTGATATAGGCTTTGCATCAGCGCTCCGGTTTTCCGCTGTCATGCGGCGATCGCCTTGCCGATATTCGCGAAGAATTCGGCCCGTGATCTGACATAACAGGTGCGAATCTCCTCTGTTTGCGCCGTGCGTTGCCCGCGCTCAACCGATTGGCAAAGCTCGGCAAAGGTCGCGAACCCCAGATTGAGTGCACTTCCGGCAAGAAAGTGAAGCTGCTCGCTACGCGCCGCCAGGTCCATGCCGTCGCGCATGTCGTCGATACCGGTTTCAACCTCCTCAAGAAAAAGATCGATCACCTCCTCAAAGGCCTCCGGACCGATTTCGTGCCGCAACTCTCGAACGCGATTCCAGTTGATCATGACCCTCTCTCCTTGCTGCATCGATTCTGCGCCGTGTTCGTTCAGATCGGGTTAACGTCAGACCGAAAAAGCGCAGAATTTGAAACTTCACGTATTCTTAGGAGTTTATACGCCAATGTCGATTCGCGGCAGGGTAAGGGTGTTCAAGTGCGGCTGGCAACACGGACGGAGGCGAGGCAGGAAAACGACAACAAGATGCCGTTGCGCATACTCGTCGTTGACGACAGCAGGCTTCAGCGGCGCATTGTCGGCACCCATCTCCGACAGTGGGGCTTCATCGTGCAGGAGGCAGAAAGCGGCGATGAGGCGCTTGTTTCGTGTCGGCGCGCACCGCCGGACATCATCCTGAGCGACTGGATCATGCCGGGCATGAGCGGTATCGATTTCTGTCGCGTTTTTCGGGCGATGGCTCGCCCGAATTACGGATATTTCATCCTCTTGACGTCAAAAAGCAGCAAGGAGGAGATAGCGGTCGGTCTCGATGCCGGGGCTGACGATTTCCTCACCAAGCCGGTCAATCCGGCGGAACTGCGTGCGCGTCTGACGGCCGGTCATCGCATTCTCGAGATGGAGCGAGAGCTGACCGAAAAGAACCGGCTGATCAAGAGCACGCTGGACGAATTGCAGGCGCTTTACGACTCGCTCGACAGCGATCTGCTCGAGGCCAGGAAGCTTCAACAGTCGCTGCTGAGCGAACGCTATCGGGATTTCGGCGTGGCGGACCTTTCGCTCGCCCTTCATTCGGCGGGGCATGTCGGCGGCGACCTGGTGGGCACATATCCGATTTCGGAGCGACGAATCGGTCTTTATGGAATCGATGTGTCCGGTCACGGGGTCAGCTCCGCCCTCATGACGGCGCGGTTGGCGAGCTATCTGTCAGCGACGGTGCCCGAGCAGAACCTCGCGCTTGAGCAAATCGCACCGGGGCGGTTCGCCGCCCGCGCTCCGGGGGACACTCTGGCGCGGCTCAATCACATCATCATGGCCGACCTCGACACGGATCACTATTTCACGATTGCCCTTGCGGATGTGGACCTTGTGAGCGGGCGCGTTCTTTTGGCGCAGGCTGGTCATCCTCATCCGGTCGTGCAGCGTCACGATGGCAAGGTCGAGTTTGTCGGGCGGGGGGGTCTTCCGGTCGGGCTGATCGGCGATGCCAGCTTCGATGAGGTGAGCTTTACCCTGTCGCCCGGTGATCGGCTGCTCATTTACTCCGACGGGTTGACCGAATGTGCGGCCCCCGACGGCACCCTGCTCGATGAGGGCGGACTGGCGCAGTTGATGACCGATCTGCGGCAGACGCACGGCCCGGCCTTTCTCGAATCGCTGATGTGGAAGCTTGCGGATCATGCACAGGATGGGGATTTCACGGATGACGTTTCGGCTATCCTTCTGGAATTCAAGGATTGCCCAGGGTTCGACTGACAAAATGCCGATCCCCGATATTGCCAAGACGCACCACGGCATCCCGCGGTGACAGCCATTCCGCGCGATGGCCTGCTTCGGTGGGTGTGCCAAGACGCCGGGCGGGAAAGGCGCGATAGATGACGCAGAGCTTTTCCGCCCAGAGATCGTATTCCGGCATGTAGGTGAAACGCCGGAACGCTCCGAGGCGCTGCGGCCGTGCAATGCGCCATCCCGTTTCCTCGATCACCTCTCGATAGAGAGCCTGCAAGGGTGTCTCGCCCGGATCCACGCCGCCGCCGGGAAGCTGATATTCAGGCACCGGCGCGATCTGATGCGTCACCAGCACGCGGCCGTCGCGCACCAGCACCGCGTAAACACCGTGCCGCAGCCGATAGCGGACATCGCGTTTCGGCACCTCGCCAAATCGTCGGATCATGCCAGTCTCCTGTCCCTTGCCTTGTCGCGACCACATGGACGCGATATGCGGGAGCCCGTCACGAAAGGAAAGCCCATGAGCCTTGGACAGCGAATCGCCTGGGATGACACGGTGCTGCCGTTTCAGCTTGACCATGCCGACATCAGGGGCCGCGTTGCGCGGCTCGATGGTGTGCTGGACGCGATCCTCGCGCAGCATCACTACCCGGCCCCGGTAGAGGCGCTGGTTGCCGAAATGGCGCTTCTGACGGCGCTGATCGGCCAGACGGTCAAACTGCGCTGGAAACTGTCGCTTCAGGTCCAGACCAGGGGCGCGGTGCGCATGATCGCCACCGATTATTTCGCCCCCGAATCAGAGGGCGAACCGGCAAGGATGCGTGCCTATGCCGGGTTCGACGCGGACCGTTTGCGCCATGCGCGCCCTTTCGATCAACTGGGCGACGGCTATTTCGCCGTTCTCATAGATCAGGGGAAGGGCACGACCCCCTATCAGGGGATCACGCCGCTGGCCGGGGACGCGCTTCACCGCTGCGCCGAGGCGTATTTCGCTCAGTCAGAGCAGATCCCGACCAGGTTCGCGCTCAGTTTCGGCAAATCCACCCTGCCCGGCGAGGCCCCGCGTTGGCGCGCCGGTGGCGTGATGCTCCAGCACATGCCCAAGGCATCGCCCTTTGCTGTGGATGGCGGCTCGGGTGCGGGCGGCCTCCTCGAGGCGCGCGACCTGGTCGATGGTGACGACGCCGAGAACTGGGGGCGCGCCAATCTCCTGCTCGACACGGTCGAAGACCTCGAGATGATCGGGCCGTCGGTCTCGCCAACGGATCTTCTGGTTCGGCTTTTCCACGAGGAAGGGCCGCGCGTTTTCGAGATGCAGCCGGTCCGCTTCGGCTGCACCTGCTCCGAGGCGCGCGTGCGCAACAGCCTGTCGATCTATTCGGCGCGCGACATCGCGCGGATGACCACCGAGGACGGCATCGTGACAGCCGATTGCCAGTTTTGCGGCGCGCATTATGCGCTCGATCCGGCCACGCTCGGGTTTGATGCGGCAGGGGGATCGGGTGAGCAGGGCTGATCCGCTTGCGCCGATCCTCGCCGCGCTCGAGGACGGGCTTGGCGGCACCTCGGATTATGATCTCAACCCCGAGGTTGCGCTTCCTCCGGGGCGAACGCTTCGGTCCGCGGGTGTTCTCGTGCCCGTCCTCGGCGAGGGACCGGAGGCGCGGGTGATCCTCACCAAACGCTCCTCCGTGCTCCGGCATCATCCCGGCCAGATCGCCTTTCCCGGCGGCAAGCAGGACGCGGGGGACCCGGATATCCGGGCCACGGCCCTGCGCGAGGCGCATGAGGAGATCGGGCTCGATCCCGGCAACGTCGAGATCCTCTGTCACCTGCCCCGTCACGAGACGGTCACGGGGTTTGACGTGACACCGGTGCTGGCGCGTCTCCGCGCGCCGTTCGTGCCGGTTCCGGATCGCGGCGAGGTGGCCGAGGTGTTTGACGTGCCGCTGGCGCATCTGATGGATTTGGGCATGTACAGGGTCGAAAAACGGCGTTGGAAGGGGGATTGGCGCCGGTATTATGCGGTGCCGTTCGGCCCCTATTACATCTGGGGCGCGACGGCGCGCATCCTGCGGATGATGGCCGTGATGGCGGGACGGTCATGAAGATCACGGATGACTGGATCACCCGCCCCGAGACGCGTGCGGTCTGTCATGCGCTCACGGACGCGGGGCATCAGGCGCTGTTCGTCGGCGGCTGTGTGCGCAATGCGCTTCTGGGCGCGCCCGTCAGCGATATCGACATTGCCACCGACGCGCGACCCGAAGACGTGGTGACACTCGCACAACGTGCGGGACTGAGGCCCGTTCCGACCGGCATAGACCATGGCACCATCACGGTTGTATCCGGCGGTGTTCCGCATGAGATAACCAGCTTTCGCGCCGATATAGAGACGGATGGACGCCGCGCGCGCGTCGTGTTCGGGGGCGATGTCGCCGCCGACGCGCGGCGGCGCGATTTCACCATGAATGCGCTTTATGCCCGCCCCGATGGCACGGTGATCGATCCCCTGGGCGGGCTGGCGGACCTCACCGCGCGCCGGGTGCGGTTCATCGAGAACCCGGAGCGTCGGATCCAGGAGGATTATCTCCGCATCCTGCGATTCTTTCGCTTTCACGCCTGGTATGGCGATCCGGAGGCCGGACTGGACCCCGAGGGCTACGCGGCCTGTGCTGGCTTGCAGGACGGGCTTGGCGGGCTATCGCGTGAACGCATCGGGGCAGAGATGCGCAAGCTTCTGGCCGCCCCCGACCCCGCGCCCGCGCTGGCCGCGATGCAGGCTGCGGGGATCTTGCAGAGCGTTCTGCCGGGGGCGGAGGCGGCGGCAATGGCGTTGCTGGTGCATCTGGAATCAGGGACTGATATCGCCCGAAATCCCCTGCGGCGGCTTGCCCTTCTGGGCGGAGAGGAGGTGGCCGAACGCCTGCGATTGTCGCGGGCCGAGGCGCGCAGGCTTGACGTGCTGCGCCGCGGGCTTGCCGAGGACATGCCCGCCGCTGAACTTGGCTACCGTCACGGGCCGGATGCGGGCGCGGATATCCTGCTTTTGCGCGCCGCGCTCACCGGCACCGCCCCCGATCAAAAGGCATGGCAGGACCTCCGGACAGGGGCCGAAGCCGTTTTCCCGGTCAAACCCGCCGACCTCTTGCCTGCCCTCAGCGGCCCCGCCCTTGGCGACCGTCTGCGCGCGCTCGAGACGCGCTGGATCGCCTCGGGCTTTACCCTCGGGCGTGAGGATCTTTTATGAGCGCCCCGGCATCACGACTTCGCCGGGAGGCCATGTGTCGCTCGACCGGGGCAGGTCACACTGGAAGAAGGCGGGAAATGCGCACCGAACCCATCTATCTGGAGACGGACCGTTTCGGGGTGGATCAGGCACTCCATTGACGAGGCTAGTTGCGTGATCCGGGTCCTGTGGATTGGCGCGCCCGCTCTTCTCGCATCAGGTCTTCCAGCGCGGTGAGGCGCATCAGCACCTCGTCGCGGTAGCTGTCGGTCTTTGCGGTGTCCTCGGCGTGGTGGGCATCCTGCATGGAATTGACGATGAGACCCACAAGAAGGTTCACCACTGCGAATGTGGTGACCATGATGAAGGGGACAAAGAAGGCCCAGGCCTGAGGATAGATTTCCATCACGGGGCGCACGATCCCCATGGACCAGGATTCCAGCGTCATGATCTGAAAGAGCGAATAGGCGCTGCGCCCCAGATCGCCGAACCAGTCGGGAAAGGCCGCACCGAAGAGCTTCGTCGCCATGACAGAGCCGATGTAGAAGATCATCCCCATCAGCAGAAAGACCGATCCCATCCCCGGCAGCGCGCTCACCAGCCCCTCGACCACGCGGCGCAGCGAGGGTGCCACCGAGACCACCCGCAACAGTCGCAGGATGCGCAGCGCGCGCAGCACGGCAAGGCCCTGCGTGGCGGGAAGAAGCGAAATGCCGACGATCACGAAATCGAAGATGTTCCAGCCGCGTTTGAAAAACCCGACAATCCCGCGCGCATAGAGCTTGGCCGCAATCTCGACCACGAAGACCGAAAGACAGAACCGGTCAAGCGCGATGATGAGCGGCCCGGCCCGCTCCATGATCGGCGCAGAGGTCTCCATTCCCAGAATCACCGCATTGAAGAGGATGATCGCCAGGATCGTGTTCTGAAAAAGCGTCGTGTCGAGAAACGCGCCGACGCGGCTGCGAAATGTCATGTCCTGCCCGTTCTGACCATGGTGCGACCGCGTTTCATATGGGCGTGGATGTCGTGGTCCGCAAGCGGCGATTCAGCCCTGCGCCCGCGCCAGCATCCGCCCCAGCATCCGCCCGCCGAGGATGTGCAGGTGGAAATGCGGCACCTCCTGCACGCCGGCCTCTCCGGCGTTGGAGATGGCGCGAAAGCCGCCGCCGCCTGCGCCGGGGGTCACGCCCGTGAGGCGGCAGATTTCGGCGACGGCGCGGTTGAAATCGACGATCTCGGCCTCGCTCGCCTCGGCGGCGAAATGCGCGTAATCCACATACGGCCCCTTGGGGATCACCAGGACATGCACCGGTGCCTGTGGCTGGATATCCTCGAAGGCCAGCGTGTGTTCGGTCTCCAGCACGGTCTTGTTGGGGATCTCGCCGCGCAGGATTTTGGCGAAGATGTTCTGGTCGTCATAGCTCTGGGGCATGGTCAGTCCTCAATCGGCGAACAGGTGCTTGGTTTGCGCGATTTCCTGCGCCTTTTCGGGCGGAATATCAAGGAAGCGCGCCAGAAGGTCGGGATATTGCCCGCGCCCGTCACTCTCGCGCAGGATCAGGTGATTCTCGAACTCGGCATCGCGGATACGGTCGCATTCATGGGTGATATCGCCCCGGATCGTGGGCAGAAGCCGCGCAAGCGTGTCTTGCGGGGTCTGGTCGCCTGCCAGCCCGACACGCTTGGCGTGGCCGATGAGATAGTCGTCGGTGAAGGTGCACTGAACCTCGAGCAACTTGGTCTTGGCACGGTCGCGGCAGAAATCTTCGAGCAGGTCCATGTTGCCGGGGTCCATGCAGACGATCAGCCGGTCGGTTTCGTAATAGTCATACAACATCCGCATCAGCGCGCGGCGATGGCGGGTGCGCTTGGACAGCGTGGCCTGAAGCCCGCCGAGATCGGGCAAGGCGGTTGATTCCTCGTTGAAGAGGTATTCGATGGCGGGCAGGTTGGTCACCTGACGGATGCGCGCCAGAAGACGCTTGGCCACATGCCATTTCTTGCACACCACGATCATCAGTTCGCGCTCGCGCCCCAGCGTGCTCTCGGCCTCCCAGAAGCGGCGGGCAAAGCGGCGCCCCTCGCGGCCGCGCGCGGTGAGAAACTTGAACAGGCTGCGCCCCTCGTTCGAGATGTTGAACGTGACATCCGTGTTATTGTAGAGCGCGCCAAGGCGGCGCTTGAGTTCCAGTGCCTCGGGGCTGATCTTGCGCGCAAAAAGGTAATCCTGATTGAGCAGCATGTCGTAGTGATCGTTGTAAAAGGTCACCGGCATCCCGTAATCGGTGAACATAAGGAAGGTAAGTGTGCGCGTCTCGATCTCGGCATCGGGCACGAGATGGCGCACGAGCGTCTGAAAAAAGGTCTCGTCGGGGATCCATGTGGTGCGGAAAAACCGCATCACATCACGACGTTTCCGGGTGAAATCGACAATCCATTCCACGGTGCGGCGGCGCAGGCACCACCATTGGCTGCCGATCTGGATCTGGATGTCATGGGGGATGTCCCGCGTCAGCCGGAGGCGCTTCTGTAGCTCGAAAGACGTATAGAAGCGCCATTTCTGGGTGCGCTCGTTGAAGAAGTGGCGGTAGATGAGCCGCTCTTCCTTCATGCCGGTCTTGATCCAGTCGCTGTCGAAATAATCGAAGCTCTCGACGTAGTCGACATCGCGGTTGTCCAGAAATTCATGCGCGAAGCGGGCCGATTTGATCGGCGCGCAATCGCCCGAGAGCATGTAGAAATGCGTGGCGCGCGGAAAGGCGTCAAGCGCCGCCTCCACCGCGTAAAGCGTCGCCTGAACAAGCGACCATTCTCCCCAGCCACACTTGATTCTCTTTCTGGCGAAGGCCACGTTCGGATTGTCGGCGAGTGCATCGCGGATGGCGGCAAAGGCATCGGGTCTGGCGCGCGCGTCGAAATGGATGGAGATGTAATCGCCCGCCTCGGTCAGCATCCGCGCCTGACGGATGATGGCCTCAGGGTCTTTGTGGCAGAGCAGAATGAAGGCGATTTTGGCCATATCGGAAACGGTTTGCCTGCTTACTTGGTGATTGTTTACATCCTTAACCGTCAAGGAAGCCTAAATAAACACGCTTTCTTTGATTATTTGAACGGGTTAGACAGGGTGAAAGCTGCGAAAAGTGGCGGCAAGGGTCGGAGGCAGGCAGATGGGCTTTCCCGGAACATGGATGACCGAGAGCGAGAGCGTGGTCTACCGCGTCGTGCCGAAATGCGCCTGCTCGACCATCGGCCAGATCATGTATTACTCGGATCACGGCCAGTTCTTCGACGGCGACATTCATGATGCGACGACAGGCCTGCACAAATGGGCGATCGAGGACAGCCAGAAGATCATCTCGGCCAATGTGCGCACGCATACGAGCTATGCCTTTACCTGCGTGCGCAACCCCTACACGCGGATTCTCTCGTCGTTCTTCGACAAGATCTGCGGCATCCAGCGCAACGGCAAGCGCTATCGCGGCAAGCTGGTGCCGACGATCATCCAGAAATATGGCATCGAGGTCGGCGGCGAGGACGGCAAGGAAGAGTTCGACCAGATCAGGAGCTTTCGCCGCTTCCTGCTGTTTGCCCGTGACACGATCCGGTGGAAACGGCCGATGGAGCCGGATATCCACTGGTCGGCGATGTCGGGTCATGTCTCGACATTCATCGTCAATGGCGGGCGCTACGACAAGATTTTCTGGACCGAAAACTTCAACGAAGGCATGGCCGAGGTGCTCAAGGGGATCAAAACCCGGCACAAGGTTGACCTCAAGAAAATCCCCCGCTTCAACGAGTCCGAGGGCCACGGGCCGAAACGCGCCCATCCCGTCGAGGATTAT
The DNA here is from genome assembly GCF_040547525.1 of Roseovarius sp. MBR-6. Lineage (NCBI taxonomy): Bacteria > Pseudomonadati > Pseudomonadota > Alphaproteobacteria > Rhodobacterales > Roseobacteraceae > Roseovarius > Roseovarius sp. MBR-6. The sequence goes on along the minus strand of NZ_JBEPPW010000002.1, from coordinate 299,231 downwards.
TTCGACGATCTCTCGATGCATCTGGTCTACGAGATCTACAAGCGCGATTTCGAGATCTTCAAATACGATTTCGAAAACCCCGCCAACAAGATGCCTGTCGGCGAAATCGACCTCCAGGAGGTGCATGCGAAGCTGGGAGAGTAAGCCCGGTCTTGCATTTCCCTGCGACTCGTCTAAAAGGCGCGCCAGACATGCGCGTGATGCCCGCTTCTCAGGCAAGAGCTGACGCCCCGATATGGGGGCGGGATTGGGTATACGCGCGACACGCATACACAGAACCCAGAAAGGCTCGACACCCATGGCCAATACGCCCCAATCCGAAAAACGCGCCCGTCAGAGCGAAAAACGCTTTGCCGTGAACAAGGCGCGTCGTTCGCGCATCCGCACCTTCCTGCGCAAGGTTGAAGAGGCGATCGCCTCTGGCGACAAGGAAGCCGCTGCAACCGCGCTGCGTCTCGCTCAGCCCGAACTCATGCGCGGCGTGACAAAGGGCGTGTTCCACAAGAACACCGCGTCGCGCAAGATGTCGCGTTTGGCATCGCGGGTGAAGGCGCTCGGCTGACATCTCGGCCAACCTCTTGAATCAAAAGGCACCGCCCGCGCGCGGTGCCTTTTTTCATTGTCGCATCACTGCGCAAGCGAGAGATTCTTTTCTGTCCCGCCCTCTGTCAAGCGCATTGATGAGTTGTCGGAGCGCGCCCAAGGTTGCTAATTTCGAGCACGCGATTCACGCTTGGGGGGACAGGCCGCCGCGCAACGGAACCTTTGTCACGGGGACCTTGCGTAACATCGGGCATTAAAGCCCTGGTCTTGTCTAAATGAATTTCAGGGAAGGGACTCTTGCGGCCTGTGGGACGGGCTGTCATTGAGTGCTTTTTTCTGGAATGCTTGTGAAGGTCAGGTGGGTTTCCGTTGGCACCATGCCAGCGGACTACCTTTGCTTTGCCCCCTTTCCGTGAGCCGCCCAAACGGGACAAGGTGCATGTGACCGATGGTTGCGTGTGCCTCAACAGAGCAGCGGAATGGCAGAGATGACTTTGGAACAATGGGGCGAATTGAAGCGTCAAATATGTCAATCGGTGGGGCAAAACAACTTTCGCAACTGGATCGAGCCGCTTGAGTTTGCGACTGTCGACGACGGGGTTGCGACCTTCGCGGTGCCGACGACATTTCTCGGCAATTACGTGTCACAACATTACGGCGATCTTATCCTCTACCAGATCACGCGGGTTGATCCCAAGGTGCGCAAGCTCGATTTTCGGGTGGCCGCAAATTCGGTGGCGCGCCCCCGGCAGGCGGATCCGGCACCAAGCCCGGTGCGCAGCGATTCCCCCTTCAACTCTGCGCCGCTCGATGATCGTTTTCGCTTCGAGAGTTTCGTCGTGGGCAAGCCCAACCATCTCGCCCATGCCGCCGCGCGCCGTGTGGCCGAGGGTGGCGAGACCACGTTCAACCCGCTCTTCCTTTATGGTGGCGTTGGCCTCGGCAAGACCCATCTCATGCATGCCATTGCCTGGGAACTGACCGAGAAACAGCCCGGAACAAACGTCCTCTATCTGTCTGCGGAACAGTTCATGTATCGTTTCATCCAGGCGCTGCGTGATCGCAAGATCATGGATTTCAAGCAGATGTTCCGCTCTGTCGATGTGCTGATGGTGGATGACGTGCAGTTCATTGCCGGCAAGGACAGCACGCAGGAGGAGTTCTTTCACACCTTCAACGCGCTTGTCGACCAGAACAAGCAGATCGTGATTTCTGCGGATTGCGCGCCGGGCGACATCGCCAAGCTGGAAGACCGGATCAAGTCGCGGCTGCAATGCGGTCTCGTGGTCGATCTGCACCCGACCGATTATGAATTGCGGCTTGGCATTCTTCAGACACGGTTGGAGCGCCATCGCGAGCAATACCCCGATCTTGTGATGGAACCGGGCGTTCTGGAATTCCTCGCGCACAGGATCAACACAAATGTGCGTGTGCTTGAGGGGGCTTTGACGCGGCTTTTCGCCTTCGCTTCGCTGGTGGGCAAGCCGATCACGCAGGATCTGACGCAGGATTGCCTTGCCGACATGTTGCGCAGTTTCGAGCGCAAGGTCTCGATCGAGGAGATCAAGCGCAAGGTGGCCGATCACTATAATATCCGCCTGTCCGACATGGTCGGCCCGAAGCGCACGCGCTGCTATGCGCGTCCACGTCAGGTGGCGATGTATCTGTGCAAGCAACTCACCTCGCGCTCGCTGCCCGAAATCGGACGCAGCTTTGGCGGGCGGGATCATACCACCGTCATGCACGGGGTGCGCCGCATCGGCGAGTTGCGCGGCAAGGATGCCGAGATTGCCGACGATCTGGAACTGTTGCGCCGCGCCCTCGAAGGCTGAGCCGCGCGCCAGCCCTTGACGCCCCTTGCCATCCGGCTGAAAAGTCCAGAAAACACTTGAGCGGCGAGGGGAATTGGCTAACGTGCCCCTCCCGGCGCAAGACCGGCACCTGACAGGAGCGAGGGCATGAAATTCAGCATCGAACGGGGCACGCTGCTCAAGGCGGTCGCGCAGGCGCAATCGGTGGTCGAGCGGCGCAACACCATCCCGATCCTCGCCAACGTGCTGATCGAGGCCGAAGGCGACCGGGTGCAGTTCCGGGCCACCGATCTCGACATAGAGATTGTGGACAAGGCCCCGGCACAGGTGGAGCGCGCGGGCGCGACCACCGTTTCGGCCGTCCTGCTGCACGAAATCGTGCGCAAGCTACCCGATGGCGCGCTGGTCTCGATCTCCGAGGACAGCGCCTCGGGGCGGCTCACAGTGCAGGCGGGGCGCTCTAATTTCAATCTCGCCACCCTGCCCAGGGAAGATTTTCCGGTGATGGCGTCGTCGGAATACGCCTCGAATTTCTCGGCCCCTGCACCGGTGCTGCGGCGGCTCTTCGACAAGTCGAAATTCGCCATTTCGACCGAAGAGACACGCTATTACCTCAACGGCGTCTACATGCATGTGTCGGAGGCGGATGGCGGAAAGGTCCTGCGCTGCGTGGCCACCGATGGCCACCGTCTTGCCCGGATCGACGCCGAGTTGCCGGAAGGGGCGGCTGACATGCCGGGCGTGATCGTGCCGCGCAAGACGGTCGGCGAATTGCGCAAGCTTCTCGACGATGACGACATGAAGGTGGCCGTGTCGGTCTCGGAAACCAAGGTGCGCTTTGCCACCCCCGATATCACGCTGACCTCCAAGGTGATCGACGGCACGTTCCCCGACTACACCCGCGTGATTCCGCAGGGCAACACCAAGCGGCTGGAAGTGGACGCCGCCGAGTTCGCGCAGGCCGTGGACCGGGTGGCGACGGTAAGCTCCGAGCGTTCGCGCGCGGTGAAGCTCTCGCTTGACGAGGATCGTCTGGTGCTTTCGGTCAATGCCCCCGACAGCGGCGTGGCAGAGGAGGAACTGGCCGTGGCCTATGGCGACGAGCGGCTGGAAATCGGCTTCAACGCCAAATACCTGCTGGAAATCGCCAGCCAGGTGGACCGGGAGAATGCGGTGTTCTTCTTCAACTCTTCGGGCGATCCCACCCTGATGCGAGAGGGTAATGACACCACGGCGGTCTATGTCGTCATGCCGATGCGGGTGTAACCTCTGTCGGATGCCTCCGGCGGGAGTATTTTACGAACGATGAAGGGGCCGAGAATGCCCGGCCTTTCCGTGACAGAACTGAGCCTCTCGCATTTCCGCTCGCACAAATCCGCGCGGCTGGTGCTTGATGCGCGGCCCGTGGCCATCCATGGCCCCAACGGTGCGGGCAAGACCAACCTGATCGAGGCGGTGTCGCTCCTGTCGCCCGGTCGCGGTCTGAGGCGCGCGGCGGCGCAGGAGATGGCGCGGCGGCCCGAGGCGCTCGGCTGGAAGGTTGCCGGCGTCCTGCACTCCGTGACCAGTGCCCACGAGGTCGAGATCGTGTCCGAGGGAGGCGCGGCGCGACAGGTGCGGATCGACGGCAAGGCCGCAAGCCAGCTTGCGCTTGGCCGCATCGCGCGGGTGCTCTGGCTGATCCCGGCGATGGACCGGCTCTGGATCGAGGGGGCCGAGGGGCGCAGGCGGTTTCTCGACCGCATGACCATGAGTTTTCTGCCTGCCCATGCCGAGGCCACGCTGGCCTATGAGAAGGCCATGCGCGAGCGCAACCGCCTGCTCAAGGATCAGGTGCGCGATGGGCACTGGTATCTCGCGCTGGAGCGGCAGATGGCCGGGAGCGGCGCGGAAATCCACGCCAACCGGCAGCACGCGCTCGCGCTCATCATGGGGGCGCAGATGCGGGCCGAGACGGCCTTTCCCACCGCCGAACTGGAACTGACCCAGACCGAGGGCGAGATGCCGCAGGGGGCGGACGACCTGCGCGAGGCGCTGGCCGAGAGCCGGTTTCGCGATCTGGCCGCCGGGCGCACGCTGGTGGGGCCGCACCGGGCCGACCTTTACGGTGTCTATGCTGCCAAAGGTGTGCCCGCGGCGGAGTGTTCGACGGGCGAGCAGAAGGCGCTGCTGGTGTCGCTCATCCTTGCCAATGCCCGTGCGCTGGCCCGCGATTTCGGCGCGCCGCCGATCCTGCTGCTGGATGAGGTGGCTGCCCATCTTGACACCTCCCGTCGCGCCGCGCTCTATGACGAGATCTGCGCTTTGGGCGCGCAGGCCTGGATGACCGGCACGGGGCCGGAGCTGTTTGCCGAACTTGGCGCGCGTGCGCAGAACGTCGAAGTGACCGAGAGCGGCGGTCTGAGCCGTGTTGTCAGGGAAAATCAATGACGGTGACAGCCTATCAACTGGCGCTCTACGCCGCTGCCATGGCGGGTCTCTGGGCCGTGCCCGGCCCGGTCTGGGTGGCGCTTACCGCGCGCGCTCTCTCGGGCGGCATGGCGGGGGCCTGGCCGCTGGCGGTGGGCGTGGCGCTGGGCGATCTGATCTGGCCGCTCTGCGCGATCCTCGGCCTTGCCTGGGTGCTGTCGGTTTATGGCGATGCGCTGGGCTTGCTGCGCTGGATCGCGGCGGGGGTGTTCATCGTGATGGGCGTGCTTTTGCTCCGCGCCCCGGCGCGCGTGCCCGGTGCCGACAGCCGCATGACGCGTCCCGGTATCTGGGCCGGATTTTCCGTCGGCATGGCGGCGGTTATCGGCAATCCCAAGGCGATCATCTTCTACATGGGGTTCCTGCCGGGTTTCTTCGACCTCTCGCGCGTGACCGTGCCCGACATCGCCGCAATCCTTGCGGTATCGGCCATCGTGCCGATGCTTGGCAACCTCGGGCTGGCGTTCTTTCTCGACCGCGCGCGGCACCTGTTGCGGAGTCCCAAGGCCATCCGAAGGATGAACGTGGCCTCTGGCGGTCTGCTCATTCTCGTGGGGCTGGTCATCCCCTTCACCTGAGTGCGAAACACACGCAAAATATGGGGGAGGGCCGTGACATTCCCCCCCAGAATTCGTATAAGTTTCACAAATATCCAGAGGAAAATCCGCATGTCCGAACCCGCCCGCGTACCAGAGGAATATGGTGCCGATTCCATCAAGGTTCTCAAGGGGTTGGAGGCTGTCCGCAAGCGCCCCGGCATGTATATCGGGGATACCGATGACGGCTCTGGCCTGCATCACATGGTCTACGAGGTCGTGGATAACGGCATCGACGAGGCATTGGCCGGTCACGCCGATGCGGTCAACGTCACCATCCACGCCGATTCGTCGGTGTCGGTCAGTGACAATGGCCGCGGCATTCCGGTGGATATCCACGAGGGAGAGGGCGTCTCGGCGGCCGAGGTCATCATGACCCAGCTCCATGCGGGCGGCAAATTCGACAGCAATTCCTACAAGGTTTCGGGCGGGTTGCACGGGGTTGGCGTCTCGGTCGTGAACGCGCTGTCGGAATGGCTGGAATTGCGCATCTGGCGGAACGGCAAGGAGCATTACGCCCGCTTCGAGGGTGGCTTTACCGTGGAGTCGCTGCGCGTGGTGGGCGAGGCGCAGGGCCGCAAGGGCACCGAGGTGCGCTTTCTTGCGTCGCTCGAGACCTTTTCAAACCTTGAATACAGCTTCGAGACGCTGGAAAAACGCCTGCGCGAGCTGGCCTTTCTCAACTCGGGTGTGCGTATCATCCTGCGCGACGAGCGCCCCACCGAGCCGCTCACCTCGGAACTGTTCTACGAGGGCGGCGTCAAGGAATTCGTCAAATACCTTGACCGCCACAAATCCCCCGCCATGCCGGAACCGATCTTCATCACCGGCGAGCGCGACGAGATCGGCATCGAGGTGGCGATGTGGTGGAACGACAGCTACCACGAGACGGTGCTGCCCTTTACCAACAACATCCCGCAGCGCGACGGCGGCACGCATCTGGCCGGGTTTCGCGGCGCGCTCACGCGCACCATCAACAACTATGCCCAGACCACCGGCATCGCGAAAAAGGAAAAGGTGAGCTTTACCGGCGATGACGCGCGCGAGGGGCTGACCTGCGTGCTTTCGGTCAAGGTGCCCGATCCGAAATTCTCCAGCCAGACCAAAGACAAGCTGGTCAGCTCCGAGGTGCGTCCGGCGGTCGAGGGGCTGGTGAACGAAAAGCTGGCCGAATGGTTCGAGGAAAACCCGGCCATCGCCAAGATCGTCGTGAGCAAGATCATCGAGGCGGCCCACGCCCGCGAGGCGGCGCGCAAGGCGCGTGACCTCACGCGCCGCAAGAACCCGATGGACGTGAATTTCCTTGCCGGCAAGCTCAAGGATTGCTCAAGCAAGGACCCGTCCAAGACCGAGCTTTTCATCGTCGAGGGTGATTCGGCGGGTGGCTCTGCCCAGACCGGGCGCGACCGGGGCACACAGGCGATCCTGCCGCTCAAAGGCAAGATCCTCAATGTCGAGCGGGCGCGCTTTGACCGGATGCTGTCGAGCCAGGAGATCGGCAATCTCGTGATGGCGCTTGGCACCGGGATCGGGCGGGACGAGTTCGACATCTCGAAACTGCGCTATCACAAGATCGTTCTGATGACCGATGCCGATGTCGACGGCGCGCATATCCGCACGCTGCTGCTCACGTTTTTCTACAGGCAGATGCCCGAATTGATCGAGGGCGGATACCTCTATATCGCGCAGCCGCCACTCTTCAAGGTCGCGCGCGGCAAGTCCGAGGTCTATCTCAAGGACAAGCCGGCGCTGGAGGATTACCTCATTGCACAGGGCACGACCGACGCTGCGCTGCGGCTTGGCTCGGGCGAGGAGATCGCCGGACCGGATCTTGTCCGCGTGGTCGAAGAGGCGCGTCAGGCGCGGCGCATCCTCGAGGCCTTTCCGACGCATTTTCCCCGCCACATTCTCGAACAGGCGGCGATTGCCGAGGCGTTCCTGCCGGGGCGTGTCGATGGTGATCTGCAGGGCGTGGCCGATGCGGTGGCGGCAAGGCTCGATCTCATCTCGAACGAATACGAACGCGGCTGGCAGGGCCGCCCGACACAGGATCACGGGTTACGCCTGAGCCGCATGGTGCGCGGTGTCGAAGAGGCGCGCGTGCTTGACGGCCCGGTCCTGCGCGGCGGCGAGGCGCGGCGCATGGCGCAGATGACCGAAACGCTGCGCGAGGTCTATGCAGAGCCCGCCACGCTTGTGCGCAAGGACCGGAGTCAGCCGATTTACGGCCCGCTCGACCTCTTCGATGCGATCCTGAAAGAGGGTGAAAAGGGGCTGACGCTGCAACGCTACAAGGGTTTGGGCGAGATGAACCCCGGCCAGCTCTGGGAGACGACGCTTGACCCGGACGCGCGCACGCTCTTGCAGGTCAAGATTGACGATGTGGCCGAGGCCGACGACCTTTTCACCAAATTGATGGGCGATGTGGTGGAGCCGCGCCGCGAATTCATTCAGGACAATGCGCTCAACGTCGCCAATCTCGACTTTTGAGGCACGCTCGGCAAAACGCTTGATCCCTGCTGAATTCTGCCGCACCGTGTCACGGCACGCGCACCCGGAGCATGGGCGCGCGAAAGACAACGAACTTTGGGAGGAGTTCACATGCTTCATTTCAGCCGCCTGGCCGGTGCCGTCACTGCTGCGTTTTTCGTGGTCTCGCCCGCCCTGGCAGAAACCACGCTGCGCATAACGCTGCAACTGCCCATGACCAGCCATCTTGGCCAGAACCTCTTGGTGTTCAAGGAAGAGGTCGAGGCCAAGTCCGACATGAAGATCGAGATCTTCGACAGCGCGCAGCTTTATCGCGATGCCGAAGTGCCCGAGGCCGTGGGCTCTGGGGAGATCGAGATGGGCGTGGCCTCGCTCACCCGATACGTGGGCGAGATACCGGCGGTCGATATCTTCTACATGCCGTTCGTGCTGAACACCGAGGACAAGGTGCGGGCCGCCGTCGCCCCCGGCTCGACCGTGCGTCAGCCGATTGACGACGCCATCCGCGAGACCGGCGCGCATGTGCTCTGGTGGCAGGCCTATGGCGGCAACGTTCTTCTGAGCAAGGGTGCGCCGCTCAAGGGCCCCGAGGACATGAAAGGCCAGAAGGCGCGCGTGTTCGGCAAGTGGCTCGGGGAATGGGTCAAGGAACTGGGCGGCGCGCCGACCCTGATTTCCGGATCGGAGCAATTCCTCGCCTATCAGCGCGGCACGGTCGATATCGGCATGACCGGGCTGTCCGGGGTCGTGTCGCGCAAGCTCTGGGAGGTGATGGACACGATCACCATCGTGAACAATGCCGATATCGAGTTTCTCGTGATCATCAACGAGGATATCTGGGACGGGCTGACCGAGGCGCAGCGCGAGGTCCTGACAACGGCTGCGCGCAATGCCGAAACGGCAGTGCGGGACTACATGACCGAGTTCGAGGTCAACGCCGTGGAACAGGCCAAGGCCAACGGCATGGCGGTGCATTTCCCGACCGACGAGGAGATTGCCGCCTGGCGTGCCGCCTCTGCCCCGGTGATCGAGACCTGGCTCAAGGAAGCCGGGCCGCTTGGCCAGCAACTGCTTGACGCCGCAAGCCAGTTCTGAGCGCGATGCAGGCGATTGCCTCTCTTGTGGACCGGGCCTCCGACGGATTGGCCCGGCTCTGCGGCTGGGCCTATTTCCTCGTGGGCCTGATGCTCGGCTATGAGGTGGTGGCGCGGTATTTCTTCACTGCGCCGACGATCTGGGCCGAGGAACTGTCGCGGCTGACCTTCGTCTTTGCGACGCTTCTGGCGGCGCCTGCCCTTCTGCGGCACAACCAGCATATCCGCGTGACCGCTCTGACCGCGCTGATGGGGGAGGGGGCGCAGCGTTTGATGCGGCTTATGGCATTGGCGGTGGTGATCCTGTTCTGCGTATTGCTGGTCTGGCACGGGATGGATGCGCCGCTCAATTCCTATGCGCGCGGGCGGACCTCCGGCTCGATGCTCGATATCCCGGCATGGTGGGCGCAATCGGCGGTGCCGCTTACCTTCGCGCTTGTGGGGCTTCAGGCCGCGCTCGAATTCCTGCGCTGCGCCATGGGTGCGCCGCTGCCCTCTGACGCCCCCCACCCGGAATAGCGCCCGTGCTCACAGTCATTCTCATTCTCGCCGCGCTCTTCGCGCTTCTGCTGATCGGGGTTCCGGTGGCCTTTGCCCTTGGCGGGCTTGGCATGGCGCTGCTCATCATCGGGGATTTCGCGCCCCGCATGGCGAGCACGGCGCTGCTGTCGTCACTCGACAGTTTCATCCTGATCGCCGTGCCGCTCTTTCTGCTGATGTCCAACGTGCTGTTGCGCGGTGGCGTGGGGCGCGACCTCTTCGCCGCCGTGCAGGCATGGGTGGGGCACTGGCCGGGGGGCCTTGCCGTGGCGACGGTGCTGTCCTGCGGTCTCTTTGCCGCCATTTCCGGCTCGTCGGTTGCCACGGCGGGGACCATCGGTGCCGTCGCCATTCCGGAGATGACAAAGCGCGGCTATCCGCGCAGCTTCGTCTTTGGCCTGCTGGCGGCGGGGGGAACGCTCGGCATTCTCATTCCGCCCTCGATCATCCTCATCGTTTACGGGGTGATCACCGAAACCTCGATCCTGGGGCTGTTTCTGGCCGGAATCGGGCCGGGGCTTTTGCTGATGACGCTCTTCATCCTCTATTCCATGCTTTATGCGCGGCTCTCGCCCCGGTATCAGACCATGCCCCGTGCCGGGTGGGAGGAGCGGCGCAGCACGGGCCTGCGCGCCCTGCCGACGATGGGGCTGGCGATGGTTGTGATCGTGGGGATTTATGCGGGCTGGTTCACGCCGACCGAGGCCTCGGCCATCGGTTTCATCGGGGCGCTTTTCCTGACTTTCGTCGTGTTGCGCTCGATCGACCTCGAGGGGCTTCGGCTGGCCGTGATGGACAGTATGCGCGCCTCGGCCGCGATCCTTCTGATCGTGGCGGGAGCCAAGGTTTTCGGCAAGGCCATCGCGCTCTGGCGCATTCCGCAGGATGTGTCGGGCTTCATTACCGCGAATGTCGATACGGTGGGCCTTTTCATCGTGGCGATCGGCTGCACCCTGTTGCTCATGGGCCTTTTCATGGAGGCGCTGTCGATGATGCTCATCATGATGCCGGTGCTGGCGGGCGCGGTCGCGGCCCTCGGGATTGATCCGATCTGGTTCGGCATCTTCTTCGTGCTGATGGTGGAATGCGCGCTGATCACGCCGCCCGTGGGCCTCAACCTCTATGTCATTCAGGCCATCGGGCGCGCCACGCTGGGTGAGGTGGCGCGTGGTGCGGCACCCTTCGTCGCGCTCATGCTCCTGACCGTGTTCATCATCTACTGGGTCGAGGATATCGTTCTATGGCTTCCAAGGGTTCTCTGAGTGCCGCCGCGCGGTTGCGCGCGCGGCTGGAGACCGGCAAATTGCTGGTCACACCATCCTGCGGCGATGCGCTCTCGGCGCGGCTGATCGAGCAGGCGGGGTTCGACGCCATGTTCATGTCGGGTTTCGCGGTGTCGGCGCACCGGATCGGCGCGCCCGACGCGGGGCTGATCTCCTATGGCGAGATGCGCGATGCGGTGCGCGATATCTGCGCCGCAACGTCGATCCCGGTGCTGGCCGATGGCGATACCGGCTATGGCAACGCGATGAACGTCCGCCGCACCGTGGCGGGCTATGCGCGCGCGGGTGCTGCGGCGGTGATGATCGAGGATCAGCTTGCGCCCAAACGCTGCGGCCACACGCGCGGCAAGCTGGTGGTGGACCGTGCCGAGGCGGTGGACCGTATCCGCGCCGCCGCCGATGCGCGAAACGAGGCCGAAAGCGACATCCTGATCATCGCGCGCACCGATGCGCGCCATACCCACGGGCTTGACGAGGCGCTGTGGCGCGCCGAGGCGTTTCACAAGGCGGGGGCCGACATTCTCTTTGTCGAGGCCCCCCGCGACGAGGCCGAGATGCGCCGCATCTGCGCCGACCTGCCCGGTTGGAAGATGGCCAACATGGTCGAGGGCGGGGATACGCCGGTGCTGACGCCGACCGTTCTGGCCGAGATCGGCTATCACCACGCGGCCTTTCCGCTGACCCTGATGTCGGCGGCGATGCGCGCCATGTGCGAGGCGCTGGAGGCGTTCAAGGCGGGTCACCTGCCCGAGAGGCTCATGCCCTTTGGCGAATTGCGCTTACGGGTGGGGTTTGATGCGTATTACGAGAGCGAGGCCCGCTATGCGGGCCGTCGCGATCTCGATTAACGCTGCGCCGCCCCACCGGTCGGTCCGGCGGGGCGCGACGCCCGGTATCAGTAATAGCCATAACGGTTGAGGCAGGCGTCACGGTAGATCGTGCCGTGATGCCCCCCTACGCGCACCGCGCAGGCCGAGGGCAGCGCGGCATGGCTGTAATCGTATCGGTGCAGGCAGCGCCCCGAATAACCGGAGCGATGGCCGTTATAGACGCGGCAATCGGCGGGCAGATTCACGCGCCGGTCATGGCCGCCGCGATAGTCGTCGCCACGATAGTTGCTCCCGCGCGAGACGTGATGCCCGCCCCGGCTGCGATGGCTGTCATTGGCGATGGCCGCTCCGACAAGCCCGCCAAGCACAAGCCCGCCGAAGAGATATCCCGCTTCATTGCTGGCGGCGGCAGGGGTGGTGGTGGCGACCCCGAGGGCGAGCGCGGCAGCACTCAGGGTCGCGGTGAAACGGGGAAACAGGGTCATGGTCGGCACCCTCCCGGATCACTTGCCGTCATGGCGGTAGCGGCCTCCGGTATAGCCGTAGCCACGATTGCCGTAATAGGGGCGATAGGCATTGCCGCGATGCGACCGATATCCGTCATTGCGGTGGCTGCGATACCCATAGGCGTTGCCGCGAGGGGGCCGGGGCGCATAGTAACCTTGCCCGCGACTGTGACGCGGCGCGTAGTAGCCTTGGTCACGCTGGTGGCCCCGCGAGACATGGCCACGATTGTGGTTCTTGTTGCGATCCGAGGCGAGCGTGGCCCCGACGATGGCGAGCGCCGCAACACCGGCGACGATGGCCGCCGTTTCACCGCGATCACGGGCCTGGGCGGGGGCGGAAAAGCCGGTCGCGGCCAGTGCGGCGGCGGCGACGAGGGCGATGAGTTTGCGTGTCATGTGTTGTCCTTTCGGGTTGCGAGCAGTCTCCTGAGCAGCGCCTGTCCGATCCGTGCCGGCGCTGTCCCGATCAAGCTGGGTGCCGCCGCCAAGACAGGCAATATCGCCCCCATGATATCGGATAACGCCGCAATTCGGGGTCATATCGTGTCACGGGATATTGAATAGCCGTGGGCCATCGCGCATCTTGCAGCCATGACACGCATCCTTCGCCCCCTCGCCCTGGTTCTGGCTCTCGCGCTCAGCGCACAGGCAGCCCATGCCGCCTGTCAGGTCGAATACAAGGCCAAGCGCGACAAGCCGTTCGAGCTTTTCTATAACGTGACCACGGTCAACGCGCCCTGTTCGGCGGCTGAGGGGGCCTTGCGCGCGCAACTGGCGCGGCAGGGGTTGACCCTGCTCAAGATCATGTCGAAAAAGGAAAAATAGGCGTGGCTATAACGGAGGGTGAGCGGTGCGCGGTCTGACAGCCACAGCCGCCGAAATGCGCCGTTCCGGCAATCGCCTCGTGGTGATCGGCGTCATCTCGATTGTCGCGATCCTCGGCCTTGCTGCGGTGTTCCTGTTCCTGACCCTGCCTGACGGCAACGCCTTCAACGCGCGGGTGGAGCGGATATTCATCGAGAACGACGCGCTGACCGGCGAAGGCGAGATCAAGCTTCTGGAAATCCTCGCGCTTTCGGGCACGGCGTTCTCTGAAACACTTGTCAGTTACCGGATGGTCATGTTCGTGCTGCTGATCTTCGCCACGGCGCTTCTGGTCGCCTCGTTGGTGTTTCTGGTGATGCTGGTGGCACTCAACCGCCGTATGGCGCAGATCGAGCGCGCGGGTATTCAGGTTGCCTCATTGCACATCAGCCGCGAGGAAAAGACCGTCTATCTCAACGACATGGCCTTTCGGCTGACCGAGGCCGCCATCGAGACGCTGAGCGTTCTGGCCGAGGCACGGCTTGACGACGATGTGCTGAGCGGGGCCGAAATCGAGGCGATGATATCGGGACGCCGCCCCGAGGATTGCGAAGAGGCCGCAGGCGCCACGCGCATCAAGCGGTTGCGCGACGCGCTCGGCAATCAGCTTGTCACCGAATTGCTGGTCAAGAACATCGCCCGGCGCGGCTATGTGCTGGCGGTCGACAAGGGCACGATCCGGGTGGAATAGGCCCTTAGCAATTGCATGAGACGTGCTTTCGCCTACTCTCCGCAGACGCAGGAGATGAATCGGGGAGAAGATCATGGGCTGGATGAAGGACGAAACCGGGCTGGAGAAATGCGCGGCCAACCATGTTGCCCTCACGCCGCTGTCGCATCTGCGGCGCGCGGCGCATGTCTATCCCGACCGGCTTGCCATTGCCTATCACGGCCACCGCAAGACCTATGCCGAGTATCACGCGCGGGTCTCGCAACTGGCCTCGGCGCTGGTGGGTATCGGCATTCAGCCGGGCGATGTGGTGGCCACGATCCTGCCCAACATCCCCGCGCATTGCGAGGCGCATTTCGGGGTGCCCGCTGCTGGCGCGGTGCTCAATGCCATCAATACGCGGCTCGAGGCCGACACCATCGCCTATATCCTCGACCATGGCGAGGCGCGCGTGGTGCTCTGCGATACTCAATTCCTGCCCGTGCTCGATGCCGCGCTCGGGCTGATGGAGAACCCCCCGCCCGCGATCATCGAGGTTCCCGATGACGAGGCGGGCGTTCACGCCCATTCCGAGTATATGATCTACGAGGATTTCCTTGCCACCGGAGATCCCGAATTCGACTGGATCCTGCCCGAGGATGAGTGGGAGAGCCTTGCGCTCAACTATACCTCCGGCACCACGGGGCGGCCCAAGGGCGTGGTCTATCACCATCGTGGCGCCTATCTGATGACCATGGGCACCGTGGTCAGCTGGGAATTGCCGCGCTATCCCAAATACCTCACCATCGTTCCGCTCTTTCACTGCAACAACTGGAACCATGTCTGGCTGATGCCGGTTGTGGGCGGCACTGTCGTGTGCTGCCGCGACATCACGGCGCGCGCGATCTATGACGCCATCGCCGATGAGGGGGTGACGCATTTCGGCGGCGCGCCCATCGTGCTCAACATGATCGTCAATGCGCGCGACGAGGACCGCCGCGCCTTCGATCACATTGTCGATGTGTTCACCGCAGGGGCCCCGCCCCCCGCCGCCACCCTCGCCGCGATCGAGCCCCTGGGTTTCAAGGTCACACAAGTCTACGGCCTGACCGAAACCTATGGCCATGTCACCGAATGCCTGTGGAACGCCGAGTGGGATGCGCTGCCCGATGACGACCGCTATGCCATCAAGGCGCGGACCGGCATCCTCATGCCGATGATGGAAGAGATCACCGCGCTCGACCCCGAGACGATGGAGCAGATCCCGATGGACGGGGAAACCCTTGGCGAGATCATGATCCGGGGCAATTCGGTGATGAAAGGCTATCTCAAAAACCCGACGGCCACCCAGGAGGCGTTTCGCGGCGGCTGGTTCCATTCCGGCGATATCGCGTTTCAGCATCCCGACGGCTATCTCAAGATCGCCGACCGCGCCAAGGACATCATCATCTCGGGCGGCGAGAATATTTCCTCGGTCGAGGTGGAGGGCGTGCTGATGCGTCACCCAGCCGTTCTGCTCTGTGCCGTGGTGGCCAAACCGGATGAGAAATGGGGCGAGGTGCCCTGCGCCTTTGTCGAGTTGAAGGACGGGGCCGAGGCAACCGAGGCCGAGATCATCGCCTTTGCCCGCGAACGCCTTGCCGGGTTCAAGACGCCCAAGGCGGTGGTGTTTCAGGACCTGCCCAAGACCTCGACCGGCAAGATCCAGAAATTCGAACTTCGTCAGACCGCGCGGGACATGTGACCGCGCGGGCGGCCGCCATGCCTATCCGCCGCAGATCCCCTGAAGCCGGATCCAGTCGGCATCGCTCAGCACGGCCGGCGGGGTCGTGCCCGTCGGGTAGGGGTCGGCCTCGATCAGGCCGAGAACCGTCTCGCCGGTCATGTCGCGCGCATAGGCATAGGGGGCGGCAGGCACCTGCCAGCGGGCAAATCCTTCGAGCAGCACCGCATCCGGCAGGGGCGCGGGCGCCGATTTCAGCAGGTTTTCAGCATAGGCGGCAAGACTTGCGTCGCTGATCTGCCCGGTTGCCATCAGGCGCAGCACTTCCCGAAACCCCGCCTCCGACAACAGGCGGTCAAGCGGGTCGCGCCTCTCGGCGCGCAGATGTGCGGCGATGATATGGCCTGCCACCACATCCGCCGTGTCATGATCTTCAACCAGCGGGGCACGGATAAGGATCGTCCCGCCGGGCAGGCGCAGCGCATCCGCCACACCGCTTCGCACCACCGCAAGCCGTGCGCGCCCGTTGCGGGGCGGCAGGCGGCGTTCCAGAGCGGCAAGCGCCGCCGCACCGCCCTGCGCACGGCAGGGGGGACCGGTGACGCTCTGAATATGACCCATCAAGGCCTGCCCGATCTCGGCGCGTTTGACCGCTGGCACCACGCGAAGCGCATGCTCCCGCGCCGCACCGGGGAGCCAAAGCCCCACCACGAGCATGACCGTCACGAGGCTTGCCAGCACACCGTAAAGCCGCAAACGTCCGGGGCGGGGCCGCTGCCGGTCGATGGCGGCGCGCAGTTTCTCGATGGCGGTGATCATCTCGGCTTCGTCGCCGGCAAGTTCCAGCACCTCGTCGGGATCGCCGTCCGGATGGTAGAGCGCGGGCAGCGTGCCGGGATTGGCGCGGGCAATGGCGGCCAGCGACCAGTGCGCCTTGACCCGGTCGCGCATGTCGGTGATGGTCAGCGTTGCCTCGCCCACGGACACGACCACGTCGATGCGCTGCGCCTCGGCGTCAGCCCGCCAGAGACCTGATGCCTCGAGCCGCTGATATTTGCTGAGTGCCGTTTTTGCCATGGGCTGCCCTGCCTCGTTGCCCGTGACGATAGCACGGTTGCGCGCGGGGCGGCAATCGCTCGACGCGGGGCGGCAGCGCGGCTAGAAAGGGCGCAGAAAAGGAGCGCCACCATGAAGATCGCCACTGCCGCCTATCCGCTCGATGTTCTGGGCACTTGGGCCGATTATACCGCGAAACTCTCCGCCTGGGTGGCGGATGCCGCAGCACAAGGCGCGGATCTGGCGGTGTTTCCCGAATATGGCGCGATGGAACTGGCCACGCTTCAGGGGCCGGAGGTGGCGGCGGATCTGGAGCGCTCGCTGCATGCGGTCTCCTCGGTGATGGGCGATGTGGGCGATCTCCATGCCGAGCTTGCCACGCGCCACCGCCTGCACATTCTCGGGGCCTCGGCCCCGGTCTTTGATGCGGCCATCGGGCCGCGCCCCGTCAACCGCGCCACGCTCTATGCGCCCTCGGGGGCGCGTGCCCATCAGGACAAGCAGATCATGACCCGCTTCGAGCGCGAGGAATGGTTTGTCGCCCCCGGCGGGCCGCTGCGCCTGTTCGACACCGCGCTTGGCACCATCGGCATCCTGATCTGCTATGACAGCGAATTCCCGCTTCTGGGACGCGCACTTGCCGAGGCGGACCTCCTGCTTGTGCCGTCCTGCACCGAGGCGCTGACGGGCTATTGGCGGGTGCGCATCGGGGCGATGGCCCGCGCGCTTGAGGCGCAGTGCATAAGCGTCATGGCCTCGACCGTGGGTGAGGCCCACTGGTCGCCTGCCGTCGATACCAATACCGGCATGGGCGGCATATTCGGGCCGCCCGATACCGGCTTTCCGCCCACGGGCGTTCTGGCCGAGGGCGTGCTCAACCGCCCCGGCTGGACCGTGGCGGAGGTGGACCTTGGCCGCGTCGCCCATGTGCGCGCCGATGGGGTCGTGCTCAATCGCCGCCACTGGGCCGATCAACAGGGTCGTGACGGTGCGGCCATAGTTGAGCGCTTGCGCTGATTAGACCTTGAAAATCGCGGGGAAGAGGCGCATTTACTGGCGCGGTCCGCAATCATGGCGGGCTGCGATTGCAAGGAGAGACCATGGCCAAGGAAGACACGCTCGAATTTCCCGGTGTCGTCAAGGAACTCCTGCCGAACGCGACATTCAGGGTCGAGCTTGAGAACGGCCATGAGATCATCGCACATACGGCAGGAAAAATGCGCAAGAACCGGATCCGCGTTCTGGCGGGCGACAAGGTTCAGGTGGAAATGACCCCCTACGATCTGACCAAGGGCCGGATCAACTATCGCTTCAAGTAAGCGCGGACTCATGCAACTGATCCTCGGTTCGGGCAGCCCGCGCCGCCGCGATTTGCTGGCGCAATTGGGCGTGATCCCGGACGCGATCCGCCCGCCCGAGATCGACGAGACCCCGCGCAAGGCCGAATTGCCCCGCCCCTATTGCGCGCGCATGGCGCGTGAAAAGGCGCAGGCCACGGAGGCGGGGCCGGATGACATCGTGCTCGCTGCCGATACCACCGTCGCCATGGGCCGCCGTATCCTCGGCAAGCCCGAGAGCGCGGGCGAGGCGGCGCAGTTTCTTCATGCCCTGTCGGGGCGCCGTCACCGCGTCATCACCGCCGTTGCCATTCGACGGGGCGCGCGCCTGTGGGAGCGCGACGTGCTGAGTGCCGTGAAGCTCAAGCGCCTCTCTGACGAGGAAATCAACGCCTATCTTGCCTCTGGCGAATGGCAGGGCAAGGCAGGCGGTTACGGTATTCAGGGCCTTGCCGGGGCGTTCGTGCCATGGATTTCGGGCTCTTTCACAGGTATTGTCGGCCTGCCGCTTGCCGAGACGGCGGGCCTTCTGACTGCCGCAGGCTATCCGCTCTGGAAGGACCGGTCATGACCACCATAGCCCTCGATCATCTGAATGGCCGCGAGGCGGCGGCGCTGCTGATTGGCGGCAGGCTGGATGATCTCCTGATCGACAGTGACACGCCGCGCCCCGGCACGATCTATCGCGCCATCGCCGACCGCCCGGTGAAGGGGCAGGGCGGCATGTTCCTGCGCACGCCCGACGGCTCGGCCTTTCTGCGGCAGGTCAAGGGCCTCGCCCCCGGTCAGGCGCTTCTGGTGCAGATCACCGGCCATGCCGAACCGGGCAAGGCGATCCCGGTCACGGCGCGCGTGCTCTTCAAGAGCCGCTATGCCATCGTCACCCCCGACGCGCCCGGCCTCAACATCTCGCGCGCCATCAAGGACGAGGAAGAGCGTCTGCGCCTGCACGAGATCGCCCATGACGAGATGGGGGAGGGGGCCATGGGCCTCATTCTGCGCTCGGCCTGCGAGGGGGCGGCCGATGAGGCCATCGCCGAGGATATCCGCGCCATGCGCGATCTGGCGCAGGCGGTTCTGGCCGATGCGGGCGGGCGTGAGCCGGAAAAACTGGTCGAGGGCGACGGTCCGCACGCGCTTGCGTGGCGCGACTGGCCGGAGCCGAATGAGCTGGCCGAGGCGCAGGGCAGTTTCGCCGCGCATGGGGTGCTCGATGCGCTGGACGCACTGCGGGGACCGGAGGTGCGACTCTCCGGCGGGGCCTTGGCCTATATCGAGCCGACGCGCGCGCTGGTGGCGGTGGATGTGAACACCGGCCCCGATACGAGCCCCGCCGCCGGGCTCAAGGCCAATATCGCGCTGGCGCGCGAATTGCCCCGGCAATTGCGCCTGCGCGGCCTTGGCGGGCAAGTCGTGCTCGATCTTGCGCCCATGCCCAAGAAGGACCGGCGCGTGTTCGAGGACGCGCTGCGCGCCGCCTTTCGCCGTGACGACATCGAGACGGTTCTCGCGGGCTGGACGCCGCTCGGCCACTACGAGTTGCAGCGCAAGCGCGCGCGCGTGCCGCTGACGGAGGTGATCGGTTAAGCCTCCGATCTGCGGAAGATTTACGCATTTGCGCGGGTTCGCAGCCGGAAAACGACACCGGTCGCAAACGCGACAGACAGGCGTGCGCGATTCGGCTTTCCTCGGTTTCGAGGAGAGCATGATGGACCCACGCAGCAAGATCGCACTTGTGATCCGCACCATCGGGGCGGAGCGTGGGCGTGCCGCGCGAGGGCGACCCCGGCGCGCCTGATTGCGTTGCCCTTTCCTCGTCTATCACAGGATTTTCCAGAAAATGACAGCCCCTGCCCCGCGCCGCACCGGCGGCCGCGCCGCTCGGCGCGAAGCCCGTGCCAATCCGCTTGCCGACATCCTGCGCCCGGTGCGCCCCGGCCTTGAGGGCGGGCTTTATCGCCCGCTATCCCCGGCGCAGATGGACCGCATTCATGCTGCCGTGCTCGACGCGCTTGAACAGATCGGCCTTGCCGACGCGCCCCCCTCCGGGGTGGCTTACCTGACCGGCGCGGGCGCCGTGCAGGGCGATGACGGGCGCATCCGCTTTCCCCGCGCGCTGATCGAGGACACGATCGCGCGCGCCAACCGTGAGATCACCCTTTTCGGGCGTGATCCCGGCCATGACATGACCCTGTCGGGGTCCCGCGTGCATTACGGCACGGCGGGGGCCGCGGTGCATCTGGTGGACGTGGCCACCGGAAGCTACCGCGAAAGCACCGTGCAGGACCTGCACGACGCTGCGCGCATTGCCGATACGCTCGACAATATCCATTTCGTGCAGCGGCCCATGGTCTGCCGCGACATTCCCGACAACCGCGAGATGGACCTCAACACGCTCTATGCGTGCTGCGCGGGCACCACCAAGCATGTCGGCACCTCCTTCACCGAGGTGGGCTTTGTCGCCGACGCCTTCGAGATGCTGCACCTGATCGCAGGTGGCGAGGACAAGTGGCGCGAGCGGCCTTTCGTCAGCAATTCCAACTGTTTCGTTGTGCCGCCGATGAAGTTTGCCACGGAATCCTGTCTGGTGATGGAGGCCTGTATCGCGGGCGGGATGCCCATCCTGCTGCTTTCGGCGGGTCAGGCGGGTGCCACCGCCCCCGCCCCCATCGCGGGCGCCATCGTTCAGGCCACGGCGGAATGTCTCGCGGGGCTGGTCTATGTCAACGCGGTCAAGCCCGGCCATCCGGCGATCTTCGGCACCTGGCCCTTTGTCAGCGACCTGCGCACCGGCGCGATGTCGGGCGGATCGGGCGAGCAGGCGCTGCTGACGGCGGGTTGCGCGCAGATGCACCACTATTACGGGCTGCCCGGCGGCGCGGCGGCGGGGATCGCCGATGCCAAGCTGCCCGACATGCAGGCCGGGTGGGAACAGGCCACGTCGAATGTCATGGCGGGGCTGTCGGGGCTCAACATGGTCTATGAGGCCGCAGGGATGCACGCCTCGTTGCTGGGCTTCTGCCTCGAATCGCTCATTCTGGGCGACGATCTGATCGGGCAGGCGCTCCGATGCGCGCGCGGAATCGAGGTGGACGAGGACACGCTCAGCCTCGACGTGATCCGCGCCGCCTGCATCGGGGGCCCTGGCCATTATCTCGGCGCGCCGCAGACGCTGGCGCGGATGCAGAGCGATTACCTCTACCCTGTCTGCGCCAATCGCGCCTCGCCCAAGGAATGGGTCGAACAGGGTCAGCCCGACCTGATCGCCACCGCCACGGCGAAAAAAGAGCGCATCCTTGCCACCCGTGCGCCCGCCCGGTTTGACCCGGACACCGATGCGGCGATCCGCGCGCGGTTCAGGATCCATCTGGGGGCATGACCGCCGTTTGCCGCGCCCTGTGAACCGGGGCGCGGCAGAGCGCCAACGTGGCTATTCCTGCGCGGCGGCGTAGGCGGCTTCGCGGTCGGCATAGTCGCGCGGTTCGCGCGGCGGTCGGCCGATCACCTCTTTCAGGTCGTCCAGCTCGATGAAGTTGTCGGCCTGACGGCGCAGCTCGTCCGAGATCATCGGCGGCTGGCTGCGGATTGTGGAGACCACGGAGACGCGCACGCCTTGCCGCTGAAGGCTCTCGACAAGCGGCTTGAAATCGCCATCGCCGGAGAAGAGCACGATATGATCCACGCGCGGGGCAAGCTCCATCGCGTCGACCGCAAGCTCGATATCCATGTTGCCCTTGACCTTGCGGCGGCCCTGGCTGTCGGTGTATTCCTTGGCGGGTTTGGTCACCATGGTGTAGCCGTTGTAGTGCAGCCAGTCCACGAGCGGGCGGATGGGCGAATACTCTTCATTGTCCAGCAGCGCTGTATAGTAGAACGCGCGCAACAGCTTGCCCCGGCGCATGAACTCGCTGCGCAGAAGCTTGTAGTCGATGTCGAAGCCGAGAGCCTTGCCAGCGGCGTAGAGATTTGAGCCGTCGATAAACAATGCCAGACGGTCGTCCTTGTAAAACATCGGAAATGTCCTTTCAAATAGGTCTGCCTCGCCTTGGGTGCATGAGTGGTGTGAGTGGGTCGCACCGAAAGGCTGGGTGCCAGAGGTAAGATGATGGCAAATTTCATGCAAGACCATGAATGGTCACAAAAGGATAGGTTGCACGGCATGGCCGATCAACTCTGCTTGATAGCGCTCGGTGGAAATCTGCCGTCGGGGGTGGGTGAGCCCGAGGAGACGCTTTGTGCCGCGTTGCGGCATCTGGAGGCGGGGGGCGCGATTGTCGGGGCGGTGAGCGGATTTTACAGCACACCGGCATTTCCGCCCGGATCGGGACCCGGGTTTGTCAACGCCGCCACCGCGATGCGGGTGGACGGGACGCCCGAGGCGGTGCTGGCGCTTTTGCACGCGACCGAGGCCGCCTTTGGACGCGACCGCGAGACACGGTGGGGACCGCGCACGCTCGATCTCGATCTTCTTGCCATCGGCGACCGGGTTTTGCCCGACGCGGCCACCCATGCGAAGTGGCGGGCACTCGATGTCACGGAACAACAGGCGCGCGCGCCCGAGCGGCTGATCCTGCCGCATCCGCGGCTGGAGGATCGCGCCTTCGTCCTCGTGCCGCTGGCGGATATCGCGCCGGACTGGCGGCATCCCGTGTCCGGGCGCACGGTGCGCGAGATGCTGGCGGCGCTGCCCGAGAGCGCGCGCAAAGAGGTGGTGCGCCGCGCGATTCCGCGCTTGTAAATCCCCTGCCAAGGCCCTAAGTGGAGGGCTTCCGATCCAAAGCCCGTAAACTGCCCGGAGGTCGCATGGCCCGCGTAACCACAGAAGACTGCGTCGACAAGGTGCCGAACCGCTTTGAACTGGTGATGCTGGCCGCTCATCGGGCGCGAGAGATTGCCGCCGGTGCCGCGCTGACCGTGGACCGCGACAATGACAAGAACCCGGTTGTGGCCCTGCGGGAGATCGCGGACGAGACACAATCGGCGGATGACCTGCGCGAACGTCTGATCGAATCCAATCAGACCCAGATCGAGGTGGACGAGCCCGAGGATGATTCCATGGCGCTTCTGATGGGGTCCGAGCCGGATCGCCCGGAAGCCGATGACATGTCCGAGGAAAAGCTTCTGCGTGCCCTCATGGAAGCGCAAGGTCAGGGCTGAGGCCCCGGCCCGTTCAGCGCAAGGCGGGGCGCCTCTGACCGATGATCGCCGTTGACGACCTCATCACTCTGGTGCGCCATTACAATCCGAAAACGGACGAGTCCCTTATTCGCGCCGCCTACGCGTTCGGCAGTGCCATGCACGAAGGCCAGATGCGCCATTCCGGCGAGCCGTATTTCACCCATCCCGTCGCGGTGGCCGCGATTCTGACCGAGCAGCGGCTGGACGATGCCACCATCGTGACCGCGCTCTTGCATGACACGGTGGAGGACACCAAGGCCTCCTATGCCATGGTCGAGGAGAAGTTCGGCCATGACATCGCCGAACTTGTCGATGGCGTGACCAAGCTCACCAATCTGCAACTCGGCAGTTCCGAGACCAAGCAGGCCGAGAATTTCCGCAAGCTCTTCATGGCGATGTCGCGCGATCTGCGGGTGATTCTCGTCAAGCTGGCGGACCGGCTGCACAACATGCGCACGATCAAGGCGATGCGCCCCGAGAAGCAGGCGCAGAAGGCGCGCGAGACGATGGATATCTATGCACCGCTGGCCGGGCGCATGGGGATGCAGTGGATGCGCGAAGAGCTGGAGGATCTGGCCTTTCGCGTGCTCAACCCTGAGGCGCGGGCCAGCATCATCCGCCGCTTCATCACCCTGCAGCGCGAAACCGGGGATGTGGTCGAGCGGATCACCAGCGACATGCGCGCCGAGCTTGACCGGGCAGGGCTGGAGGCCGAGGTGTTCGGGCGCGCCAAGAAGCCCTATTCGATCTGGCGCAAGATGCAGGAAAAGGAGATGGGATTTTCCCGTCTCTCCGACATCTACGGCTTTCGCATCATCACCCGGTCAGAGGCCGATTGCTACGCCGCGCTGGGCGTGATCCATCAGCGCTGGCGCGCGGTGCCGGGGCGGTTCAAGGATTATATCAGCCAGCCGAAATCGAACGGCTATCGCTCGATCCACACCACGGTTTCGGGGCGTGACGGCAAGCGGGTCGAGGTGCAGATCCGCACCCGCGCCATGCATGACGTGGCCGAGACGGGCGTGGCGGCGCATTGGTCCTACCGCGACGGGGTGCGCTCCGAGAACCCCTTTGCCGTCGATCCGGCGCGCTGGATTTCGTCGATGAGCGAGCAGTTCGACGCCGAGGAGGATCACGAAGATTTTCTCGAGGCGGTCAAGCTCGAGATGTATGCCGATCAGGTCTTCTGCTTCACACCCAAGGGCGATGTGGTCAAGCTGCCGCGCGGGGCGACGCCGATTGACTTCGCCTATGCCATCCACACGCGGATCGGCCATGCCTGCGTGGGTGCCAAGGTGGACGGGATGCGCGTGCCGCTGTGGACGCGGATCAAGAACGGGCAGTCGGTCGAGGTCATCGTCGCCGACGGGCAGACGCCGCAGGCCACATGGCTTGATATCGCCACCACCGGCAAGGCGCGTTCGGCCATTCGCCGCGCGCTGCGCGAACTGGATCGTGACCGCTATATCAAGCTGGGGCGCGAGCTGGCGCGCTCGGCTTTCGAGCATGTCGGCAAGAAGGCCACCGACAAGGCGCTGGAGACGGCCGCGCGCACGTTGCGGCTGCGCAGCGCCGATGAGGTTCGCGCGCGCCTTGGCAGTGCCGAATTGACCGCGCAGCAAGTCTTGCGCGCGGTCTATCCCGATCTGACCCCGAGCGAGGGGGCCGAGGTGGCCCGCGAGCGGGCGGTGATCGGTCTTGGCGCGGATCAGGGCTTTGACCGGGCGCGCTGTTGCCAGCCCCTGCCGGGCGAGCGCATCGTCGGCATTACTTTTCGCGGTCAGGGCGTGGTGATCCATGCCATCGACTGCGAAACATTGTCGCGCTACGACAGCCAACCCGAGCGCTGGCTGGACCTGAACTGGCACACGGGCAAGCATCCGGCGGCCTATGATGTCACGCTCGATCTGACCATCGGCAACGATGCCGGTGTTCTGGGGCGTATTTGCACCTTGATCGGTGAGCAGAAGGCCAATATCTCCGACCTGACGTTCGTGGATCGGAAACCAGATTTTTACCGTCTTCTGATTGATGTCGAATTGCGCGATGCCGAGCATCTGCACAGCGTGCTTTCTGCGCTTGACGCCGAAGCGGACGTGGCAGCCGTGGAACGCTATCGTGACCCATCCCGTTCCGGGGACAAGCGCGAGGAAGCCTGAGCCGTGATTTTCCGGCGTCGAGACAAGCGGCCATGGTGGCGCATCGTCGCCGAGATTGTCTGGCCGCGTGGCGGCTGGGGGCGGGCGTTCACCTATGTCAAGCACCGCCTGCACCGGCTTCCTGACCCGCCCGACCGGATCGCGCGGGGTATCTTCGCCGGTGTTTTCACCACCTTCACGCCGTTTTACGGGCTGCATTTCGTGGTGGCGGGCATGATCGCCTGGATCATGCGCGGCAATATTCCCGCCGCCCTTCTGGGCACGTTCTTTGGCAATCCGCTGACCTATCTGCCGATCGGCGTCGTGTCGCTTCAAACCGGCCATGCCATTCTCGGGCGCCCGACGCTCCATGAGGACGAGATCAGCCGCTCGCTGGGGGGCAAGTTTCTCGATGCGGGGCAGGACCTCAAGAACAACTTTCTGGCGCTCTTCACCGACCGGGTGCCGGATTGGCACGGGCTGGGGATCTTCTATCACGAGGTGTTCCTGCCCTACCTGATTGGCGGGATCGTTCCGGGGGTCATTGTCGGGCTGGCCGCCTATTACATCAGCCTGCCGGTGATCGCCGCCTATCAGAAGCGCCGCAAGGGCGTTGTTGCCGCGAAATGGCAGGCGCTCAAGGAAAAGCGGGCAAAGGAAAAGCTGGAAGGTGAGGCTGACGAGCGCGGCAAAGCGGACTAGGTTGAACGACGAATCGTGAGAGAAGGACCACCCTCATGTCGGCAGCGGGAAAATTGCGCCTTGGCGTGAATATCGACCATGTAGCGACGGTGCGCAACGCACGTGGCGGGGCCTATCCTGACCCGTTGCGCGCCGCGAAACTGGCCGAGGAGGCGGGGGCCGACGGTATTACCGCGCATCTGCGCGAGGATCGGCGGCATATCTCGGATGCCGATATCGACGGATTGATGGAGGTGCTGACGGTGCCGCTCAATTTCGAGATGGCCGCGACCGAGGAGATGCAGCGCATCGCGCTGCGTCACAAGCCCCACGCCGTCTGCCTTGTGCCGGAAAAGCGCGAGGAGCGCACCACCGAGGGCGGGCTGGAGGTGGCGCGCGAGGAAAACCGGCTGGCGCATTACATCGCGCCCTTGCGCGAGGCGGGCTGCCGGGTGTCGATCTTCATCGCCGCCGACCGCAGGCAGATCGAGGCTGCGCACCGCATCGGCGCGGAGGTGATCGAGTTGCACACCGGTGCCTATTGCGACGCCCATGCCGAGGGCGATTTCGCCACCCGTGACCGAGAGTTGGAGTCCTTGCGCGAGATGTCGGCCTTTGCCCATGCGCTCGGGCTCGAGGTCCACGCCGGACATGGGTTGACCTATGATACCGTAAAGCCCGTCGCCGCCTTTCCCGAGGTCCGCGAGCTCAATATCGGGCATTTCCTCATCGGCGAGGCGATCTTTCGCGGGTTGCAGCCCGCGATTGCCGAGATGCGCCGCCTCATGGATGAGGCGCGGGCCTGATCACGTCAACAAACTGCCCAAGACTCGGCGGATTTCCCGGTATAGTCTCCGTGTGACGAAACAGGGAGATATCTGATGGCGGTCCTGCACCTTGATCCCGACACGCTGGCCTTTGACGCCGCACAGGCGAAAGAGGCCGGGCGCGCGGCCGCGGCGACGTATCAGGCCCGCGAGCCCTATCCCTACGGTGCCTTCGACGATTTTCTGCCGCCAGAGGTGCTTGATCGGGTGGTCGCGGACCTGCGGCAGTTGCCCGAGGCCGAGATGATGTTCGACCGGCCGCAGGAGAAGCTCAAGGCAAGCTATCTGCCCGAACGGCTGCCGACCTATACGCGCAACCTCTTTTACGCGCTCAACTCCCGCCCGTTCCTGCGCTTTCTGGAGGAGATGACCGGCATCGACGGGCTGATCCCCGATCCCTATTTCTCGGGCGGGGGGGTGCACGTGGTGGCCAATGGCGGCCATCTCGATATCCACGCGGATTTCAACCACAACGGAAAGCTGAACCTTGAACGTCGTCTCAACGTCCTGATCTACCTCAATAAAGACTGGAAAAAGGACTATGGCGGGTCCTTCGAGATCTGGAACAAGGACATGACCGCGCAGGTCGAGAGTTTTGTGCCGCTCTTCAACCGCATGTGCTGTTTCAATACCGGGTCGGACACCTGGCATGGCAACCCCGAGACGGTCAATCATCCCGATGGCACGCCGCGCATGTCGCTGGCGCTCTATTACTACACCGCCACATGGACCGCGACGCGGGTGTCGCATACCACCCTTTTCAAGCCGCGCCCCGGCACCCGTGATCAGGCAGACCGGCAGGTGCAACGCGCGCAGATGCTGCAAGAGGTGCTGCCACCCTTCCTCTTCCGGCGCGTGATCCACCGGTTGCAGCGGTTTGGCTTCTGAGGGGCGGCTTGACCAGATGGACGCAGCCGCTTGACTGGCACGATGGTCATGATCTTGCAAAGCGATACGGGGGTTGGATTTCGTGACTAGACCGTTTTGCGGGGCGCTCTTACGGGCCACGGGCACACTTGCGCCGGTCCTTTTGCGGTGATGGCGGAACGGAACCGGGCAAGCCTGATCGGGCTGCTGCTGGGGGGCCTTCTCGCGGTCCTTGCGCTCTGGCAGCTTGAGGCGCAGCGCGCGGGGCTGGAAATCACGACTTTGAGCGTTGATGAGACGCCGGTGACGCGCAGCGCAGAGCCGGGGGCCGATGGGCCGGTCGTCGTGGTCGCGCACGGCTTTGCCGGGTCGCGGCAGATGATGCAGGCCTATAGCCTTGATCTGGCGCGGGCGGGCTACCGGGTCTGGGCCTTCGATTTCGAGGGGCACGGGCGGCACCCGCGCCCCATGTCGGGCGATGTGGAGCGCATCGACGGCACGACGCGCCTGCTGGTCGAACAGACGCGCGCCGTGGTGTCGGCGGCCGTGGCGGCGGAAGGCTGGCAGGGGGAGGTCGCGCTCCTGGGGCATTCCATGGCCACCGATATCATCATCCGCACCGCAATCGAGGATCCCCGCATCGGCCCGGTGGTGGCAATCTCGGCCTTTTCCAAGGCGGTGACAGCGCGGGTACCTGAAAACCTGCTGCTGATCTCCGGCGCGTGGGAGCCGGGGCTGCGCGGCTTTGCCCGCGATGCGGTGGCCATGGTGGAGCCGGGGCTGGGCGAGGGCGAGACGGCGCGCGCGGGCGATGTGATCCGCCGGGCGGTCGTAGCACCCTGGGCCGAGCATGTGGCGGTGCTTCATAGCCGCAAGGGCCGGGCCGAGGCGATTGACTGGCTTGATGCCGCATACGACCGTGCGAGTGATGTGACCGTGCGCGTGACGGGGCCTTGGTTCCTGGCGCTGATGGTCGCCATCGTAGCGCTGGCGGCACCGCTTTCGCGCCTCTTGCCGGAGCGTGCTCCGCCGGTGCCGGGGGCGCTTTCCCTGCGGCGGTTTGCGCTGGCCGTGGGGTTGCCCGCGCTCCTTGCGCCGCTTCTGGCGGTGCAGGTCGAGACCCGGCTTCTGCCGGTGCTGGTGGCGGATTACCTCGCGCTGCATCTGGCGATTTACGGCCTTTGCCAACTGGCCTTGCTGTGGTGGTGCGGGCGACGGCCCGAGGCGCTGCGACCGCTCGCGGTGCTGGCGCTTCTGGTCTGGGGTCTGGGCGTGTTCGGCTTTGCGCTGGATCGCTATGGCGCGAATTTCTGGCCGACGCCTGAGCGGCTCGTGATCATCGCGGCGCTCAGCCTTGGGGCGCTGCCCTTCATGCTGGGGGATGCGCTGCTTGCGCAAGGTGCGGCCCTTTGGCAGAGAATCGCGGCGCGCGCGGGCTTTCTCGGCTCTCTCGCGCTTGCCGTGCTGCTCGATACCGAACGGCTGTTCTTTCTCGCCATGATCGCGCCGGTAATCCTGCTCTTCTTCCTGATTTTCGGACTGATGGGCCGGTGGGTCGCGGCGCGGGCGGGGGCGGCGTCGGCCGGGGTCGCGCTGGGGCTGATCCTGGCCTGGGCGCTGGGCGTGAGCTTTCCGCTGTTCACGCCGGGGTAAGGAGCGGGCAGCGTGACGCGCCCGCCCCCCCCTCTATCAGTCGTTTTTCTTTGACTCTTCGGCTGCGGCCTTCATCCGCGCCACGAGGTCGGCCTTGACCGGGCGTTGGCCAAAGGGGTTGGCCTTGCCGCCCTTGGCGTTTTGCTCGGCGTGGCGGGGGGCACCCTTGGCGTTTTTGGGATTGGCTTTTGCGATCTTCATGGTCTGTTGTCCTTGTGGTCTCTATCCTGTAGCCAAGGTGTCGGCTATGCCTGTCGCGCCGCCTGTCCGTTTGGACCGGTGGGCACCAGTGCATATCTACAGGATAATGACGCTGGACACAGCCCCTTTGGACCCCGCCCCATGATCCTTGGAATCGGCACCGATCTGGCGAATATCGAGCGGATCGCGGGCGTTCTGGAGCGCTATGGCGACCGGTTCCGCAACCGAGTTTTCACCGAGGTGGAGCAGGCCAAGGCCGAGCGCCGCGCCGATGTGGCGGGCACCTATGCGAAACGCTGGGCGGCCAAGGAGGCGTGTTCCAAGGCGCTGGGCACGGGCCTGCGCATGGGGATCGCGTGGAAGGACATGGCGGTGTCGAATCTGTCCACCGGCCAGCCGGTCATGCAGGTCACGGGCTGGGCCGCCGAGCGGCTGGCGGCGATGACGCCCGAGGGTCATGAGGCGATCATCCATGTCACGCTCACCGACGATCACCCCTGGGCGCAGGCCTTCGTGGTGATCGAGGCGCGGCCCAGGAACGCGCAGGGCTAGTCCGGCAGCCCTGTGCGGCGCAGGGCGTCACGAAACCGCTCCATCTCGGCCGTGTCCTTGAGCGGACTCAGGTCGAGATCGGCCACTCGTGCCCCCGGCAGACAGGCGAGGCAGCGCCCTTCCATGCCTCGCGGCTTGACACCCTGCCACGCGCGCCGCATGAAGCGGGCGCAACCGCGCAGAGGCAGGGACAGTCATGGCATCGGATTCCAGCAAAGGGTCTTCCATCTGGGAGACCGTCAAGACCGTGTTCTGGGCGCTGGTGATCGCGGGGATCTTCCGCACGATGTTCTTTCAGCCGTTCTGGATCCCTTCGGGCTCGATGAAGGACACGCTGCTGATCGGCGATTTTCTCTTCGTCAACAAGATGGCCTATGGCTATTCCTATGCCTCCTGCCCGTCGATCCGGTTCGGGGGCCTCAACATCGATGCGCAGGATATCTGCGGCTGGCTTGATGGTGACAATACGCGCATCCTGGGCTCCGAGCCTGATCGTGGCGACATCATCGTTTTCCGGCATCCCGTGGACGGCACCGATTTCATCAAGCGCGTGATCGGTATGCCGGGGGACCGGGTGCAGATGCGCGATGGCGTGCTCCACATCAACGATCAGCCGGTCGAGCGCGCGCCCGCCGGACAGTTCGTCGAGGAATTCGCGCCGCAGGGGCCGATGCGTATTCGCCCGCGCTGCGAGAATGGCGCTGTGGGGCTTGGGGCCGATTGCCTCAAGTCGCGCTGGCGCGAAACGCTGCCCGAGGGGCGTTCCTACATGACCCTTGATATCGGCCCCCAGCGGTCTGACAATACCGGCGTGTTCACGGTGCCGGAGGGGCATTATTTCTTCATGGGCGACAACCGCGACAATTCTACCGATTCGCGCTTTCCGCAGGCGGTGGGGGGCGTCGGTTTCGTGCCCTATGAAAACCTCATCGGGCGCGCGAACCGGGTCATATTCTCGTCTGCCGGGGCCTCGATGCTGGCCTTCTGGACATGGCGGGGGGACAGGTTCTTCGAGAGGCTTGAGTGAAGCTTTCTGCCGAATTGCATGCGTTTCAGGCCCGGCTCGGGCATGATTTCGAGCAGCCCGAGCTTCTGGTCGAGGCGCTTACCCATTCCTCGATGTCCTCGCCCTCGCGCAGCGACAACCAGCGGCTTGAATTCCTCGGTGACCGTGTGCTCGGCCTCGTGATGGCCGAGGCGCTTCTGGAGCAGGACCGCGCCGCCGCCGAAGGCCTGCTTGCACCGCGCTTCAACGCGCTGGTGCGCAAGGAGGCCTGCGCCGAGGTGGCCCGAGAGCTTGATCTTGGCGCGGTGCTCAAGCTGGGGCGCTCGGAGATGCTCTCGGGCGGGCGGCGCAAGCAGGCGCTTCTGGGCGACGCGATGGAGGCGGTGATCGCCGCTGTCTATCTTGATGGCGGGTTTGCGGCGGCGCGCGCCATGGTGCTGCGGCTCTGGGGTGGGCGCATCGCCGCCGTCGAGACCGATGCCCGCGACGCCAAGACAAGCCTTCAGGAATGGGCGCAGGCGCGCGGTCTGGCCCCGCCGGATTACGTGGAGACCGCCCGTTCCGGCCCCGATCATGCGCCGGTATTCACCATCGTGGCGCGACTTGCCTCCGGCGAGAGTGCCGAGGCAACGGCGGGCTCCAAACGGCAGGCAGAGCAGGCCGCCGCGCGCGCGCTTCTCGACCGGCTGGACAACCATTAACCTGTTGCTAACCTGTTGCGTGCAAGATGCGGGCGCGCCGCTCAATCGGACCTGCGCACCTCTTGCACCCAGGCGGTGATGGTGGCGCGGGCCTCGGGGGGCATCGGAAACGCATTGGGGGGCGGCATGGCGTGGCTTCGGCCGGCCTGAAGGTAGATCTGATCGGCGTGACGGGCCACATCGGCCTCTGTTTCGAGATAGACGCCGCGCGGGGCCCAGTGCATCCCGTCCCAGGAGGGCTCTCGCGCATGGCACATGGAACAATTGCCCACCACCGCGAAATAGGCCTCCTCGAAGCCGGGGGCCGCGGCGTATCTTGCCTCATGCGGTGTGAGCGCGCGCGCCTCGGCTTCGTCAAGGCTCTCGGTGCCCGAGAAGGTCGAAAGCCACGCGATCAGCACCATGATCAGCACGGTGACGGCCCAGGTCCAATGCGGCCCCGTCCCGGTGCGGTGAAGCGTGTTGAAATAGTGCCGGATGGTGACGCCGGTGAGAAAGATCAGCGATGCGATGATCCAGGCATATTCCGTGGCGAAGGCCAGCGGGTAGTGGTTCGACAGCATCAGGAACACGACCGGCAGCGTCAGGTAGTTGTTATGGGTCGAGCGCAGCTTGGCGATCTGGCCGTATTTGGCGTCCGGCGTGCGGCCCGCCTTGAGATCGGCCACGACGATGCGCTGGTTGGGCATGATCTGAAAGAACACGTTGGCGGTCATGATCGTCGCCGTGAAGGCTCCCAGATGCAAAAGCGCGGCGCGACCGGTGAAGATCTGGTGATAGCCCCAGGACATCGCCACGAGGATGACGAAGAGCAGCAGCATGAGCACCGTGGGCCGCGCCCCGAGCGGTGATTTGCACAGCGCATCATAGGCCAGCCAGCCAATCGTCAGAGAACCCCCGGAAATGGCGATCCCCTGCCATAGCGTGAGGTCCGCCTTGGTGGGATCGAGCAGGTAGAGCGCGCCCCCGACCCAGTAGAGCATCATCAGAAGTGCCGCCCCCGAAAGCCATGTCGCGTAGCTCTGCCATTTGTGCCAGGTCAGGTGCTCGGGCATCCGCGACGGGGCCACGAGATATTTGACGGTGTGGTAAAACCCGCCGCCATGCACCTCCCATTCCTCGCCATAGGCACCTTCGGGCAGGGCGGGGTTGGGTTTCAGCATCAAATCGAGCGCGATGAAATAGAACGACGCCCCGATCCACGCCATCGCCGTTATCACATGCAGCCAGCGCACCGAAAAGGCGATCCAGTCCCAAAGAATTGCAAGGTCATACATGGCCACCCTCCCGAATGTCGAACTCTTCGACACTCTAGGCGAGATCGAATTCATCTGGTATTGCTGGAAAAACCCAAGCAGTCTCAAAAAATCACGAAGAATGTCCTATCTCGACAATATCCGCACCTTTGTCCGTGTCTACGAGCTGGGCAGCATGTCCGCCGCCGGGCGCGACCTGCGGATTTCGCCGGCGGTCACGTCGTCGCGGATTTCGCAGCTTGAGGAGCATCTCGGCGTGCGCCTGTTTCAGCGCACCACGCGCAGTCTGACACCCACCGAACAGGGACAGTCCTTCTATCGCGGGGCGAGCGGGATACTTGAGGCCGTCGAGACCGCCGAGGCGCAGATCGTCACCATGACCGAAAATCTGCGGGGCACGCTTTACGTCGCCGCGCCGCTTGGTGTCGGGCGTCGCTTGATCGCGCCCAAGGTGCCGGAGTTTCTGGACGCGTATCCGGAGGTGAACGTGCGGCTGCGGTTGACCGACCGTCGGGTGGACCTGACCACAGAGGGGCTCGATCTGGCGTTCTTTCTCGGTCAACCGGAGGACAGCACCCTGCGGATCCGCAAGATCGCCGATGTGGCGCGTATCCTCTGCGCCTCGCCCGACTATGTGGCACGGCGCGGCATGCCCGAGAGCGGCGATGACCTGATCGCCCAGGGGCATGACTGCCTCAACCTGCGCTTTCCCGGCGCGACCGAGTTTCAGTGGCTGCTATCGACATCGGAGGGGCCGAAACGGTTTCGCGTGGCCGGGCGCTGTGAATGCGATGATGGCGACGTGCTGACCGATTGGGCGCTGGCGGGGCAGGGTGTGGCGCTTAAACCAGTGTTCGAGATTGCCGAGCATCTGCGCGCGGGCACCCTTGTGCCGGTCGCCACCCGCACCCCGCCAGAGCCGATTCAAATGGCGTGCCTCTTTACGCATCGCCGCTGGCAAGACCCGAAAACGCGGCGTTTCATGGATTTCATGGTCGAGAGGATCAGCGCCGCGATCAAGGCGACCGAAGCGGTGCGGCCAGGCGGAACCCAGAAAGTTTGAAACTTTCTGGACCGGACTCTTTTAAAGAGTCCGGGTCCTATCGCGAAACCGTTCCCTATGAACCGCGATAGGTCGCATAGCCAAACGGCGACAGCAGCAACGGCACATGGTAATGCGACGCCTCTGACATGCCAAAGCGGATCGGGATCACATCAAGAAAGCGCGGGGTTTCGGGCGGCGTGCCGCAGGCATCGAGATAGGCCCCGGCGTGGAACACAAGTTCGTAGACACCGGTGGCAAAGTCCGCAGCAGGCAGGATATGCCCATCGGTGCGCCCGTCCGCATTGGTCGTGAGCGTCCTGAGATGGGTGCGCCGCTCGTCCTCGATCCGGTAAAGCTCGATCCGCAGCCCTTCGGCGGGGCAGCCCCGCGCGGTGTCGAGCACATGTGTTGTCAGGTATCCGGTCATTGTCGTGCCTCCCGTGGCCTTTCGCCTTTCTAGCCCGGTTCGCACCCGTCCGGCAAATCCGCTCTGACGAAAGACAGCTTCGCATCTTTTTTGAAAAACACGTCGGATTTTTCGGTTTATGCATGGGGTGGAACAGGAGGATCAAGGCGTGACACGTTATCCCCGAGACATGACCGGCCATGGCGCAACCCCGCCCGTGGCCAACTGGCCCGATGGCGCGAAGATCGCCGTCCAGATCGTGCTCAACTACGAGGAGGGCGGCGAGAACAATATCCTTCACGGCGATGCCGCATCCGAGGCGTTTTTATCCGAGATCACCGGCGCCGCCCCCTGGCCGGGGCAACGGCACTGGAACATGGAATCGATCTATGAATATGGCAGCCGCGCCGGGTTCTGGCGGGTGCATCGGCTGCTCGCGGGTCTGCCAGTGACGGTCTACGGTGTTGCCACGGCGCTCGCGCGGGCGCCCGAACAACTGGCCGCGATGAAGGCGGCGGGCTGGGAGATTGCCAGCCACGGGCTGAAATGGATTGAACACAAGGACATGCCGCCCGAGGAGGAGCGCGCGCAGATCCGCGAGGCGATCCGCCTGCACACCGAGGTCGTCGGCACGCCGCCGCGCGGCTGGTATACGGGCCGCTGCTCGATGAACACGGTTCAACTGGCCACTGAGGAGGGCGATTTTGCCTATATCGCCGACAGCTATGCCGACGATCTGCCCTATTGGTTGCGCGCAGGTGGCAAGGATCAGTTGATCGTGCCCTATACGCTGGATTGCAACGACATGCGCTTTGCCATTCAGGCAGGTTTCACCCATGGCGCGCAGTTCGAGAGCTATCTGAAGGACACATTCGACATGCTCTATGCCGAGGGGCAGGCGGGCGCGCCGAAAATGCTCTCGATCGGGCTGCATTGCCGCCTTGCCGGACGTCCGGGCCGGGCCATGGCGCTCAGGCGGGCGCTCGATCACATGCGCGCGCAGGACGGTGTGTGGTTCGCCACCCGGCTGCAGATTGCCGAACATTGGGCGCGCGAACATCCGCCCGTGCCACGCCTGCGCCCGTCGGAAATGGACCGGGCCGCGTTTGTCGCCGCTTTCGGGGGCGTGTTCGAGCATAGTCCGTGGATCGCCGAGGCGGCCTTTGATGGTGAGCTTGGGCCGACCCATGACACCGCGGCAGGCGTGCATCTGGCACTGGCCCGCGTGTTTCGCACCGCGCCGGAGGACCGCCGCCTTGGCGTGCTGACCGCGCATCCCGATCTGGCGGGCAAGCTGGCGGCGGCGGGGCGGCTGACGCAGGAAAGCACGATGGAACAGGCGGGCGCGGGGCTCGACATGCTGACCGATGATGAGCGGGCGACATTCACCGCGCTGAATGACGCCTATACCGCGACATTCGGTTTTCCCTTCATCATCGCCGTGCGCGACCATGACAAGCCCGCGATCCTTGCCGCCTTTCAGCGCCGCCTCGACAATGACCGCGCCACCGAGTTCGCCGCGGCCTGCCGTCAGGTGGAACGCATCGCCGAATTGCGCCTGCAAGAGATCTTCGCGCAATGACCGGGGTCGTGAAAATCCGGCCCCTGACGGCAGAGGCCTTCGCTCCTTTCGGCGATGTGCTTGATACCAGCGGCGCGCCGGACCGCCTGATCAATGCGGGGCTCTGCGGGCGTTATCACGACCGCGCAAAGCTCGATTTCGCGGATGGCCGCGCCGGGATCAGCCTGTTCTTGGCAGAGCCGCGCCGCCTGCCCCTGCGGCTCGATCTGGTCGAGCGGCACCCCGAGGGCAGTCAGGCATTCCTGCCCATGACCCAAGCGCCCTTTCTTGTCGTCGTCGCCTCCGATATGGGCGGCAGACCGGGGCAGCCGCTGGCATTCCTGACCGCGCCGGGCCAGGGCGTGAACTATCATCGCGGGGTCTGGCACGGGGTGCTTGCCCCGCTGAGCGCGCCGGGCCTGTTCGCCGTGATCGACCGTATCGGCGCGGGCGCGAACCTCGAGGAACACCACTTCGAGCACGAGATCATCGTGACAGATTAGCCTCCGGGCGCGTCGCATTCCGCAACGGACCACCACACATCATCGGATCAGACCATGACCAACAGCTACTATGCCCCGCAGGGCGGCCACCCCGGACAGGATCAGCTTTTGACCGACCGCGCCGTGTTCACCGAGGCCTATGCGGTGATCCCCAAAGGCACGATGCGCGATATCGTGACCAGCTTTCTGCCCTTCTGGGAGGGAACTCGGCTCTGGGTGATCGCGCGGCCGATGAGCGGCTTTGCCGAGACCTTCTCGCATTACATCATGGAGGTGCAGCCCGGCGGCGGCTCTGACCGCCCCGAAAGCGAGGCCCGCGCCCAAGCCGTGCTTTTCGTGGTCGAGGGCGAGGCCACGTTGACCATCGCAGGCGCGGCGCATGTGCTCGCCGCCGGCGGCTATGCCTATCTGCCCCCCGAAAGCGGCTGGACCCTGCACAATCACGGCACCGCGCCGCTGCGGTTTCACTGGATCCGCAAGGCTTACGCGCCGGTCGAGGGGCTGGACGCACCCGCGCCTCTGGTCCTGAACGAAATCGACATCGCCCCCACGTCGATGCCGGGAACCGAAGGGAAATGGGCCACCACCCGCTTTGTCGATCCTGCCGACCTGCGCCATGACATGCATGTGACCATCGTCACGCTGGCGCCGGGCGCGGTGATCCCGTTCATGGAGACCCATGTGATGGAACACGGGCTTTACGTCCTTGAAGGCAAGGCGGTTTATCGCCTCAACCGGGACTGGGTCGAGGTCGAGGCCGGCGATTACATGTGGCTGCGCGCGTTCTGCCCGCAGGCCTGCTATGCCGGCGGGCCGGGGCGGTTCCGCTATCTGCTTTACAAGGATGTGAACCGGCACATGCCGCTTTACCCATCGGGGACCGGCCGCCGCTGAGCCGGGTCAGGCAAAGAAACGTTTGCAGTGCCGTGCGATATGCTCGACGAACAGGCGCACCTTGGGGTCCTGCAATTTCTTGTGCGGATAGAGACAGCCGAAGATCGTCGGCATGGGCGGGGTGTCGGGCAGCACCTCGACCAGCCGCCCGCTGGCAAGATGCTCGCGCACGTCAAAGCGGGGCTTGTTGACAATGCCGCGCCCCATCAGCGTCCAATCGGTCAGCACGTCGCCATCATCGGCGTCAAACCGGCCTGTTACGTCGAGCTTGCGCGGCCCCATGGCGGTGCGCAGCGTCCAGAAATATTCCGGCGAGCGCGGATAGCGCAGCAGCAGGCAGTTATGGCCGCGCAAGAGGTCATCGGGCGTGCGCGGCACGCCCGCGCGTGACAGATAATCCGGCGCGGCACAGAGCACGCGGTTGCAATCGGCGAATTTGCGCAGTTTCAGGGTCGAATCGCCCGGGTCGCCGACAAAGAATGCCACGTCCTGACCATCGGCCAGAATGTCGATCCGGCGATCCGAGAGCCGCATCCGCACCTCGGTTTCGGGATAGCGGTCGGTGAAATCGGGCACCAGCGGCGCCACGATCCGGCGCCCCACACCCAGCGGCGCGGTGATGCGCACAGCCCCGCGCGGCACCTCCGAAAAGCTGGCCACGCGCGCCTCGGCATGGTCGAGCGCAAGCAGAACGGCGCGCGCCTCCTCGTAGAACACGGTGCCCACCTCTGTCGGGGTCATGGAGCGGGTGGTGCGATTGAAAAGCCGCACACCAAGGCGTTTTTCCAGTTCCTTCAGCCGCTTGCTCGCCACCGCCGGGGTCAGTCGCAGGTCGCGGCCCCCCGATGTGATGCTGCCAAGCTCCATCACCCGGACAAAGACCCGCAGGCTTTCGATATAGGACATGCTGCCCTCCCTTGCACCAGCCTGCCGTGTGCTGCCGAATTTTTCAACGATTTGTTGAAAGTGTTTGCCGCTTGCGGTTATTTTCAGGCCCAATCATCGCCTGTATGGTTTCCTTGTTCATCGGCGGCATGGCCCGCCGGACGGGAGGGCACCATGACACATCGCAGCACCATCCGCTTTATCCTCAACGGGCGCGACATCTGCCTGCCCGAGGTGGGGGCAAGCCAGACCCTGCTTGATTTCCTGCGCCTTGATCAGCGCCTTACCGGCACCAAGGAGGGCTGTGCCGAGGGCGATTGCGGGGCCTGCACCGTTCTGGTGGGGCGGCTTGGGCCGCAGGGCCTGAGCTATGCGCCGGTCAATGCCTGTATCCGGTTTCTGGCCTCGGTCGATGGCTGTCATGTGGTCACGGTCGAGCATCTGGCCGGGCGCGACGGGCGCCTGCACCCTGTGCAACAGGCGATGGTTGATCACCACGGCAGCCAATGCGGCTTTTGCACGCCCGGTTTCGTCATGTCGCTCTATGCGCTCTGGATGCAGGTGCCCGAGCCAACCGAAGCGCAGGTGGACACCGCGCTGCAAGGCAACCTGTGCCGTTGCACCGGCTATGCGCCGATCATCCGCGCCGCGCAGGCGATCAGCCGCCACGGCACCCCCGCCGCCGATCATCTGAGCACCGAGCGCGCGGCGATCACCGAACGGCTGACCGCGCTCAAGGACCCCCGCCGCGTTGTGACCGGGCCCGAGGATAACCGCACCATCCTGCCCGCCAGTGTTGATGATCTGGCCGCCTGCCTGCTCGATCATCCGAACGCGACCATCGTCGCCGGGGCGACCGATGTGGGGCTTTGGGTGACGAAATTCCTGCGCCCGATTGGGCCTGCGATCTTTACCGGCCATCTCGATGAGATGAAAACCGTCGTGCAGGACGGCAACAGCCTGCGGATCGGTGCGGGGGCCAGCTATAGCGAGTGTCAGACGATGCTGTCGCGGCATCTGCCTCACCTTGACGCCTATTGGGACCGGATCGGCGGCTGGCAGGTGCGCAATATGGGCACGGTCGGCGGCAATATCGCCAACGGCTCGCCCATTGGCGACACGCCGCCCGTGCTCATCGCGCTTGGGGCTGAGATCACCCTGCGCCGGGGCGACGCGCACCGCACCCTGCCGCTGGAGGCGTTCTTTATCGACTACGGCAAGCAGGACCGCGAACCGGGCGAGTTTGTCGAAAGCATCCGCGTGCCCCTGCCCCGCCCCGATGACCGCAATGCCGCCTACAAGATCTCCAAGCGGCGCGACGAGGATATTTCCTCGGTTGCGGTCGGCATCCACATGCGCGTGACCGGGGGCATCATCGGCAACGCGCGCATCGCCTTTGGTGGCATGGCCGCGACCCCCAAACGTGCGAGGGCGGCCGAGGCGGCCCTGAATGGGCAGCCCTGGACGCGCGAGAGTTTCGAGGCCGCAGCCCGCGCGCTGACCGGGGATTTCACGCCGCTGAGCGACTGGCGCGCCTCATCCGCCTACCGGATGCAGGCCGCGCAGAACCTTCTGCGCCGGTTCCACATGGAACACGATGTCGCCACGGCGACCCCTGTGCGCCTTGAAGCCTTCTGAGCGAGACAAGGAGACGAGACCATGAAAGACGCCGTTTCCATTACCGGCTTGGCCCATACCGACCGCATCCACGACAGCGCGGCCAAGCATGTCACCGGCCGCGCCGATTACACCGACGATGTCGCCCTGCCCGAAGGCGCGCTGCATGCCTATCTTGGGCTGTCGGACGTGGCCCATGCGCGGATCACCGGGATGGACCTTTCGCAAGTCCTTGCCGCGCCCGGCGTGGTCGGCGTGCTGACTGCCAAGGATATCCCCGGTGTGAACGATATCAGCCCTACGGGTTTGCATGACGAGCCGGTCTTTCCGACCGAGACCATCCAGTTTTATGGCCAGCCGCTCTTTGCCGTCATCGCCGAAACCCGCGATCAGGCGCGCCGCGCGGCGGAATTGGCCAAGGTGCGCTATGATCCGCTACCCCACGCGCTTGATCCCATAACGGCGCGTGAAGCGGGCTATCCCTATGTCACCGCGCCGCTGACGCTCAAGCGCGGCGATGTCGCCCCCGCGCAGGCCGAGGCCCCGCACCGCATCAAGGGGCGGATGCAGGTCGGCGGGCAGGATCACATGTATCTCGAAGGCCAGATCGCCTTTGCCATCCCCGGCGAGGATGACGAGGTGAGCGTGCATTGCTCGACGCAGCACCCGTCGGAGGCGCAGCACATGGTCGCCCATGTGCTTGGCGTGCCCTCGAACGCGGTGGTGGTGAACGTGCGCCGGATGGGCGGCGGGTTCGGCGGCAAGGAAAGCCAGATGAACCTGTTTTGCGTGGTCGCTGCGCTCGCGGCCAAGAAATGGGGCCGCGCCGTCAAGATCCGCCCTGACCGCGATCAGGACATGACCGCGACCGGCAAGCGGCATGATTTCGTGATCGATTATGACGTGGCCTTTGATACCGAGGGGCGGATTCTGGCGGTTGAGGGCGATTTCGCGGCGCGCTGCGGCTTCTCGGCGGACCTGTCGGGGCCGGTCACCGACCGGGCGCTGTTTCACGCCGACAATGCCTATTTCTATCCCGCTGTGCGGCTGCAAAGCCATCCGATGAAGACCAACACCGTCTCTAACACCGCGTTTCGCGGGTTTGGCGGCCCGCAAGGCGTGATCGCCGCCGAGCGGATGATCGAGGAGATCGCCTATGCCCTCGGGCGCGATCCGCTGGATATCCGCAAGGCGAATTTCTACGGGCCGCCGGGGCGCGACGTGACGCCCTATCACCAAGAGGTCGAGGATAATATTCTCGGGCGGCTTGTGGGCGAGTTGGAGGAAAGCGCCGACTATCGCCAGCGGCGGGCAGAGATCATCGAATTCAACGAAACCTCGCCGGTGCTGAGGAAGGGCATCGCGCTGACCCCCGTCAAGTTCGGCATTTCCTTCACCGCGACATGGTTCAATCAGGCGGGTGCCCTGGTGCATGTCTATAACGACGGCTCGATCCATCTGAACCACGGTGGCACCGAAATGGGGCAGGGCCTCAACACCAAGGTGGCGCAGGTGGTGGCCGAGGCGTTCCAGGTCGATTTCGAGCGGATCAGGATCACCAGAACCACCACCGAGAAGGTGCCCAACACCTCCGCCACGGCGGCCTCATCGGGGTCTGACCTCAACGGCATGGCGGCGCTTGATGCGGTGAACCAGATCAAGGCGCGGCTTGTCGCTTTTGCTGCCGAGAAATGGGGCGTGGCCCCCGATGCGGTTCTGTTCCGGCCCAATCAGGTGCATGTGGGTGCCGAGGTGCTGAGTTTCGATGAGTTCATTCGCGCGGCCTATATGGCGCGGGTGCAATTGTCAGCCGCCGGGTTTTACAAGACGCCGAAAATCCACTGGGACCGCGCCAAGGGGCAGGGCCGCCCGTTTTACTACTTCGCTTATGGCGCGGCCTGTTCCGAGGTAACGATCGACACCCTGACCGGCGAATACCGGGTCGATCGCACCGATATTCTGCATGACGTGGGCCGCTCGCTCAACCCCGCGCTCGACCGTGGGCAGGTGGAAGGCGCGTTCATTCAGGGCATGGGGTGGCTCACGACCGAGGAACTCTGGTGGGACAAGGGCGGGCGTTTGCGCACGCATGCGCCCTCGACCTACAAGATCCCGCTCGCCTCGGACCGCCCGCGCGTGTTCAACGTGGCCTTGGCCGACTGGTCCGAGAACCGCGAATTGACGATCAAACGCTCCAAGGCCGTGGGAGAGCCGCCCTTCATGCTGGGCATTTCGGTGTTCGAGGCGCTGTCGATGGCGGTGGCGTCGGTGGCCGATTACCGCGAATGCCCGCGCCTTGATGCACCCGCCACGCCCGAGCGCGTGCTGATGGCGGTCACCCGCCTGCAAGCGGGGCGCTGAGCCATGGCGCTTTCCACCCCCTCGCTGCGCGCGTTTTTCGCGTCAGAGCCGTCGGTGATCCGGGTGGCGTTGACGCGCGTGCGCGGCTCCTCGCCGCGGGATGCGGGCACCGAGATGTTCGTGGGCGCGGGCGCGCTCTGGGGCACGATCGGCGGCGGGCAGTTGGAATATATCGCCATTGATGCGGCCCGCGCGATGCTGCGCGACGGCGTGCTGGCGCGCACGCTCGATCTGCCGCTTGGTCCCGAAATCGGGCAATGCTGCGGCGGGCGGGTGGAACTGTCATTGACGCGGCTGCGCGCCTCTGATCGGCGAGACGCCGAGACGCGCGCGGCACAGAACGACGCGGCGCTGCCGCATGTCCATGTCATGGGGGCGGGTCATGTCGGGCGCGCGCTGGCCGATCTGTTTCAGCATCTGCCGGTGCGCTGCATCCTGATCGACACCCGCCCCTACGAATTGGCGCTATGCACGGCGGCGGTGGAGCGGCGCGTGAGCGTGCTGCCCGAGGCCGAGATCATGGCCGCCCCGCCGCGCAGCGCCTTCGTCATCCTGACCCATGATCACGGGCTTGATTTCCTGCTGACCGCGGCCGCCCTCGACCGGGGCGATGCGGCCTATGTCGGCATGATTGGCTCTGCCAGCAAACGCGCCAAGTTCCGCGCCTGGGCCAAACGGCACGCGGGCGCGCAGACTATCGACACTCTCACATGCCCCATCGGGGCAAGCGGTAGCCGCGACAAGCGGCCCGGCGTCATCGCCGCCTTCGTGGTGGCCGAGGTGATGGCCGAATTGACCTCTGAAACTGCCGCAATCGCCCCGCATGGGGCACAGGACGCGCCCCTGTCGGGGCACGGGAACGACCGGGAGGGGAAATCGGCCTGACATCCGTCACGCCGGGCCGGTTCTGTCAGAGGAGGAGACCGTCATGGACGGGAGGAGTTACACCTACACGCTGTTCACACGCAGCGATTTCAGCGCCTTTTGGGCGCTCTTTACCGACAACCTTGTCAACCTGCTGATCCTGTCGGGGATCTGTCAATTCGTGTTCCAGATGCCCGCCGAGATCGTCTTTGGCCGGATCGTTCCGGGGGCGGCCATCGCCATTCTGGCCGGTGTCGCGGTCTATACCTATCTGGCGAAATGGGCCGCCCAGAAACAGGGCCGCGACGTGACCGCGCTGCCTTACGGCATCTCGACACCGGTGATGTTTGTCTATCTTTTCGGGGTGATCGGGCCGATCTACTGGGCGACGCAAGACCCGCTTCTGGCGTGGCAGGTGGGGATCGGCGCGGGCTTTATCGGCGGGATCGTTGCCGCCCTCGGGGCGATTGTCGGCCCGTTCCTCAAGCGGATCACACCGCGCGCCGGGATGCTGGGCACGCTCTGCGGGATCGCGCTGGTGTTCATCGGCTCGGTGCCGCTGGCGGAGATTTTCGAGAACCCGGTGATCGGCTTTGCCGCGCTTCTCTTTATCCTCTGGGGGCTGATCGGGCGGTTTCGGCTGCCGGGCAACGTGCCTGCGGGGCTGGTGGCCATCGGCGTGGGCACGGTGATCGGGGTGTTCCTTGGCCAATCGCGCATCGACCTGAGCGGCGTGGGGTTTTACCCGCCGGTGCCTTATTTCGGCGATCTGGTGGTCGGTGTGCAGTATCTTTTCGCCAATCCCGAGCTTTTCCTCGTGCTGATCCCGGTGCAGATCTACAATTTCATCGAGACGATGAACAATGTCGAATCCGCGGAAGCCGCCGGTGACAGCTATCCGGTGGGCCTGTGCCAAGTCACCGACGGGGCGGGCACGATGCTGGGCGCGGTGTTCGGCTCGCCCTTTCCGACCACGGTCTATATCGGCCATCCCGCCTACAAGCGGCTGGATGCCCATGCCGGGTATATCATCGGCGTGGCCGTGGTGATCGGGGCGGCGGCCTTCTTTGGCTTTCTGTCCTTTCTGGCCGGGCTGATCCCGCTTGCCGCTGCTGCGCCGGTGCTGGTCTTTGTCTCGGTCAGCCTCATCACCAACACCGCCTGGGCGGTCAAACCGATGCACATGGCCGCCGTATCCTTCGCGATCCTGCCGCATATCTCGGGGTTTTTGATGGTGAAATGGGGCTCGCTCATGAACGCCTTGCGCGCCTCGGGCGTCGAGGGACTGCCCGCGCTTGGCGACGATGCGTTGACGGCGGCGCTGCTGCGCGAGGGGGCACATTTCGAGGGGCATCTGGCGCTGAGCCAGGGGGCGATCATCACCGGGTTGATCTGGGGCGCGATCGTGGCCGATGTGATCGACGGGCGGTTTCGCATGGCCGGGGGCTTTGCCATCGCGGCGGCGGTGCTGTCGTCGGTGGGGGTGATCCATTCCTTCACCTTGCAGATGCCGCAGTTTGACGGGATCACCATCGGCTATCTCATCATCGGCGCGTTCCTGACGATCTATCCGGCGTTTGCCCCGAAAGAGGACCTGCTGCATCGCATCATCGTCCCGGACGAGCCCGACATGATCGACGACGACACCCCCGCCAGACAGGCGTGAACCGGAGCGGGCGGCCGACGCGCCGCCCCTTCCCCCAATGACGGATTTGAGACCTATAATGACACAAACCCTGCTTCGCGGTCGCCTTCTGACCTTTCATCGCGCGCCTGAAAGCGGCGAGGATACCGG
Organism: Roseovarius sp. MBR-6; assembly: GCF_040547525.1. Taxonomy (NCBI): domain Bacteria; kingdom Pseudomonadati; phylum Pseudomonadota; class Alphaproteobacteria; order Rhodobacterales; family Roseobacteraceae; genus Roseovarius; species Roseovarius sp. MBR-6. The sequence continues at coordinate 254,449 of NZ_JBEPPW010000002.1, read as the reverse complement.
CGCCTATACCTATATCGAGGATGGCGGCCTTTTGATCCGCGGCGGCCTGATCCGCGAGATCGGGCCATTCGCCGATCTTCGCGCAAAGGCGGGCGATGTGCCGGTGACCGATCACCGCCCGCATCTGATCATGGCCGGGTTCATCGACACGCATATCCATTTCCCGCAGGTGCAGGTGATCGCGTCATGGGGCGCGCAGCTTCTGGATTGGCTGAACACTTACACATTCCCCGAGGAAACCCGCTTTGCCTCGGAGGCGCACAGCGCGGCGATGGCGCGGGCCTTCTTCGACCAGATCATCGTCCATGGCACGACCACTGCCGTCGCCTTCTGCTCGGTGCACAAGACATCGGTCGAGGCCTATTTCGCCGAGGCCACGCGGCGCAACATGCGGATGCTGGGCGGCAAGGTGCTGATGGACCGCAACGCGCCCGAGGGGCTGCGCGACACGCCCCAGAGCGGCTATGACGACAGCACCGCGCTGATCGCCGACTGGCACGGCAAGGGGCGCAACGGCTATGTCATCTCGCCGCGCTTTGCTATCACCTCGACGCCCGAACAGATGGAAATGGCGCAGGTGCTGGCGCGCGAGAACCCAAGTTGTCACATCCAGACGCATCTATCCGAGAACAAGGATGAAATCGCCTATACCGCGCAGCTTTATCCAATGGCGCGCGACTATCTTGATGTCTATGAAACCTACGGGTTGCTTGGGCCAAAGGCGCTGCTTGGCCATGCCATCCACCTGTCAGAGCGCGAGATCGCAGCGCTGGCCGAAACCGGCGCGCATCCGGTTTTCTGCCCCACCTCGAACCTCTTTCTGGGCAGTGGCCTCTTTGACGAGGCCGGGTTGCGCGCGCGTGGGATATTGTCTGGCATCGCCACCGATGTCGGCGGCGGCACCAGCTATTCCATGCTCCAGACGCTCAACGAGGGCTACAAGGTGCTGCAATTGCGCGGCCAGTCGCTGCATCCGTTGCAGGCCTTCGACTGGATCACGCGGGGCAATGCCGCTGTGCTTGGGCTTGAGGACCGGATCGGCACGCTGGAGGCGGGAACCGAGGCGGATATTGTCGTGCTGAACGCGCAGGCCACCCCGGCCATGGCCCTGCGCATGGTGCGTGCGACCACGCTGGCCGAGGAGCTCTTCGTGTTGCAGATCATGGGCGATGACCGCGCGATTGACGAAGTCTACATTGGCGGACTGCCCGTCAAATCCTCGATCCTCTGAGGCCGAAACGCAAACGCCGCCCCGATGGGGCGGCGCAGCATCGGCAACCGGAGGGGTGATCAGAACCCGAGACCGGCGTATTTGTTCTTGAACTTCGACACGCGGCCACCGGCATCGGTGAGGCGGGTGCCGCCACCGGTCCAGGCGGGGTGCACCGAGGGGTCGATATCGAGCGAGAGCGTGTCGCCCTCCTTGCCCCAGGTCGAGCGCATCTGCACGATGGTGCCGTCGGTCATCTTGACGTCGATGACGTGGTAATCGGGGTGGATGTCCTTTTTCATCGTGCCGGTCCTTATGCGGATTTGCCCGAGAGGGGCTTGTAATTGGCGTCCTCGGAGATCCGGGCGGATTTGCCGCGACGCGCGCGCAGGTAGTAGAGCTTGGCCCGGCGGACGCGGCCCCGGCGCACAACCTCGATACTGTCGATATTGGTCGAATAGAGCGGGAACATCCGTTCCACGCCTTCGCCAAACGAAATCTTGCGGACGGTGAACGATCCGGCGATCCCCTTGCCGTTCTTGCGGCTGATGCAGACGCCTTCGAAATTCTGCACGCGGCTGCGGGTGCCCTCGGTCACCTTGTAGCCGACGCGGATCGTGTCGCCGGCCTTGAAATCGGGAATGGTCTTCCCGAGCGAGGCGATCTGTTCCGCCTCCAACTGAGCGATAATGTCCATCGCTTCTCTCCTGATTTGCCTGCGGTTATGCCCGCAAAGATGTCTCGCGTCCTCAGAGCTCTTGGTCTTCTTCCGGGTCCGCAGATGCGCCCGCCAGAGATCAGGTCGTCCTTGTCTGTCACACTGTTTTCCGTGGCTGCCGCGTAGGGCCGAAGAAAGCTGCGGGAGATGCCAGAAGAAAACGGCCCGGAGCCGCCAAAGCGATTCCAGACCACCGGGGTATAGGCGGGAACGGTCGGGCGATCAAGCCTTGGCGTCAGAATTCCACGCCGGCCTGTGCCTTGATGTTCTGCTCGCGGAACGGGTGCTTGATCTCTTTCATCTCGCTGACCAGATCGGCGATGTCGATCACCGCGGGCTTGGCGTCGCGCCCGGTCAGGACGACATGGGTCATCGGTGGCTTTTCCTCGGCCAGAAACGTCACCACATCGTTGATGTCGAGATAGTCATAACGCAGTGCGATGTTGATCTCGTCCAGAAGCACCATGCGGTTTTTCTCGTCCCGGATCAGTTCCTTGGCCTTGTCCCAGGCCGCTTGCGCCATGACGGTGTCGCGTTCGCGGTCCTGCGTCTCCCAGGTGAAACCCTCGCCCATCACGTGAAACGCGCAGATATCGGCGAACCGCTCCTTGAGCAGGTCACGCTCGCCGCTCGGCATCGACCCCTTGATGAACTGCACCACCGCGCAGGGAAAGCCGTGACCGATGCAGCGAAGGATCATCCCGAAGCCGGAACTGCTCTTGCCCTTGCCGTTGCCGGTATGGACGATGATGAGGCCCTTCTCGCCGGTCTTGTGCTCCATGAGCTTGTCACGGGCAGCCTTGATCCGCTTCATCTTTTCGGTATGGGCCTTGGGGTCTTTGGTCATCTCGGGCTCCTGCCTTGGCGCGTTGCGGATCACCTAGCCCGTTTGCACCGCGCGCCGCAAGATCAGCCGCCCTTGCCGCGCTCAAGATGCGCCTGCCAGAGGTCGGGGCGGCGGTCCCGCGTGATGCGCTCGGACATCTCGCGCCGCCACGCCGCCACCTTGCCGTGATCGCCCGAGGTCAGCACCTCGGGGATGGTCAGCCCGCGCCATTCGGGCGGGCGGGTGTAGTGCGGATGCTCCAGCAGGCCGTCGGCAAAGCTCTCTTCCTCGGTAGAGGTCTCGTTGCCGAGCACACCGGGCAAAAGCCGCACGCACGCGTCGATTATCGCCTGTGCCGCAATCTCGCCGCCGGTCATGACGAAATCGCCAAGGCTGATTTCCTCGATGCCGTAATGCGCGATCACCCGTTCATCCAGCCCCTCGAACCGGCCACAGATCAGCGTGACACCGGGACCGGCGGCCAGAGATTGTGCGCGCGCCTGCGAAAACGGCGCGCCGCGCGGGCTGAGATAGACCAGCGGCCAGTCGGGCGGGGTGGCGGCCATCGCCTCGTCAATCGCGCGGCCCATCACATCGGCGCGCAGCACCATGCCCGCGCCGCCGCCTGCGGGTGTGTCATCGACATTGCGGTGTCGCCCCTCGCCAAAGGCGCGCAGGTCGATTGTCCGGAGCGACCATAGCCCGTCGCGCAGGGCGCGCCCCGTCAGGCTCTCGCCAAGCACGCCGGGAAAGGCCTGTGGCAGAAGGGTGATGATGCGCGCGCCCCAGACACCGGGGCGCGGTGCCGCCTCTGCCATCAGGTCGCGCGGTGCAAGCGAGGGGCGGATGCTCTTGCTGCCATGGGAACGGGGCGTGTCGGCCATGGTCTAGAAGAGCCCATCGGGCGGGTCGGCCACGATCCGGCCAGAGGCGAGATCAACCGTCGGCACCGCCTCGCGGGTGAAGGGCAACAGCACGGTCGAGGTGACGCCCGGCCCCTCGATTTCCAGCAGGTCCGCCGCGCCGTGATTGAGCACCGCCTTGACGCGGCCAAGGGCTGCGCCGCCGGTATCGAACACCTCGAGCCCGATCAGATCGGCATGGTAGAACTCGTCATCGGGCAGGGCGGGCAGGCGCGCGCGCGGCACATGCAGGCGGATGCCGCGCAGGGCGTCGGCCTGTTCCTTGGTGGCGATGCCCGACAGCCGCGCGGTAAGCGCGCCCGAGGTCTGCCCCGTCAGCGTGATCTCGAAGCTGCGTTTGCCATCCTCAGAGCTGAGCGGGCCATAGGCGGCGATGTCCTCTGGCGTCGCGGTGAACGTCTTGAGCCGGACCTCTCCCTTGACGCCGAAGGCCCCGGCAATCGCGCCCAGACAAACCGTATCGCTCATCACTATGTCCTTTCGCAGGGGGTCATCGGCTTTCCATCGGCACATGATGACGACGCTGCTCCCACCCGGCAAGCTCCAGTTCCGGCGCGGCGCTTTCCTCTTCGGGCCAGCCGATGCAGAGATAGGCCACAAGTGCCCAGGTGTCCGGAACCTCGAGGTCCTGACACAGGCGCGCGGGATCGAGGATCGACACCCAGCCAAGGCCGAGGCCGCGCGCCCGGGCATAAAGCCAGAATTGGGTGATGGCGGCCACCACGGAATATCGCCGCATCTCGGGCATGGTGGCGGCCCCGAGGCCCGCGCCCTTGTCGGTCGCCTCGTCGCAGAAAACCGCAAGCTGGACCGGGGCCTCGCGCATCCCCGTCAGCTTCAGCCCGCTGTAAACGCGGGCTTTTTCGCCGTCATATCCGTCAAGCGCGTGCGCATTTGCCGTCTCGAAATTGGCCAGGGCGGCGGCGCGGGCGGCGGGGCTTGAGACCTGCACGATGCGCCACGGCTCGCTGAGCCCGACCGAGGGCGCAAGAGCAAAGGTCGCGAGGCACTCTTGCAAGAGCGCCTCGTCCACAGGATCAGGGCGAAAGCGGCGCACGTCGCGCCGCCAGCGCATGAGATCGCGCAGGCCGGTCTGGAAGTCCTCGGAAAACTGCGACATTCCAGCGCCTTACCTTGTGCTCACTCGGCGGCGGCCTCTTCGGCGGCGGCGGCGGCAGCGGCGGCCTTCTCGGCCTTGGCGGCGGCGCGTTCCTGGGCTTTCTTGCCCGGCTCGGCCTTTTTCAGGTTGGCGCGCTGCTTCGTCTCGATGACGCCTGCGGCTTCGAGCATCCGGCTGATGCGGTCGGTCGGCTGTGCGCCCTGCGCCAGCCAGTGCTGGATGCGCTCGATATCCATCTTCACGCGATCCTCGCTATCCTTGGGCAGCAGCGGGTTGTAGGTGCCCAGCTTCTCGATGAAGCGGCCATCGCGCGGCATACGGCTGTCGGCCGCGACGATGCGGTAGAAGGGGCGCTTTTTCGAGCCACCACGGGCAAGGCGGATTTTCATGGCCATTTGATAGTCTCCTTTAATGGCGGGGGTTTGGTGGGGTTGAACCCCACCCTACGATTGGTGCTTTCGGTGATGACGGATCACCTCGGCGATGATGAAGTTGAGGAATTCGCGGGCGAATTCCGGGTCGAGATCGGCGGATTTCGCCAGTTCTTCGAGCCGTTCGATCTGTTGCGCCTCGCGCGCGGGATCGGACGGGGGAAGGTCGTGTTCGGCCTTGAGCTTGCCCACGGCCTGGGTGTGCTTGAACCGTTCGGCCAGGGTAAAGACGAGGATCGCGTCGAGCCGGTCGATGCTCTTGCGGTGCTCGGCCAGAAGCCGGGCGGCGCGGATGATGGCGTCATCGGTCATGCGTAAGCCTCCACCGAGCCGTCGTCGTCAGGGCCGGGATGGCGATAGAGGAAATCGCGGCCCATGTGGATATTGTCGTATTCCCGCTCGAACCACGCACCGAGCCGTTCGGCGAGCGCGATGGAGCGGGTGTTGCCGGGCACGATGTTGGAGGTGAGGGTGGTCAGGCCCAGATCCTCATAGGCCCATTGCCGGGCGCGCAGCGCTGCCTCATGGGCGATGCCCTGCCCCTCGAACCCCTCGAACACGACCCAGCCCAGTTCCGGCTCGGGCCAGCCTTCGGGGTTCCAGATACCGGTGATGCCCGCAGGCTGCCCGCTGGCCTTGTCCTCAATCGTGAAATAGCCGTAGCCGTGGATATGCCAGTGGCCGACGTTGAGCGCGAACCAGCGCCACGCATCGCCCCGGTTCGGGGACGCACCAAAGCCCTCGGCGCGCTCGCGGTCGAGGAGGAAGGCGATCATCGGCTCGATGTCGCGCACCTCAGGCCCGCGCAAGACAAGGCGGGGCGTTTCCAATACGGGCGCTTGGACGAGGGTCATGCGGCCCCCCGCAAATCATGGCGGATCACCACATCGCCGGGATCGATGCCGGGCAAGCTTGGGTCAATCACGCCGTTCAGACGCAGCCCCAATGCCACCGACCGTGCATTGGCCGGGTCTATGATACTGGTGACATGCGGCCAGTCGGTGGTGGCGCGCAACCAATCGAGCACGGCGGCTGCGGCCTCAAAAGCAATGCCTTGGCCTTCGGCCTCAGGCACGACGAACCAGCCGAGTTCCGGAGCGGGATACTCCGCGGATTGATAGATGCCCACATCGCCCAGATAGGTGCCGGTGGCGCGGTCATCTATGCCAAAAGGCCCATAGCCACGCAGTCCCCAAAGCGCCACGTCTGACGCCCAAATACGATAAGCCTGCGCGCGGTCGAACGGTCCGCCTTCGTGCGCAGCACGGGGGCTGGTGTAATAGTCGGCCCAAGCCTCGAAATCCGACAGGCGCGGGGCCCGCAGGATCAGACGCTCGGTGGTGAGGGTGGGCGCGCTGGACATTATTTCTTCTTGCCAAGGCCCGAGAGGCCGGGGGGGAGCGACAGGCCACCACCGCCCAAGCCGCCCAGACCGCCCGGCAGCTTGCCGCCCATGGCGCGGGCGGCCTCTTCCATCGCGCGTGGGTCGTTCATGTCGGGCATCCCGCCCTTGCCGAACATGCCCTTCATCGCCTGCTTGAGCATCCCGCCCTTGTTGCGGCCGAGTTTCTTCATCATGTCGGCCATCTGGCGGTGCATTTTCAGAAGCTTGTTCAACTCGGACACATCCTGACCCGCGCCTGCCGCGATCCGCTTCTTGCGGCTGGCCTGCAGGAGGGCGGGGTTGGCGCGTTCCTTTTTCGTCATCGACTGGATGAGAGCGATCTGGCGTGTGATCACCTTGTCGTCAAAGCCTGCCTCCTGCACCTGTTTGGCCATCTTGCCCATGCCGGGCATCATGCCCATGAGCCCTTCCATGCCGCCCATCTTCTGCATCTGCTCGAGCTGCCCCTTCAGGTCGTTCATGTTGAACTGACCCTTCTGCATCCGGCGCATCATCTTCTCGGCCTGCTCGGCCTCGATGGTCTCCTGCGCCTTTTCCACCAGCGCGACGATGTCGCCCATGCCGAGGATGCGACCGGCGATGCGCTCTGGCTCGAAGGTCTCAAGCGCGTCGAGCTTTTCGCCCAAGCCCACGAAGCGGATGGGCTTGCCGGTGATGGCGCGCATCGAGAGGGCCGCACCGCCGCGCCCGTCGCCGTCCATCCGGGTGAGGACGACGCCGGTCACGCCGATCTTGTCGTCAAATTCGGTGGCGACGTTCACCGCATCCTGACCGGTGAGGCCATCGACCACGAGCAGCGTCTCGCGCGGGTTGGCCACGTCGCGCACGGCGGCGGCCTGTGCGATCAGCTCGGCGTCGATATGCAGCCGGCCGGCGGTGTCGAGCATGTAGACGTCGTAGCCGCCAAGCGCGGCCTGCGTCTTGGCGCGTCTGGCGATGGCGACGGGGTCCTCGCCCTTGACGATGGGCAGGGTATCGACGCCGATCTGGCGGCCCAGAATGGCAAGCTGTTCCATCGCGGCGGGGCGGTTGGTGTCGAGCGAGGCCATCAGAACGCGCTTGCCCTCGCGGTCCTTGAGCCGCTTGGCGAGCTTGGCGGTGGTGGTGGTCTTGCCCGAACCTTGCAGGCCGACCATGAGAATGGGCGCGGGCGGGTTGTCGATCTTGAGCGCGCCGGGGTCGCCCTCGCCGCGCAGGGTGGCGATGAGCGCGTCATGGACGATCTTGACGACCTGCTGGCCGGGGGTGACGGATTTGGTGACGGCCTGACCGGTGGCCTCGGTCTCCACCCGCTTGATGAAGTCGCGTGCGACGGGAAGCGAGACATCGGCCTCGAGCAGGGCCACGCGGACCTCGCGCAGGGCGGTTTTGACATCCTCTTCGGAGAGCGAGCCCTGCCGCGTGAGACGGTCGAGAACGCCGGAGAGGCGGTCGGACAGGTTTTCGAACATTGCCGGGCCTCCTTTGCCGGTTACCGCCATGCCGCGCCGGGGTGACGCCTCAAAACATAAACGCCCCCACGGGCGCAACGCGCTGGTGGGGGGCGATCCCGGCACCGGGCCGGGACCGGAAGCGTCTGGCCTCCGGGAACTTGGGCTGGCGTTTACGCGTGCAGGCGGGACGAGTCAAGCACCGGAGGTGGGGGCAGTAGTGCGATGCCGGTCCAGCCAGAGGTTGATGGCGCGCACCACCGCGCCCGAAGCGGGGCTGCTGTCATAGATCTCGGTGATCGGGCGCAGCACCTCGCCGCCCGCCCCGTCGGAGAGCACGAGCGAGGGGCGATACATCCGGCGGCGCACGCGGGAGGGGTCGCTACCGGTGTCGCCGCCCGAGAGCGTGGTCTCGCCTGAGGCGCGCAGCACGTCCGCCAAAGGCAGCACCTCCTCGCGGTGGCGCAGGATGGTGCGGGAGCGTAGCGTCGCGGTGCCCGCGCGTGCGTCGAGAATGATTTGCAGGCGCTCGACGAAGACACAGATCGCGGCAAAGCACATGCCGCCCCCGATGCCTGCCATGACGAAGGCACCGATCAGCGTCCGGGAACTGACCAGAAGTCCGACGCCGACAAAGAGCAGCAGGCCGAGCGAGAGCATCACCGCGAATAACCACGGCATGTCTTCGGCGATCAGTAGACCGGGGGTATCGTGCGTGATCTTCATCCGCCATGTCTCGCTCTTGGCCTCGCGGTCGTCTGACATTCCGAGGCTGGGGGCATCGTGCCCGATTGCAACTCTTTCGTCACCACCTCATAGTTGGGCGGGTGAAATTGCGGGCAGGGCGGGCATGGCCATGGACAACTGGGACGAGGTGCGCACCGCCTTTCACGTGGCGCGGGTGGGCACGGTCAGCGGCGCGGCGGAGGTGCTGGGCGTGCATCACGCCACGGTCATCCGCCATATCGACGCGCTTGAAGAGCGGCTTGGCGTGCGGCTTTTTCAGCGCCATGCGCGCGGCTACACGCCCACCGAGGCGGGCGACGACCTGTTGCGCGTGGCACAGGCGACGGACGACCAGTTTCATCAACTGGCGGGCCGGCTGCGCGGCCAGGGCAACGAGGTGGGCGGCGAACTGGTCGTGACCTCGATCAGCGGGCTGAGCCATCTGCTTGCCCCGGCGCTCGCGGATTTCCAGGCCGGGTATCCCGAATTGATCGTGCGCTACCTGACCGGGGACCGCCTGTTCCGGCTGGAATATGGCGAAGCGCATGTGGCGGTGCGCGCAGGCACCGCCCCCGATCAGCCCGACAACGTGGTGCAACCGTTCTTTCGTCAGGAATTCGCGCTCTATGCCGCCGGGAACTATGTCGCGCGCCATGGTGTGCCCGAGGGCGAGGGCGATCTGGCGCGCCATCGCTTTGTCGGCGCGGACGATCCCAAGACGCGCGCGCCCTTCCACCGCTGGCTCAACGAGACGGTGCCGCCCGAGGCGATCGTGTTCCGCGCAGGCGACGTGCATTCGCAGCGCAACGCCATTCTTGCCGGGGCCGGGATCGGATTCGTCGCGGTGACGCAGGCGCGCGATCATCCCGATCTGCTACAGGTCATGGCACCGCGTGCCGACTGGGCCGCGCCGCTCTGGCTGGTGACACACATGGATCTGCACCGCACGACCAAGGTGCAGGCCTTCCTGCGCTTTCTCAAGGAGCGCGCGCAGGACTGGCAGAGCTGATCAGAGAAAGCCGGCCGCACCGAGATCGGCGCGCAGCCGGTGCAGTTCTGGCGGCAGGGCGCTTTCGCGGGTGTCGGGCGCGGTGGTGGCAAGCGCGGCACTGGTCCAGGGCGTGATCCCGGCGAACCCCCCGATCTGTCGCTTGATGGCATCAAAAACCGGCTGACGTGTGCGCCGCTGAATGAGACCGATACGCGCCTCCGGATGGGCCACGAAAGGCGCGAGATGAAAGGCCGAGCCGTCCGGGCCGAGCAGCACGCGCGCGGCGCGGTAAGCGGCGATCTGCTCGGGGATGGAATGCCGCTCGGGATAGAAGATCGTGAACCCCGCGCGCGAGAGCCATTTTTCGATCTGCCGTTCATACGGCACCTGCTGGGCCGGGTTCTTGAGGCGGCGGCGCGAGATATAGAGCCGTTCGGGACCATCCGGCGCGATGGCCGACAGATGGCGGCGCATATAGGCGCGCGCCTCGGGCGTGCCATGGGTCCAGTCCAGGTGGCCAAAGCCCTGCGACGGGACGATCAGGGTCTCGACCTCGGTGGGTTCCATCACAAGATGCACCGGCAGGCCCTGTCCGAGCAGGTCCAGAAGCGGTCCCAGACGGCGGCGCAGCACGGCGGCGATGTCGCGCCCCGCCATGGGCAAGAGCAGGATGCCGTCCGGCCGTGCCCCGAGATGGTCGAGCGCCCAGAGCCGCGGCGTGGCCTCGAGCAGGAAATGCCCGAAATGATGCCGTCCGACCCCGGCAAAGAGCCAGCGACCGGCAAGCCGCGCGGGCGTGGCCTCCGGTGGGGCGGGATCGGGGGTAAAGCGGCTTCCCGAAAGAAGCGTGCGCGCCATGGGAAGGGGTGCCCCTCCCTCGTCCAGCACGCCGCAGGCGTGGCTGCCCGGGTGCATCGGCATCACCACTGCGCGCGCCACCGTCTCGATCTGCGCCGGGGCGAGATGACGTGCGTCAGGCGTCATCCGGCAGTTCCCGCGCCAGAAACCGCTCGAACGCGTCGAGATTGACCGCCTCGAACTGACCGAACCCCTGCATCCAGATCGAGGCATCGCGCAGCGCGTCGGGCTCCAGCTTGCACCAGACCACGCGCCCGCGCCGCTCCTGTGTGATGAGGCCCGCACGGCCGAGGATCCCAAGATGCTTGGAAATCGCGGCAAGGCTCATCGCGAACGGCTCGGCCACGTCCGTCACCGCCATGTCGTCCTCGAGCAGCATGGCAAGGATCGCCCGTCGCGTCGGATCGGCGAGGGCGGCAAAGACGGTATCGAGAGCCTGCGCCTTGGACATGCGGGTATAAGCCCGAGGCGCACGGGCGGCGTCAACGCCTTAATGCAAGCGGGTTTGATTCAGGGCAAGGCGCTGGCAGGGTAGGGCGGCTAGGGTCCGCAGACGATCCAAGGAAACAGGAAAGGAAAGAACATGTTCTCGAACATCATGGTTCCCGTCGATCTCGTCCACAAGGACAGGCTGGCCAAGGCGCTCGCGGTGGCGGGCGACATGGCAAAGCGCCACGGCGCAAAGATCACTGTGGTCAGCGTCGGCGGCGAATTGCCGGGCGCGCTTGGCCATACGCCGGGCGAGTTTGCCACCACGGTCAAGGCTTTTGCCGAGGAGTTGCGCGCCACGCACGGGGCCGAGGTCGAGGCGCGGCCCATCATCAGCCACGATCCGGCGGTCGAGACCACGGCGGCGCTGATGCAGGCCATCGACGAGACCGGTGCCGATCTGGTGATCATGGCAAGCCATGTGCCGGGGTTCCTCGAGCACATCTTCAGCTCGCATGGCGGCTATATCGCGCAGCACGCGCCGGTCTCGGTCTTCGTGGTGCGCTGAAACTCAACCGCATGGTTGAATATCCCGCAACCGCCCCCAAGGCCCGCCGGGGTGGTTGCGGCAGAATGACCGCCCCGCTTCATCGTTCCAAAAATACTCGATAAAACAAATATTTAATAGGGAGTGACGCCGCCATTTCGCGCGCTTGACTCGCGCAGCCTGCCGCCATAGCAAGACGTCAACTTCCCAAGGGGGTTGCGCGTGACCGATCCGGATCGTGACGAGCGTCTGAAAGACATCGAAACGCGGATTGCCAAGCTGCGCGGCAAGGATGCGCCGCGTCCCCACCGGGAGGAGCATTATTCGCAGGCGCAGCACGCGTGGCGGATGGTGATCGAGCTTGTGGCCGGTCTCATGATCGGCTTCGGCATGGGATACGGGCTTGACCTGCTGTTTGGCACGCTGCCGGTTTTCCTTGTCGTGTTCACTTTGCTGGGTCTCGCGGCGGGCATCAAGACGATGATGCGCTCTGCCGCCGAGATGCAGGAGACGAAAACGCCCGATACGGGCGGGGATGAGAGGGCGAAGGATGGCGACTGAAGCGCATGGGGCCGCAGAGCCCGGTCTGGTGTTCCACCCGATGGATCAGTTCATGGTCAAGCCGCTCTTCGGCGAGGGTGCGGTCGGCATCTTCACGCTGACCAACGTGACGCTGTGGATGGCGCTGACCGTGGCGGCGATCTTTGCGCTGCTGGTCCTGGGCACGGCGGGCCGCGCCACGATCCCGAGCCGGACGCAATCCATCGCCGAGCTGGCCTATGATTTCGTGCGCAAGATGGTCGAGGATGTGGCGGGCAAGGACGGGCTGGTGTTCTTTCCCTACATCATGACGCTGTTTCTCTTCATCCTCTTCGCGAACATGCTGGGCCTTCTGCCGATGGCCTTCACCACCACCTCGCACATCGCGGTAACGGCGGTGCTGGCGATGCTGGTGTTCCTCACCGTGACCATTGTCGGTTTCGTGCGTCACGGTGCGGGGTTCCTGAGCCTCTTCTGGGTCAGTTCGGCGCCTCTGCCGCTGCGCCCCGTGCTGGCGCTGATCGAGGTGATTTCCTATTTCGTGCGCCCCGTGAGCCATTCCATCCGTCTTGCCGGCAACATGATGGCCGGGCACGCGGTGGTGAAGGTGTTTGCGGCTTTTGCCCCGATGATCATCCTCTCCACCGGCATCGGCCTCCTGGTCACGCCGCTGTCGATCCTGGCGATTGCCACGATCTATGCGCTGGAACTGCTGGTGGCCTTTATTCAGGCCTACGTGTTCACGATCCTGACCTGCGTTTACCTCAAGGATGCGCTGCATCCTCATCACTGAGTTACGGTGGGCATCGCCCACTCCACGAGCCACGAACCACTGCCAATTCCAACGTAAGGAGACATGACTATGGAAGGCGATATCGTTCAAATGGGTGCATATATCGGCGCTGGCCTGGCCTGCATGGGCATGGGCGGGGCAGCGATCGGTGTGGGCAATGTTGCCGGCAACTTCCTTGCTGGCGCGCTGCGCAACCCCTCGGCCGCTGGCGGCCAGACCGCGACGCTCTTCATCGGCATCGCATTCGCCGAAGCGCTGGGGATTTTCTCGTTCCTCGTCGCGCTCCTGCTGATGTTCGCCGTCTGATCCTTACGGGTATCTGATCCTTACGGTCGGGGGGCGGCAGTTGCGCGCCTCCCGGTGTATTCGGACCTTTCCCGAGGGAGACTGACATGGCGAGCGAAGCAAAAGCGGCCGAGAGCGCGACGGGTCTTCCGCAGCTCGATTTCTCGACATTCGGAAACCAGATCTTCTGGCTTCTGGTGGCGTTGGTCGTGATCTATTTCATCCTGTCGCGCGTGGCCCTGCCGCGCATCGCCGCCGTTCTGGCCGAGCGTCAGGGGACCATCACCAACGATCTGGCTGCCGCCGAGGACCTCAAGGCCAAGGCGGTCGAGGCGGAAGAGGCCTACAAGAAGGCGCTGGCCGATGCCCGCGCCGAGGCGCAGAAAATTGTTGCCGAGACCAAGGCGGCCATCAAGGCCGACCTGGACAAGGCCAACGAGAAGGCCGATCAGGAGATCGCCGCCCGCACCGCCGAGGGCGAGAAGGCGCTGGCCGAGATCCGCGATGGCGCGCTTGATGCCGTCCGGGACGTGGCCAAGGATGTCGCCGCCGAGCTGGTCTCGGTCATGGGTGGCAAGGCAGACGGGCGCAGCGTGACTGCGGCTGTCAACGCCCGGATGAAAGGATGAGCCCGATGCGCAAGCTGAGTGTCACACTGGCCGCGACACTGGCCGCTACCCCGGCGCTTGCCGCCGGTGGCCCGTTCTTTTCTCTGGGCAACACCGATTTCGTGGTGTTGCTGGCCTTTCTCATCTTCGTGGGCGTGCTCGTCTATCTCAAGGTGCCGGGGCTTCTGGGCCGCAAGCTTGATGAGCGGGCCGCGGGAATCAAGGCCGATCTCGATGAGGCGCGGTGCCTGCGCGAGGAGGCGCAGACCCTTTTGGCGCAATACGAGCGTCAGCAGAAGGACGTGCAGGCACAGGCCGACCGGATCGTGAAACAGGCCAAGGCCGAGGCCGAAGAGGCCGCCGTGCAGGCCAAGGCCGAGATCAAGGCCTCCATCGCCCGCCGCCTTCAGGCTGCCGAAGACCAGATCGCCAGCGCCGAGGCCCGCGCCGTGCGCGATGTGCGCAACGAGGCGATCATCGTGGCCACCGCCGCTGCGCGCGATGTGATCGCCAAGCAGATGACCGCCGCCGAGGCCGACAGCCTGATCGATGCGGGTATCAAGGAGGTCGAGGCCAAGCTCCACTGAGCCGCCGCGCCAGACATGATTTCGCAAGGCCGTGTTCCGAAAGGGGCGCGGCCTTGTTGCATCCGAGGGGTCGATTGAGGGTTTCACATTGCCCCCCGGCTGCGATATGTCAGCCAAGGGCAGGAAAAGGAGCCGATTGGCATGGCATTCGACTACGACCTTTTCGTGATTGGCGGCGGCTCTGGCGGGGTGCGCGCGGCGCGCGTGGCCGCGCAGGGCGGCGCGAAGGTCGCTTTGGCCGAGGAGAGCCGCTATGGCGGCACCTGCGTGATCCGGGGCTGCGTGCCGAAAAAGCTGATGGTCTTTGCGTCCGAATTTCCCGACGCCATCGCCGAGGCGCGCGCCTATGGTTGGGAGGTGACGCAAGGGGCGTTCGACTGGAGCGCGTTCCGAACCAAGCTCCACGCCGAGCTGGACCGGCTGGAAGGCGTCTATCGCGGCATCCTGCGCAACAATGGCGTCGAGACCTTCGACATGCGCGCGCGGCTCGCTGATCCGCACACGGTCGAGTTGGCGGACGGCACGCGGCTGAGCGCGCGGCACATTCTGATTGCCACCGGCGGCCATCCGGTCAAGCCCGATCTGCCGGGGGCCGAGCACGCGATGGTGAGCGACGATCTGTTTCTGATGGAGCGGCTGCCGAAATCCATGCTGATCATCGGCGGCGGCTATATCGCCTGCGAGTTTGCCTGCATCCTCAACGGGCTGGGCGTTGCGGTCACGCAATTCTATCGCGGCGCGCAGGTGTTGCGCGGCTTTGACGAGGAGGCGCGCGGGCTTGTCTCGGACGAGATGATCCAGTCCGGGGTCAACCTGCATCTGGGCACGAATATCGCCGAGATGGAGCCGGTTGACGGCGGCTACCGTGTCTGCGGGACCAACGGGCAGGAAGCGGTCTTTGAGCAGGTGCTCTTTGCCACGGGCCGTGCGCCCAACACGCGCGATCTGGGGCTGGAGGCGGCGGGTGTCACGGTGGGGCGCAAGGGCGAGATCGTGGTCGATGACTATAGCCAGACCAGCGTGCCCTCGATCTATGCCATCGGCGACGTGACCGACCGGGTCAACCTGACGCCGGTGGCGATCCGCGAGGGCATGGCCTTTGTCGAGACGGTGTTTGGCGGCAACCCGACTCCGGTTGATCACGACCTGATCCCGACGGCGATCTTTACCCAGCCCGAGATGGGCACCGTGGGCCTCTCGGAGGAAGAGGCGCGCGAGCGTGGACCGGTGGAAATCTACGCCACCTCGTTCAAGCCGATGCGCGAGAGCTTTGCCGGGCGCGCCACGCGGGTGTTGATGAAGCTGGTGGTCTGCGCCGAGACGCGCCGCGTGCTGGGATGTCATATCGTCGCCCCCGGCGCGGGCGAGATGATCCAGTTGGCCGGAATTGCGGTCAAGATGGGCGCGACCAAAGAGGATTTCGACCGCACCGTCGCGGTGCATCCGACCATGTCGGAAGAGATCGTGACGATGAAAACACCGGTGCGACAGCTTGATTTCTCGGGCGTCCTGCACAGGTTAGACACAAGCCCGTGAAACGGCAGATACAACAAGGGAAGATGTTCATGGCTGGAAACAATGGTGGCCCGTGGGGCGGTGGAGGCGGCAATCGCGGTGGCGATGACGACCGGCGCCCGCCCGGTGGCGGCAGGCGACCGCCCGAAGGCGGCTCGCAACTCCCCGAGATCGAAGATCTGGTGCGCAAGGGTCAGGACCAGTTGCGCGTGCTGATGGGCGGGCGCGGCGGCGGCGGCCGGGGCGGCGCAGGCGGCGGCGGAGAGGGACCGAAATTCGGCAAGGGCACGATTGGCCTTGCGGCGCTTGGCGCGGTCGCGCTTTGGGTGTTTTCCAGCCTCTACACCGTCAAGCCGGAAGAGCAATCCGTCGAGTTGTTTCTTGGCAAATACTACAAGACCGGCAATCCGGGTCTGAACTTTGCCCCGTGGCCGGTCGTCTCGGCCGAGATCGTGAACGTAACCTCGGAACGCACCGAGGATATCGGACGGCGGGTCGGCGGGCGCGAAGAGGGGCTGATGCTGACCACCGATGCCAATATCGTCGATATCGACTTTCAGGTCGTCTGGAACATTTCCGACCCGTCCAAGGTTCTGTTCAATATCCGCGACCCGCAGCTGACGGTGCAGGCGGTGTCCGAATCGGTCATGCGCGAGATCATCGCCGCGTCGAACCTGTCGCCGATCCTCAACCGGGATCGCGGAATCATCGCCGATACGGCGATGGCCAACATTCAGGAAACGATGGACGAGTATAATAGCGGCATTCAGATTGTTCGCCTCAACCTCGACAGAGCCGATCCGCCCGGCGAGGTGATCGACAGCTTCCGCGAAGTGCAGGCCGCCGAGCAGGAGCGCGACCGTCTGCAACGTCAGGCCGATGCCTATGCCAACCGTGTGCTGGCCGAGGCGCGTGGTCAGGCCGCGCAGATCCTCGAGGACTCCGAGGGCTACCGTGCCCGCGTGGTCAACGAGGCACAGGGTGATGCGAGCCGCTTTACGTCGGTTCTCACGGAATATTCCAAGGCACCCGAGGTCACGCGCCGCCGTCTTTATATCGAAACGATGGAGCGGGTTCTGGGTGGAATCGACAAGACGATTCTGGACAATGCGGTTCTGGGTGGCGATGGCGGCACTGGCGGCAGCGGCATCGTGCCATATCTGCCGCTCAATGAGCTGCGTCGCAGCAATCCGAATGCAGGGGGGAATTGATCATGGGTAAGGGTAAATTCATCCTTCCGTTTTTTGTCGTCGCGATTTTCCTCGGGCTGTCGTCCATCTTCGTCGTGGACGAGCGCGAAAAGGCGCTGGTGCTGCAATTTGGCCAGATCAAGTCCGTGAAGGAAGAGCCGGGGCTGAACTTCAAGATCCCGTTCATTCAGGAAGTCGTGCGCTATGACGCCCGTATCCTGTCGCTCGATACCGACACGATCGAGGTGACGCCCTCGGATGACCGCCGTCTGGTGGTCGATGCCTTCGCGCGCTACCGGATTCGTGACGTGGTCCAGTTCCGTCAGGCGGTCGGCGTCGGCGGTATCCGCATGGCCGAAGACCGGCTGTCGTCGATCCTCAATGCGCAGATCCGCGAAGTGCTGGGTGCCGATCAGGTGACGTCGGACACGATTCTGTCAGAGGAACGGCGCAGCCTGATGCTGCGCATTCGGCAGCAGGCGCAGCGCAGCGCGGAGGGTCTTGGTCTTGACGTGGTCGATGTGCGCCTGAAGCAGACCAACCTGCCCGATCAGAACCTTGAAGCCACTTTCGCGCGGATGCGCGCCGAGCGTGAACGCGAAGCCGCAGACGAGATCGCGCGTGGTAACGAGGCCGCGCAGCGGGTGCGCGCCCTGGCTGACCGGACCGTGACCGAGACGCTGTCGGATGCCGAACGGCAGGCGCAGGTGATCCGGGGCGAGGCCGATGCAGAGCGCAACGCGGTGTTTGCCGAAGCCTTTGGCGCGGACCCGGAGTTCTTTGCCTTCTACCGCTCGATGGAAGCCTACGAAAAATCGCTCGGGGGTGAAAACTCGATGCTGGTGATGACCCCGGACGGCGAGTTTTTCGATTACTTCCGGTCGGGCAGCGGCACCGAATGATCGAAACGGCGCTTCTGGCCCTCGGGCTGGTGCTGCTTGTGGAGGGGCTGGTCTATGCGCTGGCCCCTTCGCTTGTAGAGCAGATGCTTGTGGCGCTGGCGGCGATCCCACCCGAGGCGCGGCGGCTTCTGGGTCTGTTGGCGCTGGTGACGGGGTTGGCGCTCATCTGGGTCGCCAAGGCGCTTGGCGCTTGATTTTCGCGTGTCATGAGGATCACATAGGGGTGACACGATGGCAGGGGCTTTGCGATTGACCCGTGCGACCCTACATTCCCTCATGCACGCTGAGTCAGACCGGCGAGAGCCGGAATTGATCAAAGGAGAGTTCGGAGTGAGCAAATCTGTAATTAGCGCAACACGACCGATGCAGGGTCCGATGCGCGCCCTGTGGCTGCTGGCATTGAGCATCGGGCTCTTGATCGCTCAGGCGATGATCGCGCAGGCGCGCCCTGAAAGTTTCGCCGATCTGGCGCAGAAGGTCAGCCCCTCGGTGGTCAATATTACCACCTCGACGATGGTCGAGGGCGATGCCGGTGCAAGCCCGTTGGTGCCCGAAGGCTCGCCCTTCGAGGATTTCTTCGAGCGGTTCCGCGACCAGATGGAGGAGGGCAACCGGCCACGGCGGTCCTCGGCGCTTGGGTCGGGCTTTGTCATTTCCGAGGACGGTTTCGTGGTCACGAACAACCACGTGATCGAGGGCGCGGACGAGATCAACATCGAGTTCTTCTCGGGCAAGACCTTGCCCGCCAAGGTCATCGGCACGGACCCCAAGACCGACATCGCGGTCTTGAAGGTCGAGAGCGACACGCCGTTGCCCTACGTGACGTTCGGCGACAGCGACACCGCGCGTGTGGGCGATTGGGTGCTCGCCATGGGCAACCCGCTGGGGCAGGGCTTTTCGCTCTCCGCCGGGATTGTCTCGGCGCGCAATCGCGCGCTGTCGGGAACCTATGACGATTACATCCAGACCGATGCGGCGATCAATCGGGGCAATTCGGGTGGGCCGCTCTTCAACCTCGATGGCGAGGTCGTGGGCGTCAACACCGCGATCCTGAGCCCCACGGGCGGATCCATCGGGATCGGGTTTTCCATGGCCGCGAACGTGGTCAAGCAGGTGGTCGCGCAGTTGCAGGAATTCGGCGAGACGCGGCGTGGCTGGCTGGGTGTGCGCATTCAGGACGTGACCCCGGACGTGGCCGAGGCCATGGGGCTGGAAAAGGCCGCAGGCGCCCTTGTGACCGATGTGCCCGAGGGGCCGGCGGCGGAGGCCGGGATGCTCTCGGGCGACGTGATCACGTCCTTTGACGGGCGTGACGTGGCCGACACCCGCAGCCTTGTGCGGCAGGTGGGCAATACCGAGGTGGGCAAGACCGTGCGCGTGATCGTGTTCCGCGAGGGCAAGACGCAGACGCTGCGGGTGACGCTTGGCCGTCGTGAGGAAGCCGAAGGCGCGATCCCGGTGGTGCAGCCCGGCGGCGCGCCGGAGGCACCCGAGGAGAAATCCGTCTTTGGGGTGACGCTCCAACCGCTCGATGACGAGGTGCGCGGGCAGCTTGAGCTTGACAGCAGCGTGACCGGGCTGGTCGTGACGGGCGTCGACGAGGCATCCGAAGCCTTCGAGAAGGGCCTGCGCGCGGGTGACGTGATCACCGAAGCGGGCCAGCAGAAGGTGGCAAGCATCGCCGACATGGATGCCCGCATCGCCGAGGCGCGCGAGGCGGGGCGGCGGTCCCTCCTGCTGTTGGTGCGGCGGGGGGGCGATCCGCGCTTTGTGGCGCTCGGGATCGAGGACTAGGCGCAACCGCGTCCAGTCTTGTGAAAGGCCCTCCGTTCGGGGGCCTTTTGCGTTCCGGGGGCATGATGTCGGGTGAGCCGATCCGCTATGCGATCGAAAACGGCACCAGCGCCGCATCCTTGCGCAGATAGAGCGGGTGCCTGGCCGAGCCGTCCTTGTTGAGGCCGAAGCACCGTAGCGGGCGGCCTGTTGCGGCCAGGGCGAGTGTGGCCGCGCGCACGATCCCGCCATAGCGCGCGTGCAGCTTGCCATAGGCCATGACGATCAACTCGGCCTCTTCGGCCATGGCGAGGAGCGCGGGGATATTGGCCGGGCTGCACGCGAGGTCCGGCGCGGGCAGGTCGCGCGGCGAGGTCGCGCGCCAGTCCAGCACATTGCCCTTGAGATAGCGGGTAAAGCCCCAGTCGCGCGCAAAGCTCAATTCGCGGTGACAGGTGGGATCAGAGACCTCGGCGCTGGCCACCGAGGGGTTCATGCCCACAAAGAGCACGGCGCGGGGCTGCACGCCTTCGTGTGTCCAGTCGCGGGTCAGAGCCTGCCGGTAGCGCCCGCAAGGCGAGAAGGTCGCACCGCCGATCACCCCGTCGGGCAGGCGCAGCCGCACCTTGCCGCCGGGGTCGTGCCGGTCCTCGGGGGCGCTCATCGGTTGAAGACGCGCACGGGGTGCAATTCGCCCGCCTTGTAGTGTCCCACCGCAAGCGCGCGACCGTCGAGCGCGGCCCAGCATTCCTCGCCATAGTCAACATCGCTGGCGATCACCATGCCGGGATTGCCGTTGCGCAGCCGCGCCGCGCCTTCGGGCGTGGCGGTGACCATGGGCAGATCCGAAAGCCCCTCCTCCAGCGGACGAATATAGGTGTCCAGATCGCCGGTGCGGGCCAGTGCCTCGATCGTCTCGAGGCTCACCCCGTCCTCGGCGTCGAACGGCCCGGACCAGAGACGGCGCAGCGTGACCACATGGCCGAAACAGCCGAGCGCCTCGCCAAGATCGCGGGCGATGGAGCGGACATATCCGCCCTTGCCGCAGACCATGTCGAGCACGGCCGTATCATCATCGGGCCGGTCCACAAGCAGCAGTTCCTCGACCCAGAGCGGTCGGGCCGCGACCTCGAATTCCTCGCCGTCGCGGGCGCGCTTGTAGGCGCGTTCACCGTCGATCTTGACGGCGGAAAAGCGCGGCGGAACCTGCATGATCTCGCCCACGAAGGCCCCGAGTGCGGCCTTGATCGCGTCATCGCTGGGGCGCGCGTCGCTTGTCGCCATCACCTCGCCCTCGGCATCGTCGGTATTGGTCGCCTGCCCGAACCGCACGGTAAAGCGATAGGCCTTGAGCGCGTCGGTGATATAGGGGACGGTCTTGGTCGCCTCGCCAAGCGCGATAGCCAGAACGCCGGTCGCCTCCGGGTCGAGCGTGCCGGCATGGCCCGCCTTGCGCGCCTCAAGCGCCCACTTGACCTTGTTGACGACGGCGGTGGAGGTGAGGCCCGCAGGCTTGTCCACCACCAGCCATCCCGAAAGGTCGCGCCCCTTTGGCTTTCGTGCCATGTCCGGTCCCTTGTTGTCTTCAGATCAGGGTCGAGCGCCTAGTCCAGTGCAGTCCCGCCGTCAACCACCACGCCCACCATCGGCCCGAGCGGAAACCCGAGATCGGAGCGCGCAAGCCCCGGCGCGTGGAGCCGTGACACCTTGCCATCGAGATAGAGCGCCTGTGGCGCGCCGAGGTGGTCGCGGAAAACGCGGGCGAAGCGGTGGAAATTCACCGGCGCGTCGGAGATGAGAAACCACACGCGCCGCCCGTCAGCCGAGGTGCCGACACCGTTGCGGATATGGCGGCTGTCGCTCTCCTCGAGGAAGCGGGGGTGGAGCGCGCCGTCGATCACCAGCATCGGCCCCGATTGCGTGGCAAAGCGGCAGGTGGGGGCCTCACGCGCGAAGCGGCGCGTTTCAATGACATGGGCGGTGGTGCCGGTCACGCAGAACACGCCGTTGGGCAACATCCCGAAGTTGCCCGGCCCTGCGGAGGTGACGAGGGGCGCTATCTCCTGTCCTGCCTCGACATGAAGGCCGACGGGGCGTCTGTCGGCGTGATACATGCCGCCGTTCATGGCGAAGGCAAGGCGCTTGCCCTCGGGTTTCAGCTGCCGGTCGATATTGGCGAAACTGCCAAGCGGCGTATCGCGCGTCGGGTCATTGAGAAAGAGGCGGATATCGTCGCGCGCGGCATCGGCCCCGCAGAGCGTATAGCCTGCACCCTCAAAGGTGATGGCGCGGCAGAAGGCGGCGGCGGGGAGGGGGGCGAGCAGAACAAGCGCGGCCAGAAGCGCAGAGGCAAGCGCGCGCGGTCCTGTCCCGCCTGTGCCCGTCATGCTCCGGCTTGACCGGAGCATCTCCGGCCACAGCCCGACCCACGAGATTGCCCGGTCAAGCCGGACAATGACGCGCGCTTGCCGCAGGCCGGGGCCTTTACCCCTCCACATCCCGGCGCACCTTGTCCTCTGCGAAAAGCCGCCGCGTCTCGTCCATCTGGTCAAACGTCTCATCGAGGCGAAAGCGCAGATCGGGGGTGAATTTCAGCCCCGCCTTGCGCCCGATGATGCGGCGCAATTCGGATTTGTTGCGCGCCAGCAGCGTGACCGCGTCCTCCGCCCCCCGCCCGCCAAGCGGCATGACAAAGGCGGTGGCGATCTTGAGATCGGGCGAACAGCGCACTTCGCCCACGGTGATCGACAGGCGGTTCAACTCGGGATCGTGGATATCGCCCCGCATCAGCACCTCCGACAGGGTGCGGCGGATCAGCTCTCCGACGCGCAACTGCCGTTGCGAGGGGCCGGGGCCGTCATGTGTCTGGTGTCGTGCCATGAGGCGCATCTAATCCCTGGAACACGCCATGCCAAGCGGGCAAGGCTCAATCGCCGAGATCGGTGAAAAGATTCTCGCTTTCGACAAAGTCGATCCGGTCCTCGGACACGGTGCCGTCGTTGATGTCGCGCGTCTCGACCCGCCCGTCGCCGAAGCCGAGGATCACAACGTCGCATATATCGAGGAACAGGCCGTTCTCGACCACCCCGGGCATCTGGTTGAGCGCCATGGCAAGCTGATGCGGGTTGCCGATGCGGGCAAGATGCAGGTCGACGATGTAATTTCCCTCATCGGTGATGAAGGGCCGGTCGCCGTTCATGCGCAGCGTGGCGTCGCGGCCCAGCACGTCCATGTTGATCAAGAGTTCCTCGACCAGCGATTTCGTTGTCTGCCAGCCGAATGGGATGATCTCGACCGGGAGCGGAAAGGCGCCGAGTGTCTCGACCTCCTTGCCGATATCGGCGATCACGATCATCTGGTCGCTGGCGGTGGCGACGATCTTTTCCTGCAATAGCGCGCCGCCGCCGCCCTTGATCAGGTTGAGATTGACGTCGAACTCGTCCGCGCCGTCGATCGTCACATCAAGCCATTTCGCCTCGTCGAGGCTGATCACCTCGATGCCGACCTCGCGGGCCAGTTCAGCGGTGCGGGTGGAGGTGGGCACACCCTTGATCCTGAGACCGTCCTCGCGCACCAGCTCTCCCAGACAGCGCACCATCCACGCAGCGGTGGAGCCGGTGCCGAGACCCACGCGCATCCCGTCCTCGATATAATCGACCGAGCGTTTGGCGGCGACGAACTTGGCCTTGTCGATGGGGGACAATTCTCCGGTCATGGGACATCTCCGCGTGGTTTTGCCCGGTCTTATAGGCGTGATGGCCGCGCGGCGCGAGGGGCAATCGCGCTCAGACGGTCATGTGACGCGCGCGCGCCGCGCGCTCGATGGCCGCTGCGTGCAGCCGGTCGATGTTCAACTCGTAGCGCATTTCCTCGAGCAGGCGCAATTCGCGGTCGTTGAGCGTGCCGTCGGCGGCAGCGACATCACAGGCAAGCGCATAGGCGGTCTCGTAGAGGCGTTCAGGCAGGTTGGCGCGGACAAGACCGAAGAGCGCGTCAAGTCCGTCCTCGACCGAAAACAGGTCAAAGACCGTTTGCGACATGACCCGCAGCCGGTCGAGATCGTAATTGGCAAAAACCGGCAGGTTGTTGATCTGGCTCTCGATCTTGACAAGCTCGGCGGTGCGCATGTCCTCGTCCGAGGCCGAGACGGCAATCATCACCGCCACGAGGCAATCCTCGGGGCTGAGCGGATGGGGGACGGGATCGGACATGGGATGCCTTTCAGGGGTGATGTTGCGGCGCAGAATATTGACTGTCTTGCGTCCCGGCAATAGGTAGCGCGAAGCCGCGCGGTCCTGTCCCCGCACGGAAAATCTGGAGTTTGAGCAATGTCCGATCTGCGCGACGCCGCGATGCAATCGAAAGCCTGGCCATTCGAGGAAGCGCGCCGGGTGCTCAAACGCTATGAGAACGCCCCGCCCGAAAAGGGCCATGTGCTTTTCGAGACGGGCTATGGCCCCTCTGGCCTGCCGCATATCGGCACGTTCGGCGAGGTGCTGCGCACCACGATGATCCGCCGCGCCTTCGAGGCGATCAGCGATATTCCGACGCGGATGATCTGTTTTTCCGACGATCTTGACGGGATGCGCAAGGTGCCGGGCAACGTGCCAAATCAGGACGCCTTGCGCGAACACCTGCAAAAACCGCTGACAAGCGTGCCCGACCCGTTCGGCACCCATGACAGCTTTGGCGCGCACAACAACGCCATGCTGCGGCGGTTTCTCGATACGTTCGGCTTCGAGTATGAGTTCATTTCCGCCACCGAGTTCTACCGCTCGGGGCAGTTCGACGAGGTGCTGCGCCGCGCCGCCGAACGCTATGACGCGATCATGGCGATCATGCTGAAATCCCTGCGCGAGGAGCGGCGGCAGACCTATTCGATCTTCCTGCCGATCCACCCCGAGACGGGCCGCGTCCTGTACGTGCCGATGAAGCATGTCGATGGCGTGAAGGGCGAGATCACCTTTGACGACGAGACGGGGCGCGAATGGACGCTGCCGGTGACGGGCGGGCATGTGAAACTGCAATGGAAGCCGGATTTCGGTGCGCGCTGGGCCGCGCTTGGCGTCGATTTCGAGATGTATGGCAAGGACCACTCCACCAACACGCCCATTTATGACGGCATCTGCCGGGCGCTTGGGGAACGCGCGCCGGAGCATTTCACCTATGAGCTGTTCCTCGACGAGACCGGGCAGAAGATTTCCAAGTCGAGCGGCAACGGGATCTCGATCGACGAATGGCTGCGCTATGCCGCGACGGAATCCCTGAGCTATTTCATGTATCAAAAGCCCAAGACGGCCAAGCGGCTCTATTTCGACGTTATTCCCAAGGCGCTGGACGAATACCACCAGCAATTGCGCGCCTATGCCGGGCAGGACATCACGCAGCGCCTCAACAATCCGGTGCATCACATCCACAACGGCGACGTGCCCGAGAGCCGTATGGTCGTGCCCTTCTCGATGCTCCTGAACCTCGCCTCGGTCTCTGCCGCGCAGGACAAGGCCACGCTCTGGGGCTTTATCCGCCGCTATGCGCCCGAGGCCAGCCCCGAGACGCATCCCGATCTTGACGCGGCGGCGGGCGGTGCGGTGCGCTATTACGAGGATTTCGTGGCGCCGCACAAGGTTTATCGCGCGCCCACCGATCTGGAGCGCGAGGCGCTCATCGATCTGCGCGACCGGCTTGCCGCGCATGAGGGCGCGCGCGACGACGAGACGCTGCAAGGCATCGTCTACGACGTCGGACGCGACCGGTTCGAGCCATTGCGCGACTGGTTCACCGCGCTTTACGAGGTGCTGCTCGGGGCTTCTCAGGGGCCACGGTTCGGCGGGTTCATCGCCCTTTACGGCGTGGAAGAGACCGTGGCGCTCATCAACCGGGCGCTGGCGGGCGAGATGGCTTGACGCGGATCATTGCGCGCGCGCCGGGGGCTTGGTAGCCTCCGGTGCAAAAGAGCATGAGGCCCGCGATGCAGTATCCCCTTGTCACCCTGATGACCGCCCTTGGCCTTGCCGCCTGCGTTCAGGCGGTCTCGATGCCCGAGCCTGCGGAGGGCGCGGCGCTCTTTGCCGCGAACTGCGCGCAATGCCACGGCGCGGGCGGCCGGGGCGACGGGCCATGGGCCAAGGGGATGGTCCCTCCGCCTTCTGACCTGACGCGGCTTGGCAACGGGGCGTTCCCGCGCGCGCGGGTCCTCTCGGTGATCGACGGCTATGACCGCACCGGCCTGCCGGGGCAGGAGATGCCGGAATTCGGCCTGCTCTTGCGCGGGGATACGGTGCCGGTGGATGTGGGCGACGGGGTGCTCACGCCGACGCCGCGCCCGCTGGCCGCGCTTCTGGCCTATCTGGAGAGCATTCAGGAGGGGTAGGGCGCCGACCGCTGCGGCCAGCGCCCCTTTGCCTCAGAGGCTTGCGTCGAGTGCGGCGAGGATCGCGTCGCCCATCTCGACAGTGGAG
Organism: Roseovarius sp. MBR-6; assembly: GCF_040547525.1. Lineage (NCBI taxonomy): Bacteria > Pseudomonadati > Pseudomonadota > Alphaproteobacteria > Rhodobacterales > Roseobacteraceae > Roseovarius > Roseovarius sp. MBR-6. Next base: position 228,184 of record NZ_JBEPPW010000002.1, on the reverse strand, counting down.
ACCGGCGTGCCGCCGTCCGGCCCCATCAGATCACCGGTGCGCACGCCGTCTGCCAGCACCTTTTCCACAGCCGCTTCCACGCGCGCGGCCTCGTCGCCCAGATCGAAGGAATAGCGCAGCGCCATGGCAAAGCTGAGGATGCAGGCAATGGGGTTGGCTTTGCCTTGCCCTGCGATGTCGGGGGCGGAGCCATGCACCGGCTCGTAAAGCGCCTTGGGCCGGCCATTGGCCATCGGTGCCCCGAGCGAGGCCGAGGGCAGCATCCCCAGAGAGCCCGTCAGCATCGCCGCAAGGTCCGACAGCAGATCGCCAAAGAGGTTGTCGGTCACGATCACGTCGAATTGTTTGGGCCAGCGGGTCAGCTGCATCGCGCCCGCGTCGGCATACATGTGGCTGAGCTCCACATCGGGATACTCGGCCTGATGCACCTCGGTCACCACCTCGCGCCAGAGCACGCCGGATTCCATCACATTGGCCTTCTCCATCGAACAGACCTTGTTCGAGCGTTTGCGCGCCAACTCGAAGGCCGAGCGCGCGACGCGGGCGATCTCGGATTCGGTATAGCGTTGCGTGTTGATGCCGACGCGCTCGTTGCCCTCGCGGATCACGCCGCGCGGCTCTCCGAAGTAGACGCCGCTCGTCAGTTCGCGCACGATCATGATGTCGAGACCGGCCACCACGTCGCGCTTGAGCGAGGAGAAATCGGCGAGCGCATCAAAGCATTGCGCAGGCCGCAGGTTGGCATAGAGGTCCATTTCCTTGCGCAGGCGCAGAAGGCCGCGCTCGGGCTTCACGCTGAAATCGAGGCTGTCATATTGCGGCCCGCCAACGGCCCCGAGCAGCACCGCGTCCACCTCCTGCGCGCGGGCCATGGTGTCGTCGTGCAGCGGCGTGCCGTGCTTGTCATAGGCACAACCGCCGACCAGATCCTCGCTCACGTCAAAGGCGATGCCGCGTTTGGCACCGAACCAGTCGATGATGCGGCGCACCTCGGCCATGACTTCGGGGCCGATTCCGTCACCGGGCAGGATGAGAAGCGAGGGGTTGGGCATGGGGTCTGTCCTCTTGGGTGTTTGATTGTCCGATGGCCTATCCCCCGCGCGCGGCGGGGTCAAGAATGGGTGCGCTCAGTCGATCGTGAGGTCCACCCAGACAAGGCGGTGAGGGCCGGTCGGATCGTCCTCGGGCGTAGGGTGCAGGCCCGCATCGGTGACGGTGAGATCCGCCGAGGGCAAGAGGTAGCTCACGCGCAAGGGGCCGGTCTGCGGCCACCGGGCTGTGGCGAGGTCCGGCAACGGGTCCTGCACACGCGGATCACGCAGAAGCGCGCGGATCGCCTCGTGCCGTCCCTCGCCGCGCGCGGGGTCAAGATTGGCCACGCCCGCGATCACGAAAGGCGGTTCCGGCGCGGGACCGAACCGGCCGTCGAGGATGTGCTGCCAGAGACGGATTTCGTCGGCATTGCGCCGCCCGTTGCGGTCCTCCGGCCCGTCAAAGACCGGCGGCGCGGCGTGAAAGGCAAGGATCGTCAGCCGCCCCTCGGGCAGCGTGACCGACACTTCCCAATGCCCGACCGACGAGAGCCTCTGCACGGCTTGCGTCTCCTCAGACGGGAAAGGCCGCCCATCCACCTCCGGCAAGAGCGCGCCGGGAAGGTCGCGCCAGAGAAGCGCGCTCCAGTCGCGCGCGGCCCCCGTGTCGATGGGGTGGCGCGACAGAAGCGCCATGCCTCCCTGACCGGAAAACGCGCCATAGCCCTGGGCATCCCCGGGACCCCCGCGCCGCCCGTCGCCATCCATGTCAAGCCCGGTGGGCCAGCCGCTGTTGGGCTGCGGCGCAAAGACATGGGGATAGACCGGCCCCGCCCGCGCAATCCGGTCGCGCAGGGCGGTGAGCGCCATCAGATCGCGGTCATGGTCCACGCCTTGCAGCAGCAGGATATCCGGCGCGACCTTGGCCAGAATATCCGCGAGCGCGGCCATGCGCGGGTCCGCGTCGCTCCGGATGTCGCGCAGCAGAAGGCCGGGGCCGGGCCGGGCAAGGGCCACGTTCCACGTGGCCACCCGGACGCTTCCGGCGTGCAGCGGCGCAGAGATCAGCACAAGGATCAGCAGCCAAAGCGCGCTCAGACGCCTTGCGTGGTGCCCGGCCCCTTCGCGGTATAGGTGCGTTTGCGTTTGTCTTCGATCATGGCCGCGATCCGGCTCATGGCGATGCCGCGCATCAGCAGGCTTGCGGGAAGAAAGGCCCATGCCGTTGTTGTCCAGATCAGGGTGTGCGGATCGGTTATGGTTACCGGGTCGAGAATCGAGGACGCCAGCGTAACCATGGCAGGTATGATGAAAGGCAGCAAGAAACCCAGAACCATGTTGAGGCCCGCATCCCGCCCGATCCGGTGCACCACGTCACCGCCCCCCGTGGGATCGAAGAGCGGCATGTTCACCCAGACATTGAAGCCGCTCCCGCGGTTTGGCCAGCCGTGAAACCGCACCAGCGTCAGGAAAATCAGGACCATCACCAGAGAGGCCATGTAGGAGACGCCCGCAGCGCGCCGCACCTGTGCGAAGAGGGCCGGGTCGGCGTCAGGCGGCAACATCACGACCATCAGGCCGACCGGCGAATACGGGAAATCCACTGCCGCCCCAAGGCCGTCCGCGAGGCTTGTCAGCAGGATCGTCGCCTTGGTCGGGGCCACCTCTCCGCGGATGATGAGCGACAGCGTTATGAGGATCGCAGCGAGCGTTAAGAACCTGAGCCGGTTGTAGGGCGGGGCGAAGCGGAACTCGACGATCGACGGGTAGCGGGAATTATACTCGATGAAGGTCAGAACCGAGGCCAGGACGGCGAATATCATGACCATCTGCGCCGTGTCAGACTTGGTGAATGGCAACAGGAGCGCGGGCACCATCACCAGCACGGCGACAAGGATCGCACGAGAAATTGCTGCCGGGGTTTGCGCGCCCACTGCCCGTTCCTTCTGATACCGGTCGGGTGCGATGCGGTGCCGCCCCCTTGTCCCGTCATTATTCCGCCAATTATGGCGGTCTGCCTCAATCCTGCCCAATTTTTGCCCTCTTTCACCTCACAACGCAATAACCCGGTAAGGAGAACGCAAGATATCGGGCAATTTCATGGCGTAGTTGGTGCAGCAATGCATCAACCTTCGGGTAAAACCCCGGCATAACCTCATGAAATAGCGTATTTTGTGGCTGTCGCGCGGTGTGCCACAAGAGCGGAGGGCGCAGGCCGCGCCCTCCGGTTGACATTACACCCAGGGCCGCGCCTGTGCCGCCTGTGTCTCGAACGCCTCGATCGCGGCGGCCTTCTCCAGCGTCAGGCCGATATCGTCGAGCCCTTCGAGCAGGCAGTGCTTCTTGAACGCGTCCACCTCGAAGGAAAACACCTCGCCGTCGGAGGTCGAGACGGCCTGCGCCTCCAGATCGACCTCGATGCGCGCATTGGCGCCCTTCTCGGCCTCGCGCATCAGCACATCCACCTGCTCTTGCGGCAGGGCAATCGGCAGGATGCCGTTCTTGAAGCAGTTGTTGTAGAAGATATCGGCAAAGCTCGGCGCGATGATGCAGCGGATGCCGAAATCGAGGATCGCCCAGGGGGCGTGCTCGCGGCTCGACCCACAGCCGAAATTGTCGCCCGCGACAAGAATCTGCGCCTCGCGATATTGCGGCTTGTTCAGCACGAAATCGGGGATCTCGTTGCCATCATCGTCATAGCGCATCTCGTCAAAGAGATTGACCCCCAACCCCGAGCGCTTGATCGTCTTGAGGAACTGCTTGGGGATGATCATGTCGGTATCGACATTGATCAGCGGCAGGGGTGCTGCGATGCCGCTGAGTTTGGTGAATTTTTCCATTACATCATCTCCCGAACATCGGTCAATTTGCCGGTCACCGCCGCCGCCGCCGCCATGGCCGGCGACATCAGATGTGTGCGCCCGCCGCGGCCCTGGCGGCCCTCGAAATTGCGGTTCGATGTGGCCGCGCAGCGCTCGCCGGGCGAAAGTTGATCGGGGTTCATCGCCAGGCACATGGAGCACCCCGCAAGCCGCCATTCAAAGCCGGCCTCGATGAAGATATCCGCCAGCCCCTCTTCCTCGGCCTGCGCGCGCACAAGGCCCGAGCCGGGCACGACCATCGCCCGTTTCACGGCGATCTTCTTGCCCTTGAGGATTTCGGCGGCGGCGCGCAGATCCTCGATCCGGCCATTGGTGCAGGAGCCGATAAAGACCGTGTCGATCTCGACCTCCGAGAGTTTCTGGCCGGGCTTGAGGCCCATGTAGTCCAGCGACCGGCGCGCCGCCTCGACCTTGCCGCCCTTGAAATCCGAAGGATCAGGCACGCTGGCAGTGATCGGCAGCACGTCCTCGGGGCTGGTGCCCCAGGTCACGACGGGGGCAATGTCCTCGGCCCGCAGCGTCACAACCTTGTCCCAATGCGCGTCATCGTCGGAATAGAGCGTCTTCCACCAGGTGAGCGCCGCCTCCCACTGCGCGCCCTTGGGCGCGTGGGGCCGGCCCTTGCAGTATTCAAACGTCTTTTCATCCGGCGCGATCAGCCCTGCGCGCGCGCCGCCCTCGATCGCCATGTTGCAGACCGTCATGCGGCCCTCCATGCTCAGATCCCGAATGGCCTCGCCGCAATATTCGATGACATGGCCGGTGCCGCCCGCCGTGCCGGTCGCGCCGATCACCGAAAGCGTGATATCCTTGGCGGTCACGCCGGGGCGCAGCTTGCCGGTGATCTCGACCTTCATATTCTTGGCGCGGCGCTGAATGAGCGTCTGCGTGGCCAGCACATGCTCGACCTCAGATGTGCCGATGCCATGCGCGAGCGCGCCGAAGGCCCCATGCGTCGCCGTATGACTATCGCCGCAGACCACGGTCATGCCGGGCAGGGTCCAGCCCTGTTCGGGGCCGACAATATGCACGATCCCCTGTCGCACATCCGACACGGGGTAATAATGAATCCCGAAATCGCGCGCGTTGGTGTCCAGTGCCTCGACCTGGATGCGGCTGTCCTCGGTCATGGTGGCGGCATTGGCGCGGTCAAGCGTGGTGGGCACGTTGTGATCGGGCACGGCAATGGTCTTGTCGGGGGCATGGACCTTGCGGCCTGCCATCCGCAGCCCTTCAAAGGCTTGCGGGCTTGTCACCTCGTGCACAAGGTGGCGGTCGATATAGAGAAGGCAGGTGCCGTCCTCGGCCTCGTGGGCCACGTGGGCATCCCAGATCTTGTCATAGAGTGTCTTGGGGGACATGCGTCCTCTCCCGTTGCTGAATGGCTGCGGTCGGATGGGTGAACGGCGCGCGCCCTCAGAGACGCGCGCGCACGGAGCGTTGCGCCCCGAAGAACCGCCATGGCAGGCGCGCGCGATCATCCATGTCGAAAACCCGTGTCATCCCTTGCAAATACCGCGCGGGCGTGGCGCTCGCAAGGGGCTTGGCGGCGGCTCCCCGCGCCCGTTTTCTTCTGGCCCGAAATATCCCGGGGGAGTCGCCGCTTGCGGCGACGGGGGCAGCGCCCCCGATTCCCTCAGGCCGCCTCGTGTCGCAGGATCGCCGCCTCCGAGCCGTTCAGGCACCGCCGCGCGTGCCCGCCGTAAAGGTGCGGCTCCGCCTCCAGATTGGGGTTGAGCGCCAGAAGCCGCGTGCGGTCCGCCTCGGTCAGGGTCGAGAGCGCGGCACTTGCAGGGTGAAAGCTTTCGGTCTCGACGCCGTTGGCCCAGATCACCTGATGGCTGGGCAGCAGAAGGTGAATATAGGTCACCTCGCGCGAGCCGAGATCGACAGTGATCGTGTCGTTGTTGATCAGGTCGCGCGCCATCACCAGAACTTCGGGCGTGTTGAAGAGCGCGCGCGCCACGTCGCCGCGCACCAGCACCCGGTGTTCGGGGCTGACCAGAAGCGTGGCATCTGGCCGGTCAAGGCCAAGCGCCCCGGCGTTGAGCCGGATGGGCCGCAGGCGCGGCATGGCGAAAAGCCGCGCGCCGGTCATGCGGCGGCTGCCGATCCAGTGGATTTCCTGCGCACCGCTGTCGCGGGTCTGCACCCGGTCGCCTTCGCGTAATTCCTCGATGAGGCGCGGCCCCTCGGGCGTCTCGATCCGCGTGCCGGGGGTAAAGCAGATCACGCCGCCGCTTGCCGGGCTGGTGGCCGTGCCGCGCAGCGCATCAAGGCTGTGATGGACCACCCACATCTCGGTTTCGCGGGGCGGGATGTCGTCGAGAAACATCAGGAGCGGCGGCGCGCCGGGTCCCGTCTCGATCACCGTGACGGTATAGCTGCGCAACCCGTCGGTGACGACGAAGCCCGCATCCATGAGCGGCTCGTCCACCTCGATACGATCCAGATCCCGCCGGTCGCTGAGCGCCGCGCCCACCAGCCGCCTGACCATTTTTGCCGCGCGCTTGCGCTGCGCGGCATCCCCCTCCGCCATGTCCAGCCGCAAGAGATCCGGAGGGCCGTCCACGCGCACCACCTCTCCCCGCCAGGACCAGGTGATCCCGACAGACAGTGCCTCGGGCGGTGCTGCGCCCTGACCATCCAGTTCCGTTTGCGACCAGGAGATGACGAACGTGCCACGAAAGCCCGTTCCCATGCTCTGATGCCTGCCTCAGTTCTTTTTTTATTACCCGAACGCTAGCAAAACCGATTCGGTCTGCAAAGCCCTGAACGGGAAATTATTTCAAAAACGCAGTCTGAATTGCAAAGATCCCACAACCTGCCCCTCGCGCTGCTCCTCGAATTCCTCGCTGAGCCAGGTCAGGCCGTAGAAGATCGACGCGCCATTGCGTGCCTCCCAATGAAGGCCGCCGCGCACGCGCGCGCGGTAATCCTCGGCGGTCACGGTCGCGCTGCCGGGAAAGAATTCGCTATCCTCGACCCAGGCGATATCGGCCCCGAGGATGAAGGCCGCGCCCGGCACATCCTGACGCACGGCGCGGTAGCGCTGGCCGGTCACCGGTTCGCGCACCAGCAATTCGCCGCTCGTGAGACTGCCAAAGCTGAGATCGGCACCGGCCCGCACCAGCGTTTCCACGCCGACGCGGGCCTCGGCGAAGGGGCGCAGGCGCGCCCCGCCAAGATCAAAGCTGCGGCCCGCTTCGAGCACGGCCGTGGGATACACGCCGTCATCGACCTGGCCACGCTTTGCTGTGCCGCTGATCTCGTCGCCGCCGACGAAATCATGCAGCCAGTCCTGAAAATCGTCGAGGCCCGTTTGCGGGCCGACCACGACCAGATCCGCGCCGATCGCATATTCCATCTGTGCGTGTGTGAGGTGGGTATGCAGCCCGAGGCTGAGCGCGCCGGCAAAGGGGCGGTCCACCGGCGCGGGGGACGAGAGATCGTCGGGCGCGATGATCTCGCCGTTGAAGCGCAGTTCGAGCAATTCGCCAAAGCGGGACGGGGCCTGCCCTTCCCATCCGGGCGCATAGATGCGGCTCGACGCGACCGATCCGGTGCGCCAGCGATCATCGCCATCGCCGATGAGATCATTGGTGAAGATGAGGCCATAACCGATGCGCGACCGGCCCTCGGCCCCGGCCATACCGGCAAGGGCCACACTCATGCCCAGGGCAAAAGCAAAAAGACGCGTCATCGCGCGCTCCTTTCTTGTGCCCCCCCGGGCAAGTTTTCAATAACAGGAGCATGGGGTGATTTGCCAGCAAAACCTTGGTGGTTTCGGGGCATTCTTCTCAGAGCGCGCGCATCCAGAATTGCAGGGCGTGCGGGGTCTCGGTAGTCTGCCCTACCTCTTTCCAGCGGAACCGCGCGATGGCACCCGGCACGGGCGCATAGCCCCGCGCGCGCCAGAACGGATCGAGCGGGCGATAGCCGTCGGGGCGCGCGGGATGGTCAGGCGGACGGATCACCCCGCAAAAGGCTGCGTGGCTGCGGCCCATGGCGCGGGCGTGGCCCTCGCGCAGATCAAAAAAGCGATGGCCGATGCCGCGACCGCGATAGCCGGGCAAAAGCACGCTCTCGGCGCAGTAGAAAATATGATCGAGCGGCACGCCGCAGTCTGCCATCGCCGCGCCGAAATCGGCGGCGTGATCCTCCATCGGGGTGCCGGTGGCGGCCCCGACCAGCCGCGCGCCGTCGAACGCGCCCACGAGGATTGCGTCGGGGCTGTCGCGGTAGACCTGAAGATAGCGCTCTTCATAGGCCGCATCGCCGTCATAAAGATAGGGAAAGGCGCGGAACACCTCGATGCGCAGACGCGCCACATCGGGCAGGGCGGCGGCAAGCGCGGGTCCGGTCAGCCGCTCGACCCGGATCATGCCGAGACCTGGGCCATCCAGTCCGCGAGGTTGTAATAGGTCACGACCCGCGTGATGCGCCCGTCCGTCAATGAGAAGAACGACCCGGCAGGCAGCCGATAGCTCTGACCGTTGGCCTCCGGCAGGCCCTCGTCGGTCTTGAGATAGGTGCCGTTGACGATGTATTCGGCCGCCGCGCGGGTGCCGCCCTCGGCCTCGAAAATCACCATGTCGGTCAGCGTCTCGCGGTAGCAGAGGCTCATATGCTCGCAAAAGGCGCGGAACGCGTCCTTGCCGATCCGCACCTGCCCCTCATTGACATGGTGGTGCACATCGTCGCTCAGGCAGGCAAGCATCCCGGCCGTATCGCCCCGGTTGAAGGCGTTGAAATAGGTGCGGATGGTGTCGGTCATGTTTCCTCCACAGGTGGGCCCCAACGGGCGGTCAGGTGGCCGATGATCTGGTCGCGGGTCTGGCGATACGCATCGAGCCGCGCCTCGCGCGTCTGCGCAAGGCCGGTGGGGTCCATGATCGGCCAGTAAACGACATCGAGGTGATAGAACCGCGTCAGTTCGAGCGCGCGGCGCTGGCTGGCGGGGCTGAGCGAGACGATGAGATCGAAGGACGAAAGGTCATCGCCCCACTCCTCCATCTCGTCAAAACTGCGCGTGCGGTGGCGGTCAAGCTCGACCCCGATCTCGCGGCAGACGGCGATGGAAAAGCCGTCAATCTCCATGTCACTCTTGACGCCCGCCGACTGAACATAGGTATCGGTGCCGTAGAATTTCTTCATGATGCCCTCGGCCATGGGCGAGCGCACCGCGTTGTGATCGCAGCAAAAGAGCACCGATTGCGGCAGCGGCTCCGGCATGTGCTCAGCCCCCGAAATGCAGCACGCAAATGAGGGTAAAGAGACGGCGCGCGGTGTCGGTATCGACCTCGGCCTTGCCTTCGAGGCGTTCCTCGAGGACGCGCGCGCCTTCGTTATGGATGCCGCGCCGCGCCATGTCGATGGTCTCGATCTGGCTGGGCGGCATGTTCTTGACCGCGTCGAAATAGCTTTCGCAGATCGCCCAGTAATCCTTGACCACCTGCCGGAAGGGCGACAGCGAGAGGTGAAATTCGGCCGCCGGTTCATCGTTCTCGGTGCGGATGTCGAACACAAGGCGCTTTTCGCGGATCGCAAGGCCCACGCGATAGGGACCGGTCGGCACCTCACGCCCGTCGCGGGCGGGCAGGGCAAAGCTGTTGTGCTCGATCAGGTCATACATCGCCACCTTGCGTTCCTGCTCGATCTCGGGCGTGGGCGGCGGCAGGTTGGCGTCGTCAAGTTCGATATGGCAGATGCGGCTCATGGGCAGGTTCATCCGGGCTGTTTGCGCCTGTCCCTAGCCCAGCCGCGCGCTGCGGGCAATCGGGCGAGGTGAAATGCGCAGAGGCGTCACCCTTGTGCCACGCCCTGCCTCGCGATCGTCCTGTCAATGACGCAATTTTTGTCCGATGAGGCATATTGTTGCCTTGATCGAATGGCATATTGTCCTCAGATCGAGGATAATGAGCAAAGCGTTTGTAACGCACACGCGGTAATCAGGACCAACCATGCTGGAGTTTGAAAATGTCAGCAAGTCCTTCTGGACCGGCAGCCAGCACAAGGTGATCCTTGAGGACGTGTCGTTTCGCGTCGAGCTTGGGCGCAGCCTCGGTATCCTCGCGCCAAACGGCACCGGCAAGACCACCCTCATCAACATGATGGCCGGGCTGGAAAAGCCCGACGAGGGCGTGATCCGGCGCTCTTGCCGGATTTCCTTTCCGCTGGGGTTCATGGGCGGTGTCGTGACGCGCCTCACGGCCAAGGAAAACGCGCGCTATATCGCACGGCTCTACGGGCTTGACCCGGATTATATCGAATCCTACTGCCGCTGGCTCTGCGGGTTGGGCGAGTATTTCGACCAGCCGCTTGGCACCTATTCTTCGGGCATGCGCGCGCGGTTCAGCTTTGCCTTGATGCTGGCGCTTGATTTCGACATGTATCTGATCGACGAGGGGATGCCCGGATCGACCGATGTGGAGTTCAACCGCAAGGCTGGCGAGATCCTGCGCGAGCGGCTTGAGACCACGACGATCATCATTGTGTCGCACGACCCGAGGGTCCTTGAGAAATTCGCAAGCTCGGCGGCTGTGTTGACGGCCGGTAAACTCTATATGTTCGATACCTTGGAAGAGGCGAAAGAGCTTTATGACTACGAAACCCAAGGTTAGCAAATTCCGCATAAGACGCAGCCCGGTTCAGGGCAGCGCCGCGATCGAGGCCGAGGCACCGCAGGCCGAGGTTGCACGCGACGGACAAATCGACGCCGTGCGCGCAGCCGCGCCCGGCTCGGACATAGACGAGATCCGCCGCGAGGGGCTGACCGGACGAGACTTGCGCATGGCCCGGCGCGTGGCGCAGAAGCACGGGCTGGCCCCCACCTCGGATTTCGACGCGGTGCGGCTTTTGCGGGCGCGCGGGATCGACCCGTTCCAACGGTCCGGTATGCTGGAGCTTGTGGCGGGTGGCGGTGCCGACAGAAGAGCCAAGGACGAGACGCATATCCAGTTGCCGCAGACAGTGCCCGTGCCGCGCAACACCCTGCCCGCGCGGGATGTGAACCCCGCCGACCGGCGCGCATCCGAGATCGTTGCCATCCAGCGCGATATTTCCCGCCGTCGCCGCCGCAAGCTGGTGCTGCTGTTCTCGCGGCTGATGGCCTTCGTGATCGTGCCCACCTTCCTTGCCGGGTATTATTTCAGCACCATGGCGACGCCGATGTATGCCTCCAACTCGGCCTTTCTGATCCTGTCGGCCGATGGTGGCGGCGGGGGCGGACGGGGTGGTCTCGGGGGCCTCATCCCCAGCCAGTTCGCCACCGGGCAGGACGCCATCGCAACGCAGGAATATCTTGAATCCAAGGATGCCATGCTGCGCCTCGACGAAGAGCGGGGCTTTCGCGCGCATTTCTCGGACCCTGCGATCGATCCGATCCAGCGGCTCGACCCGGAGGCCAGCAACGAGGCTGTCTACAAGCTTTATCGCCGCCATGTGAAGATCGGTTATGACCCCACCGAGGGGGTCATGCGCATGGAGGTGATCGCCGCGGATCCCGAGACCAGCCTGCAATTCAACCAGCGACTCATCGCTTATGCCGAGGAGCGGGTCGACGAGCTTAGCCGGGACAAGCGCAACGACGCGGTCAAGATCGCCGCCGAGAGCCTCGAGAACGCCAAGGCCGAGCGGCGCGCGGCGCAAGAGCGCCTCGTGGCGTTGCAGGAGGGCACGATCCTCGATCCCGAGGGCGAGATCGCGGGCATCCGCAGCCTCATCAATTCGGTCGAGTTGCAGTTGCAGGAAAAGGAACTGACGCTCAACATCCAGATGAACAACGCGCGCCCCAATGCCGCGCGCGTCGAGGCGCTGCAATCGGAAATCACCGTGCTGCGCGCCGAGCTTGAGCGGCAGAAGCGGCGGTTGACCGAGGCCAGTCTGGGCGACAGCTCGCTTGCCTCGAAGACAGCCGCGATCCAGATGGCTCAGGCCGATCTGGCAACCGCCGACATGGTGCTGCAATCGGCGCTTGAATCCATGCGCATGTCAGAGACCGAGGCCAACAAGCAGGTCCGCTACCTGACGGTGAGCGCGCGGCCCATCCTGCCCGAAGAGGCGAGCTATCCCAAGGTGTTCGAAAACACCGTTCTGGCCTTTCTGATCTTTTCTGGTATCTACCTGCTCGTGTCCCTGACCGCCTCCATCCTCAGAGAACAGGTAACCTCTTGACCATGCACGAGATCGACATTTCGGGCCTCCGCGTCGGCAACGCGCTCCCGCTCACCCTCATCGCCGGACCCTGCCAGCTTGAGTCGGCGGATCACGCCCAGATGATCGCGGGCACCTTGCAAGAGGCCTGTGCCGCCCATGGTGCGGGGCTTGTTTTCAAGGGCTCGTTCGACAAGGCGAACCGCACCTCGCTCTCGGGCAAGCGCGGGCTTGGGCTCGACGAGGGGCTGAAGGTGCTGCAATCGGTCAAGGATGCGCTTGGGGTTCCGGTGCTGACCGACATTCACACCGCCGATCAATGCGCGCCGGTGGCCGAGGTGGCCGATGTCCTGCAAATCCCCGCCTTTCTCTGTCGCCAGACCGATCTTCTGATCGCGGCGGGCGAGACGGGGGCTGTGATCAACGTCAAGAAGGGCCAGTTTCTTGCCCCCTGGGACATGCCCAATGTCATCTCCAAGATCGAGAGCACCGGCAACCGCCGCATACTCTTGACCGAGCGCGGCACCTCGTTCGGCTACAACACCCTCGTGGCCGACATGCGGTCGCTGCCGCAGATGGCCGCGACGGGGTATCCGGTGGTGATGGACGCCACCCACTCGGTGCAGCAACCCGGTGGCAAGGGCGGCAGCAGCGGCGGGCAGCGCGAATTCGCCCCCGTGATGGCGCGCGCCGCCGTGGCGCTTGGCGTGGCGGCGGTGTTCATCGAGACGCATGAGGATCCCGACAATGCCCCCTCGGACGGGCCGAACATGATCCCCTTGGCGCAAATGCCCGCGCTGATCGACACGCTGATGCAGTTTGACCGTCTGGCCAAGGCCCATCCGATCATTCTCTGACCCGAAAGATTTTTTATGACCAAACCGCTTTCGACCGTCAGCCCCAACACCTGGGAATTCCTGCGCGACGCGATGATCGAGCCGACCGGGTTCCGCGAATACGATGCGCGCTGGAAATATCCCGATGCGATCAACCTGCCGGGGATCACCGCGCTTGGCCTTGGCCTCGGCACGCAGATCCGCGCGCGCGGCATCGAACCGGTGATCGCGGTCGGCAACGACTACCGCGACTATTCGCTGTCGATCAAGAATGCGCTGATCCTCGGGCTGATGCAGGCCGGTATCCACGTCAAGGATATCGGCCCCGCGCTGTCGCCGATGGCCTATTTCGCGCAATTCCACCTCGATGTGCCCGCCGTCGCCATGGTCACGGCCTCGCACAACCCCAATGGCTGGACCGGCGTCAAGATGGGGTTCGAGCGGCCCCTGACCCATGGCCCCGACGAGATGGCAGAACTGCGCGACATCGTGCTGGAGGGGCGCGGGCAGGCGCATCCGGGCGGGGCCTATGAGTTTGTCCCCGGCGTGCGCGAAGCCTATCTCGATGACCTCGTGGGCGATTTCCGCATGACCCGCAAGCTGCGCGTGGTCTGCGCCACCGGCAACGGCACGGCCTCGGCCTTCGCGCCGGAGCTGTTCGAGCGGATCGGCGTCGAGGTGATCCCCTCGCACAACCGGCTCGATTACACCTTCCCGCATTACAACCCCAACCCCGAAGCGATGGAAATGCTGCACGACATGGCCGCGACCGTGCGCGCCACGGGGGCGGATTTCGCGCTTGGCTTTGACGGTGACGGCGACCGCTGCGGCGTGGTCGATGACGAGGGCGAGGAGATTTTCGCCGACAAGGTGGGCGTCATCATGGCGCGCGACCTCTCGAAGCTCTACCCCGGCGCGACCTTTGTCGCCGATGTGAAATCCACAGGGCTTTTCGCCTCTGACCCCGAGTTGAAGAAAAACGGCGTCAAGGCAGATTACTGGAAGACCGGCCACAGCCACATGAAGCGCCGCGTCAAGGAATTGGGCGCGCTGGCGGGGTTCGAGAAATCGGGGCATTACTTCCTCGCCCATCCCATCGGGCGCGGCTATGATTGCGGGCTGCGCGTGGCGGTGGAGCTTTGCAAGCTGATGGACCGCAACCCCGCTATGTCGATGTCCGACCTGCGCCGCGCGCTGCCGCAGACCTGGGGCACGCCGACGATGTCGCCCTGGTGCGCCGATACCGAGAAATATCAGGTGCTGGAGCGGATCGTGGCGCGGCTGGTGGCGAAAAGGGACGCGGGCGAGCCGCTTGCCGGGCGGACCATCAAGGAGGTGGTGACGGTCAATGGCGCGCGCGTCATTCTCGACAACGGGTCATGGGGCCTTGTGCGGGCGTCGTCGAACACGCCCAATCTCGTGGTGGTCTGCGAAAGCAGCGAAAGCGAGGCCGAGATGCGCGCGATCTTCGCCGATCTCGACGCGGTCATCCGCACCGAGCCGGGCGTGGGCGATTACGACCAGACGATCTGAGCAAGAGGTGGCCGGGGCGGCATTTGGCCTGAAGCGGACATTCGAGATGATGTGCCGAGCCGCGCGAGCGCCCGCCCGAGGGGGCGGTCGGGCGCTCGCGCGGCGGCGTGCAAGCACGCCTTGTCCCGCGCGGGGGCAAGATGGCAACGGCAGCAACAGGCCAAATACGCCCTTTGGCCCCCCCTCAACCGTTCTCGCGCAATATCCCCCCCGCGAGGTAGAGCGATCCGCAGATCAGGATGCGCGCGCGCGGGCTATGCGCCGCAATCTGCCGCACGGCGGCAAGGGCGCTTTCAGCGGTCTGCGCCTCCATCGCGACAGCCCGGGCGGCTTGGGCCGTCGCTTCGGCGGGCAGGGTTGCGGCCTCGCCGGGGATGGAGACGGCGGTGAGGCTCAGGGCCTGTGCCGCCAGCGGCGCGAGATAGCCTGCGATATCCTTGGTGTTGAGCATCCCGCAGACAAGATGGGTGGGCCGGGGCGGCAGGCTGGCCAGATGCTGCGCCAGTGCCAGACCGGCTGCGGGGTTGTGGCCCCCGTCCAGCCAGATTTCAGCCTCGGGGGCGGCCTCGGGGATCGGACCCCGGAGCAGGCGCTGCATCCGCGCGGGCCAATGGGCGCGCGTGACCGCGCCCTCAAGCGCCGCCTCGCCGCACCCGAGCGCCCGCAGCGCGGCAATGGCGGCCCCGGCATTGTCCACCTGATGCGCGCCGGGCAGGTTCGGAAGCGGCAGATCGCAAAGCCCGCTCTCGTCCTGAAAGACCAGCCGCCCGCGTTCCTGCCAGACATGCCAGTGCTGGCCTTGCGCGATGAGCGGCGCACCAAGCCGCGCGGCCTCTGCCTCGATCACGGCCATCGCCGCGTCTTCTTGCGGGCCGACAACGCAGGGAACGCCGCGCTTGATGATCCCGGCCTTTTCGCCTGCGATTTTCGCCAGCGTATCGCCAAGATAGCCCTCATGGTCCATCGACACCGGCGTGATGATCGTGAGCGCGGGGCGCGCGATCACGTTGGTCGCGTCAAGCCGCCCCCCAAGCCCGACCTCGAGCAGGGTATAATCGGCGGGCACGCGCGCCATCGCCAGAAGGGCCGCGCAGGTGGTGATCTCGAAATAGGTGATGGGCGCGCCGCCATTGGCGGCATAGCATTCGTCAAGCAGCGCGGTCAGGTGATCCTCGGCAATGAGCGCGCCCGCCAGCCGGATACGCTCGTGAAAGCGGGCCAGATGCGGCGAGGTATAGGCGTGCACGCGCGCGCCCCCGGCCTCCAGCCCCGCGCGGATCATCGCCTGCGTGCTTCCCTTGCCATTGGTGCCCGCGATATGGATCACGGGGGGCAAGGCGTCCTGCGGATTGCCGAGCACATGCAGAAGCCGCCAGACCCGGTCAAGCGTGAGGTCGATGATCTTGGGGTGCAGCGCCATCATTCGCGCAAGGATGACGTCCGATCCGGGCGCGGTCATTTCCCGGGCGCGTCCCGCGTTGCGCCCGCGTCGGGCGCGGGCAGGTCGCCCTTGACCGCAGGCGGCAGGCCCATGAGCATCCGTGTGATGGTGACAAGTTCCTCGCGCAGCGCCGTCCGCGGCGTCACCCGGTCAAGCATCCCGTGCTCCAGAAGGTATTCGGCGCGCTGAAACCCCTCGGGCAGCTTCTCGCGGATGGTCTGTTCGATCACGCGCGGTCCGGCAAAGCAGATGAGCGCGCCGGGTTCGGCAATCTGAACGTCGCCCAGCATCGCGTAGGACGCGGTGACGCCGCCGGTGGTGGGATGGGTGAGCACCACGATATAGGGCAGCCCTGCCTCGCGCAGCATCTGCACCGCGACGGTGGTGCGCGGCATCTGCATCAGGCTCAGGATCCCCTCCTGCATCCGCGCGCCGCCGGCGGCCGAAAACAGGATCAGCGGGCGCTTGAGCCGCACGGCAGTCTCGGCGGCAGCGATGATCGCATTGCCCACATACATGCCCATGGAGCCTGCCATGAAGCTGAAATCCTGCGCCGCGGCGACGATGGGTGTGCGCCCCATCTCGCCAGTGGCGACAAGCATCGCCTCTTTCTCGCCGGTTTCCTTCTGTGCGGCGCGCAGCCGGTCGGGATATTTCTTCTGGTCGCGGAAATGCAGCGGATCGGGGGTGGGCGCGGGCACCTCGATTTCCGAGAACACGCCCCCGTCGAACAGCGCCTCGAACCGCACACGGGGCGAGATCGCCATATGGTGACCGCATTGGGTGCAGACGTTGAGATTGCCCGACAACTCCCGGTGAAACAGCATCGTGCCGCAATCGTCGCATTTGGACCAGAGGTTTTCGGGAATCTCGCGGCGCGAGAAGATCGAGTTGATGCGCGGGCGCACGTAGTTGGTGATCCAGTTCATCGCGGGCCGGTCCCTGTCGCTTGGTCGTTGGGTGTCACTTAAGCGGGGCGCGCTGCAAATGCAATCAGCCGCGCAGGGCAAGCCGTATCGCCAGCCAGCCGCAAAACAGGATCAGCAGATCGGCGGGCATCATCGCCATGAGCGCCGCGCTGTCGCTCAACTCGAACGGATAGGCATAGAGCGCCAGCCCGTCGAATTGCCCCGTGGGCGCAGCAAAAAGGATCGCCGCGAAATTGTTGAGGAAATGCAGCGCCGTGGCTGGGCCGAGCGTGCCGAAGCGCGCGGTCAGATCGGCGGCGGCAAGGCCGAAAAGCGTGGCCCATCCCGCCACCGCCCAGGCCATGTCGTCATGGGTGGCAAAATCCAGATGCAGCATGCCGAAGCCGAGCGAGGGCAGGCCCATCCAGACCAGCGGCGAGGAAAAGCGCGCGGCCAACTGGCTCTGGAGATAGCCGCGAAACAGCACCTCCTCGGCGAGGACCTGGATGAAAAGCGCGCCAAGTGCCAGCGGAAGGAATGCAAGCCATGTGCCGGTGGCGAGGTTGCGCACCGGGGCAAAGGTATCCGGCAGCGGCAGAATCAACAGCACCGCATAGAGCAGTGCCACCGCGACCGATGCGCGTTTGAATTGCGACAGGGCGCGCGGCAGAGGGCCGATCATGGTGAGAAACCCGCGCCTGTGCACCGCCCGAACGCTCACCGTGAGCGCGGCGATGAGCAGCGCGAAGGTCAGAAGGTTGATGAGCACCCCCGCGGGCGTCGTCGCCGCGGCGATCCCCGGCGCGACCGCGGCCCAGCCTTCGGGGCCGAACAGCACCGGCAAGACCTGGGAATAGCCGAGGCTGAGCGCGAGAAACACCGCCACGGTCATCAGGCTGCCCGCCGCGAGGCGGCGCAGCGAGGCCGTCGCGCGGGCCGGGGCAACAAGGGTCTCATGGGCGGCATATCGCATGGCCGCGACGCTAGCTGCCTGTGCCCGCGCATGCAATCGGCTTGCCCCGCGCGGCCCACTGTCCTAGACCGATTTCAACATTTTACGGGAGGCCCCTCATGACCAGGATCGACAAAGCCAGACTGCCCAGCCGTTACGTCACCGAAGGCCCGGAGCGTGCCCCGCACCGGTCCTATTACTATGCCATGGGCATGACCGAGGAAGAGATCCATCAGCCACTTGTCGGTGTTGCGACCTGCTGGAACGAGGCGGCACCCTGCAACATCGCGCTCAACCGTCAGGCGCAGGCGGTCAAGATGGGCGTCAAGGAGGCGCATGGCACCCCGCGCGAGTTCACCACCATCACCGTGACAGACGGCATTGCCATGGGGCATGAGGGAATGCGCTCGTCGCTGGCCAGCCGCGAGGCGATTGCCGACTCGGTTGAACTGACGATGCGCGGGCATTGCTATGACGCGCTTGTCGGGCTGGCGGGCTGTGACAAGTCCCTGCCGGGAATGATGATGGCGATGGTGCGTTTGAACGTGCCGTCGGTCTTTATTTATGGCGGCTCGATCCTGCCGGGCAAGGCGCCGCAGATCGCCGAGATCCCCGAGGAATTCCGCGCCCGTGACCTGACCGTGCAGGACATGTTCGAGGCCGTGGGCTGGAACCAGAACGGGACCATGTCCGACAAGGCGCTCGATGCGCTGGAGCGCGTGGCCTGTCCCTCTGCGGGGGCCTGCGGCGGGCAGTTCACCGCCAATACCATGGCCTGTGTCTCCGAGGCGATTGGTCTGGCGCTGATGAACTCGTCGGGCATGCCCGCCCCTTACGAGAGCCGCGACCAGTTTGCCGAGGCCTCTGGCCATGCGGTCATGAACCTTCTGGAGAAGAACATCCGCGCCCGCGACGTGGTCACGCTCAAGAGCCTTCAGAACGCCGCGCGCGTCGTGGCCTGCACCGGCGGCTCCACCAATGCCGGGCTGCACCTGCCGGCGATTGCCCATGAGGCGGGGATCGATTTCTTCCTCGAGGATGTCTGCGATATTTTCCGCGAGACGCCCTATTTCGTCGATCTCAAGCCGGGCGGGGCCCATGTGGCCAAGGATCTCTACGACGCGGGCGGCATCCCGGTGGTGATGAAGGAATTGCGCAAGGCGGGTCTTATCCACGAGGACTGCATGACCGCGAGCGGCCGCGCCATCGGCGAAGAGCTGGACCGCATCGAGCGCGAGGCCGATGGCAAGGTCATCTATCCCATCGAGACGCCGATCACCAGGACCGGCGGCGTCGTCGGCCTCAAGGGCAACCTTGCGCCCGACGGGGCCATCGTCAAGGTGGCGGGCATCGCGCCCGAGCATCAGGTCTTTACCGGCCCCGCCCGTGTGTTCGAATGCGAAGAGGATGCGTTCGAGGCGGTGAAGGCGCGGCAATACGCGGAGGGCGAGGTCATCGTCATCCGCAATGAAGGCCCCGCAGGCGGCCCCGGAATGCGCGAGATGCTGTCGACCACGGCGGCGCTGTCGGGGCAGGGCATGGGCAAGAAGGTCGCGCTGATCACCGACGGGCGGTTCTCGGGGGCGACGCGCGGTTTCTGCGTCGGCCATGTCGGGCCGGAAGCGGCGCAGGGCGGGCCGATCGCGCTCATTCGGTCCGGCGATATCATCACCATCGACGCGGTGAACGGCACGCTGTCGGTGGATCTCAGCGACGCGGAACTGGCCACGCGCCGCGAGGCGTGGGCGGGTCCGCGTGAGACGCTGTATGAGGCGGGCGCCTTGTGGAAATACGCGCAGCTTGTCGGCCCGACCTACAAGGGCGCGGTCACCCATCCGGGGGCCAAGGCCGAGCGGCATGTCTATATGGACCTCTGAGGTCAGGGCGGCGCTGGCACTTTTGCTGCTGGCAGGGTGCCTTGCCCCCATCGAGGAGGGTCCGAAACCGGCGATCCGGCAGGTGGCGCTTGATGGCGGGGCGGTCATCCTGAGCGCGCCACGCGGGTATTGCGTGGACCCGGACAGTATGCGGCGCTCGTCGGGGCGCGTGGCGCTTGTCGCGTCCTGCGAGCGTCTGACAGGCGCGCCGGGTATCGCCGTGGCCCCGGCGGTGATGACGGTTTCGGTCGTGCCGCAAGGGGATGCGCCCGCGCCGTCGCCCGAAGGGCTTGCCCGCGCCGTGGCCCCCGCGCGCACCGGCGTCGGCGGCACGGAGGCGGGGCTGGCCTATGTGCAGGTGATGAGCGGAGGCGAGGCGGTGCTGCCGGGGGGCGATCCGCGTCATTGGCGGGGCGCACGCAGGGTGGCGGGGCATCTGGCGGGGCTGGCCGTCTATGCGCCCGAAGGCAGTCCGCTTGCAGGCCCCGACGGGCGCCGCTTGCTGCGGGAACTGGCCGGGGGCCTGCGCGCGGGCACGGGTGCGCCCGTCAATCGCGCGGGCGGAGCACCCACCGGATTGTTTCCTGTTTCGAATTAATGCTATGGCAAGGCAGGTGATGGTAACGTGCCGGTCTCCGCGCGCGCGGATCTGGCCAAGGATGCGCTCTGCATGAAACTACTCGATCTGGCCCTGCATCGCCGGATGATGCGCAACTGGCGCAAGGCGGCGCTCAATGCCCCGGCGATGAAGCTGAGCGAGTTGCGGCACTTGCGTGCGCAGGGACGCAAACTCAACCATTATCTTGGCGAGGCGCTGGCCGTGGCCGAAAACCGGTTGGCGCTGCCGGTCGTTGGCTCGTCGGCCTTTCCGCGCCCCCATGGCACCGATTGGGCCTGGCGCCCCGAGATCTGGCGGCTGCCGCTTCCCGCACCGGGCATGGCGTCGGTGCCGTCAAAGGCCATGTTCGGGCGCGAGGTGACATTGTTTCACGATTGCGCCCGGTCCGAATTGTCGCTTCGGCAGGTACGCAACAGCCGCGAGGCCGATCTTGCGCCCTATGGGGTCAGGATGGATGTGTTCGCTTTCGACGGCTCGTTCCTGTCGCTGGTCATCGACCTGCCGCGCGAGGCCACCGAGGGGCTGACCCGGCGGCACCTCATCCGCCTCGATACCATCGTGGAGCTTGAGAAGCCGCTGGAGATATTTGCGCGGCTGAACGTGCGTCACGGGCCAAACACCGAACAGATCGTCCGCGAATTGCCGCTCAACGAAGAGGAGATCATGGTCGAGTTCGATCTGGCCTATTCCAACATCAACGAGAAGCGGATCGAGCGGGGCTGGATTGATCTGATCTTCGAGAATCCGCAGATGAGCCAGGTGATCCTGCGCGACGTGACCTTGAGCCGCCGCCCGCGCGCGGCACTCTGAAAGGGGATGGGATGAGCGAGTTGAAACTGGTCAAGACCCGGCTTTTCGAGGGTGTATGGGAGGGGGTGCTGTCGGGCGAGGCCGAGGGCGCGCCCGAGATCGAGGTTACGCATCTGCAAGAGCCGGTCGCCGGTGTGGAGGTGATCGCACGCCCCGAGGGTGATTGGGTGGTGCGCGTGCCGGTGCCGGCAGAGAAAATCTCGGACGGGGTGCAAACCTTCGTCATCCGCGACCGCCGCAGCGGCGACACGCTCGACAGCTTCACCCTGCTGGCGGGCGATGCGCTCAGCTTTGATATCCGCGCGGAAATGGCGCTGCTGCGCGAGGAACTGGACCTGCTCAAACGCGCGTTCCGGCGGCATTGTCTCGATACGATGTGAGGGCGGGCGCCGGAATTTTCAAAATTCCGATCAAGAAAGTTTTCAACTTTCTTGGCGCTGCCTCCCGCCGGGGCCTTTCCTCAAAACAGGCTTCCCTGTCCCTTTGGCGGTTCTTTCGCGCGGGCCAGGGGCTTGGGCTGAACAGCCGGTTTCTCCCCGAGCGCCAACACCCCATCGACGAACTCGATGTCCAGCGCCTCTGCCGCTTCTGCCGCCCTGCGCGTCGTCACCAGCGTCCCGCCCGTGCGCACCACCGCATAGCCACGCGCCAGCGTGGCGCGATAGCCCAGCGTCTCGCGCAGCCGGTCGAGCGCCGATAGCCGGTCGCGGCGCGTGGCCAGATCGCGCTCTGCCGCCTCGGCAAAGCGCAGCGAGAGCCGGTCTATGTCGCGCCGCTTCTGCGCGATCTCGCGCCCGAGCGCATGGGTATTGAGCCGCGCCGCCGTCGCCGTCAGCCGCCGCCGCTCCCCCTCCACCGCGCGCCGCAAGAGCGCAGGCCGCAGCGCGCCGGCACTCTCTGACAGCCGCAAGCGCCGGATCTGGACCGAGCGCGTCAGCGCGGCCGGAAGCCGCTCGCCCCAGGCATCGAGCCGTTGTCGCGCGCCGTCGAGCAGGGTTTCGGGGCGCGGCAGGGCGCGGGCCAGATCGCGCAGCCGCTGGCCGCGCAGCGCGATGGCCTGCCCCTGCGCGTGTGCCAGCCGCGCGCCCTGCCCCTCGAGCCAGCCCAGCAGGTCAAGCCGCACCGGCACGGCCAGTTCCGCCGCCGCCGTTGGGGTCGGCGCGCGCTTGTCGGCGGCATGGTCGATGAGCGTGGTGTCGGTTTCGTGACCCACCGCCGAAATCAGCGGAATCGCGCTTTCAGCGGCGGCGCGCACGACGATTTCCTCGTTGAACCCCCACAGATCCTCGACCGAGCCACCGCCGCGCGCCACGATGAGAAGGTCGGGACGCGGCAGCGTGCCGCCCGGCCCGAGCGCGTTGAAGCCGCGGATTGCGCGCGCCACTTCCGCCGCGCAACTCTGCCCCTGCACCGCCACAGGCCACACCAGCACCTTGCGCGGAAACCGTTCGCGCAACCGGTGCAGGATGTCGCGGATCACCGCGCCCGAGGGCGAGGTCACCACCCCGATCACGTCCGGCAGATAGGGCAGCGGCTTCTTGCGCGCCGCATCAAAGAGCCCCTCGGCGGCGAGCTGCGCCTTGCGCTTTTCCAGCATCGCCATGAGCGCGCCCGCGCCTGCTGGCACCATGTCCTCGATGATGATCTGATAGCGCGACTGGCCCGGAAAGGTCGTGAGCCGCCCGGTGACGATCACCTCCATCCCCTCTTCCGGCTGCACCGCAAGGCGCGTGGCCACGCCTTTCCAGACGATCCCCGACAGCACGGCACGATCATCCTTGAGGTCGAGATAGACATGGCCCGAGCGGGGCCGAGAGATGCGCCCCAATTCGCCGCGCACCCGCACGCGGGCAAATTCGCCCTCGATCACGCGCTTGACCGCGCCGGAAATCTCCGAAACCGACAGCGCCGGTGCGTTGCCGCCCGTGGCCTCGTCGTCGATCAGATCGGACATGCGCGCGTCTCCGTCTTGTGTCCCCTGGCCCCTGACCCTAGAACGCGCGCGAGCCGGGGCCAAGGGAGTGCGTGCCATGAACATCCTCATTCTGGGCGGGGGGGGGCGCGAACACAGCCTCGCCTGGGCCGTGTTGCAGAACCCGAAATGCGACCGGCTGATCGTCGCGCCGGGCAATGCCGGGATCGCGCAGATCGCCGAATGTGCTGCACTCGACATCCTCGATGGCGGTGCCGTGGCGGGCTTCTGCGAGGAAGAGGCGATAGATTTCGTGATCGTCGGGCCGGAGGCCCCGCTTGCGGCGGGCGTGGCGGACCGGTTGCGCGAGGCGGGCATCGCGGTTTTCGGCCCCTCGCGGGAGGCCGCGCGGCTCGAGGCGTCCAAGAGTTTCACCAAGGCGATTTGCGACGCGGCGGGCGCCCCGACGGCGGCCTATGCCCATTTCACCGACGCGCAGGCGGCGCGGGACCATGTGCGCGCACAGGGCGCACCGATCGTGGTCAAGGCCGACGGGCTGGCCGCCGGCAAGGGCGTGATCGTGGCAGAGACCGAAAAGCAGGCGCTGGACGCGATTGACGACATGTTCGGCGGCGGCTTCGGCGCGGCGGGCACGCAGGTGGTGATCGAGGAGTTCATGACCGGCGAGGAGGCGTCTTTCTTCGTCCTTTGCGATGGCGAGACGGCCCTGCCCATCGGCACGGCGCAGGACCACAAGCGTGTGGGCGAGGGCGATACCGGCCCCAATACGGGTGGCATGGGGGCTTATTCCCCGGCCCCGGTGATGACGCAGGCGGTCACGCAGCGCGCGCTTGACGAGATCGTGCGCCCGGTTCTCTCGGAGATGGTGCGGCGCGGCACGCCCTATAGCGGCGTGCTTTTCGTCGGGCTGATGATCGAGGGGGGGACACCCCGTCTGGTGGAATTCAACGTGCGTTTCGGCGATCCGGAGTGTCAGGCGCTGATGATGCGGCTGGGCGGTCAGGCGCTTGACCTGTTGCAAGCCACCGCCGAGGGGCAGCTTGGCGAGATGACGGTCAACTGGGCCGAGGATCATGCGATCTGCGTGGTGATGGCGGCGACGGGCTATCCGGGCGATTACCGGAAGGGCAGCATCCTTGGCGGGATCGAGGAGTGCCCCGAGGACAGTTTCCATCAGGTGTTCCACGCGGGCACCGCACGGCGCGACGGGCGGTTCGTGGCCAATGGCGGGCGGGTTCTGGGGGTGACGGCGCGCGGCGCGTCGCTCCGCGAGGCGGCTGACCGCGCCTATGGCATGGTGGACCGGATCGACTGGCCCGATGGCTTCTGCCGTCGTGATATCGGCTGGCGCGCGCTCTGAACGCCGTGCTCAGGCGGGATGCCCTGCGGCGCATTGCCCCCCGTCACGCGCGCTCCGGATCATGCAAGACCCACCCGCGCGCGGATAGCCGGATCGCGCAGCGAAATTTCCTGCCCGAGAAACGCATCCGCCTGCCGCCCGCACATCCACAAAAGCGCCTTCGCGGGCCAGTCGGCCGGAATGTGGTCGGACCAGTCCAACTGGCTGATGGCATTGACGCCGCTGGCCTTGATCTCGCGCTGCATGTCGGTGGCGACCGTTCCGGGCGAGAGGCCCATGACGCGCAGGCCTGCGGGCCGCGCCTCGAGATCGGCGCTGCGGGTGAGCATCGCCGCGCCCGCCTTGGAGGCGCAATAGGCGCTCCAGCCGTCGAGCGCGTTATGGGCCGCCCCCGAACTCACCGTCAGGATCGTGCCCGATCCGCGCGCGATCATCCCCGGCAGGGCGGCGCGCATCCCGTTGAACACGCCCTTGAGGTTGACGTCGATGGTGTGGCCCCATGCCTCGGGATCGGCCTCGGAGAGCGCGGCGATGGGGGCGATCACACCGGCGTTGTTGATCAGCACGTCAAGCTGGCCAAAGGCCGTGTGACAGGCCTCGACCGCCGCCGCCATTTCCCAGAACCGGCTGACGTCGCAGGGGATGGCAATGGCGCTTGGCCCGATCTCGCCTGCAAGCTCTGCGATGGCCTCTCCATTGCGCGCGACAAGCGCCACATTTGCGCCTGCCGCCGCAAAGACGCGGGCCGCTTC
Source organism: Roseovarius sp. MBR-6 (assembly GCF_040547525.1). Taxonomy (NCBI): domain Bacteria; kingdom Pseudomonadati; phylum Pseudomonadota; class Alphaproteobacteria; order Rhodobacterales; family Roseobacteraceae; genus Roseovarius; species Roseovarius sp. MBR-6. Next base: position 203,096 of record NZ_JBEPPW010000002.1, on the reverse strand, counting down.
GGCCCCGATTCCCTTGCTCGCGCCGGTGATCAGAACGCATTTCCCGGTCATGTTCACGCTGCATCCTCCCCTTGTCCGATCCAGTCCTAACCGGCAAGATCGGCAAATTCCAGCCGTGTCATGCCTTGACCGCGCCACATGCAGGCCCGAAGTTGGAGCAGAGATTTTATCTGAAAGGTTTCGCAATGCGCCGTCTGTCCACGTCCGCCTCCGCCCTCGTCCTTGGCCTTCTGGCCGGGGGTGCCCATGCCGATGTCACTGCCGAGGACATCTGGCGCGACTGGCAAACCTATCTGACGGGGTTCGGCTACGAGGTGACGGGCACACCGCAGCGTAGCGCCGGGCGCATGATCATTCCCGATCTTGGTCTGGCGCAGGATATTCCCGAAGAGGGCGGGCGCATGGAGATCCGCATGGGCCGGATCGAGCTTGCCGAGCGCGGCGATGGCACCGTGGCGGTGATCTACCCCGGGACCATGCCCATGGCGATTGCCTTCATGCCCGACGGGGAAGAGGCGATCACGGCGGTCCTGACGCTTGCCCATAAGGGGCTTGAGATCACGGCCTCGGGCACGCCCGAGGCGCTGCGCTATGTCTATGTTGCCGATGAGCTGAGCCTTGCACTGGGTGAGGTGACCATCGGGGGCAAGCCGCAGGACTCGCTTGAGGGCCTGTTGGGCCTCACCGGAATTGCAGGGACGAGCGTGATGCAGCCCGACGGCACGGCGCGGCAGTTGGTGCAGGATATGACCTCGGGCCCGGTGCGGTATGCGCTGCGCTTCGATCTGCCCGAAGAGGGCAATGCGTTCGACTACTCGGGCAATGCCGAGACAATGAGCTATGACACGCGGATGCGCCTGCCCGACGGGATCGACATGGCGCGGATGGGGGAGGCGCTCAACAGCGGGCTCGAAATCGAGGGCCGGATGCGGCTTGGCGCGGGCGAGGGGCGATACCTCGTGACCGAGGCGGGCGAGACAACCCGCGCGACCTCGCAAAGCGCGCGCACCACGCTTGATTTCGCGCTGTCCGCCGAGGGTGTGACCTATGGCGGCGAGGTCGCGGAGATGCAGACCGAGATGGAGGTGCCGATGCTGCCGATGCCGCTGTCCTATGAGGCCGCGCGCATGGCGGGCAAGTTCAGCATGCCGATGACCCCCGGCGAGACCCCGAGCGATTTCGGTCTGCTCTTTGACTTGAGCGCGATCAAACTCTCCGAGTCGATCTGGGCGCTGTTCGATCCCGGTTCCAGCCTGCCGCGCGATCCGATGGATGTCCTGATCGACCTGTCGGGCAAGGGGCGGCTGACGGTCGATCTTTTTGACCCCGAAAAGATGGCCGCGCTCGAGGCCTCTGGCGAGGCCCCCGGCGAGATCGAGCGGCTTGATCTCAACCGCCTGCTGATCTCGGCGGCGGGGGCCAAGCTGACCGGGTCGGGCGGTGTGGATATCGACAGCGCCGACGGGATGGAGATGCCGCCCGCCGAGGGTGCGGTCGATCTGCGGCTCGAGGGGGGCAATGCGCTGCTCGAGCGTCTCGTGGCCATGGGTCTCGTGTCGCAGGATCAGGCGCTGATGGTGGGGATGATGGCGGGTATGTTCGCGCAGGCCACCGAGGGCGAGGACACGCTCACCTCGCGGGTTGAGGTCAAGAAGGATGGCTCTTTGACGGTGAACGGGCAGAAGCTGCGCTGACGCCTTGCGCGCGGGGGCGGTGCGGTCTACCTGCACTGCGATATGCAGGAGGGGCCGATGCCGCAACCGCTTGAAGACCTGACCGCCGCCTTGATCGCCGCCGCGCGCCGCGCCGGGGCAGAGGACGCCGATGCCATGGCCGTGCGGGGCCGGTCGGTGATGGTGGACATGCGCGGCGGCACGCTGGAGCAGGCCGAGCGCGCCGAGGGGGTGGATATCGGGCTGCGCGTGCTGATCGGCGGGCGTCAGGCCAGTGTCTCGGCCTCAGACACCGCGCCCGACACCATCGCCACCCTTGCCGAAAGGGCCGTCGCCATGGCGCGCGAGGCCCCCGGGGACCCCTATGCCGGTCTGGCCGATCCGTCGCAATTGGCGCGGGGTTGGGATATGGCGGCGCTGGAACTCTGTGACCCCGCGCCCGAGCCTGCCCCCGAGACCCTGATGGCCATGGCCGAAACGGCAGAGGCGGCGGCGCTCTCGGTCGCGGGCGTGCAGCAGGTGCAATCGGCCTCGGCCTCCTATTCGCTGCGGGAGGTGCATCTGGCGGCGACGAACGGGTTTTCGGGGGGCTATGCGCGCTCTGACACGGGGATGTCCTGCGTGGCGATTGCCGGGACCGGGACGGGGATGGAGCGCGATTACGACGGCGATTCCCGCGTCTATGCCGCCGATCTGCGCGCGCCCGGGGAGATCGGGCAGCGCGCGGGCGCGCGGGCCGTGGAACGCCTTGGCGCACGCAAGCCGCCAACGGGGACATATCCGGTGCTCTACGACGAGCGGGTGGCCGCGTCTCTGATCGGGCATCTTCTGGCGGCGGCCTCGGGCAGCGCGGTGGCGCGCGGCGCCTCGTGGCTGCGCGATAGCCTGGACAAGGCGGTGCTTCCTGAAACGCTCGACCTGCATGAGGATCCGCACCGTCCGCGCGCCACCGGATCGCGCCCCTTCGACGCCGAGGGGCTGCCGACAGCAAAGCGCCTCATCGTGGAGCGCGGCGTTCTGCGCAGCTATACGCTCGATCTGGCGAATGCGCGCAAGCTGGGGATGACCCCCACGGCAAATGCCGCCCGGTCGGTCGGGGGCACGCCCTCTCCTTCGGTCTGGAATGTGGCGCTGACGCAAGGCGACAAGAGCCGCGCCGATCTTGTCCGTGAGATGGGCACGGGCCTTTTGGTCACGTCGCTCATCGGGTCCACGATCAACCCCAACACCGGCGATTATTCACGCGGGGCGGCGGGGTTCTGGATCGAGGGCGGCGAGATTGCCTGGCCCGTCAATGAATGCACCATTGCGGGCAGCCTGCCCGACATGCTGCGCCGGATCATCCCGGCCAATGACGCGCGCCCGCATCTGAGCCGGGTGGTGCCGTCGCTGCTGGTCGAGGGGCTGATGCTTGCCGGGGAGTGACCTTGCCCTTCTGATCGCCGCGGCGCGCGAGGCGGGAGAGGTGGCGCGCGCCGCCCTCGCGCGCCCGCTTGATGTCATCGACAAGGCGGATGGCGCGGGGCCGGTGACGGCGGTCGATCTGGCCGTCAACGCCCATCTGGCGACGCGGTTGCGGGGCGCGCGGCCCGGTTACGGCTGGCTCTCGGAGGAGACCGAGGACGATGCCGCGCGGCTGGGGGCCGAGCGGGTGTTCATCGTCGATCCCATAGACGGCACGCGCAGCCTGATCGAGGGGACAGACCTCTGGGCGCATGCGCTTGCCGTGGTCGAGCGCGGCGTGGTGCGCGCCGCCGTCATCTACCTGCCGATGCGCGACAAGCTTTATGCCGCCGCCGCGGGGCAGGGGGCCACGCTCAACGGTGTGCCCATTCGGGCGGGCGCGCGCCGCGCGCTTGTGGGGGCGACGGTTCTGGCGGCCAGCCCGGCGCTTGACCCCGAACACTGGCGCGATGGCCGCGTGCCGCTGATGCGGCGCGGCTTTCGCCCCTCGCTGGCCTATCGTCTCAGCCTCGTGGCCGAAGGACGCTATGACGCGATGCTGACGCTGCGCCAGACATGGGAATGGGACGTGGCGGCGGGCGATCTGATCCTGCGCGAGGCGGGGGCGTTGACCTCGGACCGGCGCGGCGGTCTTTTGCGTTTCAACAACCCGCATCCGCAGGTGGCGGGCGTGATCGCCGCCAACCCGGTGCTGCATGGCGCGATGCGCGCGGCACTTGCCGACTGAAATCCGCCTTGCGGCGGCGCGTGATCCGCGTCTAAGTCAGGGCGCATTCTGATCAAAAGGCGGATCATGGCCCGTTCCGACAATCTGACCGGCGCGCTCCTGATGATGGGGTCGATGGCGGCGTTCACCTTCAACGATGCGATGATCAAGGGGCTGGCGGGCAGTCTGCCGGTGTTTCAGGTGATGTTCCTGCGCGGCATCCTCACCACGCTGATGGTGGGGGCGGTGGCGTGGTGGATGGGCGCGCTCTCGCGCCGCCTGCCGCGCGCGGATTGGGGGCCGGTCTTCTGGCGCATGGTGGGCGAGATCGGTTCGGCCTATTTCTTTGTCACAGCACTCTTTCACATGCCGATCGCCAATATCAGCGCGATCATGCAGGCGCTGCCCCTGACGATCACGCTCGCTGCCGCGCTCTTCTTCCGCGAACCGGTGGGATGGCGGCGGATGGCGGCAATCCTCGTCGGCTTTGTCGGCGTCATGCTGATCGTGCGGCCGGGCACCGAGGGGTTTACCATCTACTCGGTCTACGGTCTGGCGGCGGTGGCCTTCGTCACGCTGCGCGATCTGGCGACGCGGCGGCTGTCGCGCGACGTGCCGTCGATGCTGGTCACGCTGATCACCTCGGCCTCGATCATGACGGCCTTCGGCGTGGCGAGCCTGACCGAGCCATGGGTGCCGGTGGACGGGCGCTCTGCGCTTCTGATCCTCGGTGCCTCGGTCATGATCATCGGCGGTTATCTCTGTTCCATCATGGTGATGCGGGTGGGCGAGATCAGCTTTGTCGCGCCGTTCCGCTACACCAGCCTGATCTGGGCGCTGATCCTCGGCTGGGTGGTGTTCGGCGACTGGCCGCAGACCATCACGCTCGTGGGCGCGGCGATTGTCGTGGCGTCGGGCCTGTTCACCCTCTACCGCGAGGCGCAGGTCAACCGGCGCGCACGGATGGCGCGGCAAAGAGAGCTTTCACTCGGTCCTCGTCCACGTTGAAGTCGCGCAAGAGGCGGGCGCGCGTGGCCTCGTCGATGGGGCGCAGGCCCTTGGGCGTCTGCGCCTCGCCGGTATCGTTGTCACCGTGATGGGCGCGCAGATACATCGGCGGGGCGGGGTTGATGAGCGTGGGCATCTCGTGATGCAGCTTGTGATGGCCGAAATTCATCACCGTGCGCGGATCACCGGGACGAAACAGCATGGCAAGCCCGCAGGCCCAGAAATGGCTGATCACCTCTTCGGCCTCGATCCCCTGTGCCGAGAGGCGCACCGAATAGCCGCGATTGTAGTCAAAGGCCACATACCGCCACTTGCGCCGCATCTTCGCCGTGGCGCGACCGAACCAGCGTAGCCCCTGCACAAAGCCAAGCCCGACTGCATCATCATCATCCAGCCGGAATTGCAGCGACTCGACCGTGTCCTCGCCCAGTTCCTCCTTGATCGCGGCCTGCATGGCCACGCGGTGCCGCATCGGCGGGCAGGGCAGAATCCTCACTTGCGGAACGGTGGCGGTGATGTCGTGCAAACGGTCGCGCCATTGCGGCGGCATGGTCTCGCCGGTGACGATCAGGAATGTGAAATCGCCATCGCTCTGCGCGGCGATGGAGGGCAGGGTCAGCGCCTCGAAATGGCGAAAGCGCAGCGTCATCCGTGCGGGATCGTAGAGATAGGTCTCGCGCTCTTCAACGCTCTCGTGCATACGTTTGAACCCGCCGAGGGCGGGGTAGGAAAAGCGGCAGATTCCGATCACGCGCATGGCTCGGGCCTCGGGCTGTGCGGGCCGACCTTCGCACCGGCAGCGGCTGTTGACAAGGCGCGCGACTCTGCCTATACGCGCCCCATCCATGGCCGGGGTCCGCCTCGCGCCTGATCCAGAACTTGAGTGGTCAAGATCCGGGCAATCTGCCCCGATCCTCTGGAAACCCGCCGCGTCGCACCTGAAATCAGGGGTGCGGGTGCGGCATTTGCGTATTGCGGACGCGCGATTCGCGATTGATGAACCGCAGGGCTGGTCCTGCTGACACATGTGTTGAGAGACGGGGAAAGAACCGGAATGCCAACGATCCAACAGCTGATCCGCAAGCCGCGGCAGCCGAAAGTCCGCACCACGAAGTCGCAGCACCTTCAGGGCTGTCCGCAGAAGCGTGGCGTTTGCACGCGCGTCTATACCACGACGCCGAAAAAGCCGAACTCGGCCATGCGCAAGGTTGCCAAGGTGCGCCTGACCAATGGCTTCGAGGTCATCAGCTATATCCCCGGCGAGAGCCACAACCTTCAGGAGCACTCGGTGGTCCTGATCCGTGGCGGCCGTGTGAAAGACCTTCCCGGCGTGCGTTATCACATCCTGCGCGGTGTGCTCGATACGCAGGGCGTCAAGAACCGCAAGCAGCGCCGCTCCAAATACGGTGCCAAGCGTCCCAAGTGATGCCGTCGGGCGTCATCCCCGCATGGGCGGGGGACGCATTGGTTTGAGGTCCGAGGGCATGGCCCGAGGATGACAAGAGGAAAGAGAAACAGATGTCCCGTCGTCACGCCGCAGAAAAACGCGAAGTTCTCCCCGACGCCAAGTATGGCGACCGGGTTCTGACGAAATTCATGAACAACCTGATGGTCGACGGCAAGAAATCCGTCGCCGAGACCATCGTCTACAACGCGCTCGAGCGCGTGGAGAGCAAGATCAAGCGCGCGCCCGTCGAGGTGTTCCATGAGGCGCTCGACAACATCAAGCCCTCTGTCGAGGTTCGCTCGCGCCGTGTTGGCGGGGCCACCTATCAGGTGCCCGTCGAGGTGCGTGTCGAACGCCGCGAAGCGCTGGCGATCCGCTGGCTGATCAACGCCAGCCGCGCCCGTAATGAGAAGACCATGGAAGAGCGTCTCGCAGGCGAGTTGCTCGATGCTGTTCAGAGCCGCGGATCGGCCGTGAAGAAACGCGAAGACACCCACAAGATGGCCGACGCCAACAAAGCGTTCAGCCACTACCGCTGGTAACCCGAGAGAGGCACTTTCATCATGGCACGCGATTATCCGCTTGAGCGCTACCGCAACTTCGGGATCATGGCCCATATCGACGCGGGCAAGACCACGACGACCGAGCGCATCCTGTTCTACACCGGCAAGTCCCACAAGATCGGCGAAGTCCATGACGGCGCCGCCACGATGGACTGGATGGAGCAGGAGCAGGAGCGCGGCATCACCATCACCTCGGCCGCGACCACGACCTTCTGGCAGCGTCAGGAAGACCCCAGCGTCGATGGGATTTCGGACACCAAGTTCCGCTTCAATATCATCGACACCCCCGGCCACGTCGATTTCACCATCGAGGTGGAGCGGTCGCTTGCCGTTCTCGACGGCGCGATCTGTCTGCTGGACGGCAATGCCGGTGTCGAGCCGCAAACCGAAACGGTGTGGCGTCAGGCCGACCGCTACAAGGTGCCTCGTCTGGTGTTCGTCAACAAGATGGACAAGATCGGCGCGGATTTCTTCAACTGCGTCAAGATGATCAAGGACCGCACCGGGGCCATTCCCGCGCCCGTCGCCCTGCCTATCGGGGCCGAGGACAAGCTTGAGGGCATCATCGACCTGATCAAGATGGAAGAATGGGTCTGGATCGGCGAGGATCTGGGCGCGTCCTGGGTGCGTCAACCGATCCGTGACGATCTCAAGGATCTGGCCGACGAGTGGCGCGCCAACCTCATTGAGGTTGCCGTCGAGATGGATGACGCCGCGATGGAAGCCTATCTCGAAGGCGAGGAGCCCGACGAGGCGACGCTGCGGTCGCTCATCCGCAAGGGCACGCTGTCGCTCAGCTTCGTGCCGGTGCTGGCCGGGTCCGCGTTCAAGAACAAGGGCGTTCAGCCGCTCCTGAACGCGGTGATCGACTTTCTGCCCTCGCCGCTCGACGTGCCGCCCTATATGGGCTTTGCCCCCGATGACGAGACCGAGACCCGCAACATCGCCCGCCATGCGGACGATTCCGAGCCGTTCTCTGCTCTGGCCTTCAAGATCATGAACGACCCGTTCGTGGGCTCGCTCACCTTCACGCGCATCTATTCGGGCGTGATGAAGAAGGGCGACGCCATGCTCAATGCCACCAAGGGCAAGAAAGAGCGTGTCGGCCGGATGATGATGATGCACGCGATCAACCGCGAAGAGATCGACGAGGCCTTCGCCGGCGACATCATCGCGCTTGCCGGTCTCAAGGAGACGACGACCGGTGACACGTTGTGCGACACGGCCAAGCCGGTCGTGCTCGAAACCATGACCTTCCCCGAGCCGGTGATCGAGATCGCGGTCGAGCCCAAGACCAAGAACGATCAGGAAAAGATGTCCGCAGCCCTTGCGCGCCTGGCCGCCGAGGACCCGTCCTTCCGTGTCGAGACCGATATCGAATCGGGCCAGACCATCATGAAGGGCATGGGCGAATTGCACCTCGACATTCTCGTCGACCGCATGAAGCGCGAGTTCAAGGTCGAGGCCAATATCGGTGCGCCGCAGGTGGCTTACCGCGAGACCATCAGCCACGAGGTCGAGCATACGTACACCCACAAGAAACAGTCGGGCGGGTCGGGTCAGTTCGCCGAGGTCAAGCTTGTCATCACGCCCACAGAGCCGGGCGAAGGGTTCTCCTTCGAGAGCCGGATCGTCGGCGGGTCCGTGCCCAAGGAATACATTCCCGGCGTCGAAAAGGGCATCCGCTCGGTCATGGACAGCGGCCCGCTCGCGGGCTTCCCGGTGATCGACTTCAAGGTGGCGCTGATCGACGGCAAGTTCCACGACGTTGACTCTTCGGTCATGGCGTTCGAGATCGCCGGCCGGATGGGGATGCGCGAGGGCCTTCGCAAGGCCGGGGCCAAGCTGCTCGAGCCGATCATGAAGGTGGAGGTGGTGACGCCCGAGGAATATACCGGCGGCATCATCGGCGATCTCACCTCGCGGCGCGGGCAGGTTTCGGGGCAGGACACGCGCGGCAATGCCATCGCGATCAATGCCAACGTGCCGCTCGCCAACATGTTCGGCTATATCAACACGCTGCGCTCGATGTCCTCGGGACGCGCCCAGTTCACGATGCAGTTCTCGCATTACGAGCCGGTGCCGCAGAACATCTCGGACGAGATCCAGAAGAAATTCGCATAACGGGATGGCGGGGCAACCCCGCCCTACCCAAACCGTAGGGTGGGCCACGGCCCACCATCCGCAAAGAAAAAGGAGCCAAGACCATGGCAAAGGAAAAGTTTGCACGTAACAAGCCGCATGTGAACATCGGCACGATCGGCCACGTTGACCACGGCAAGACGACGCTGACGGCGGCGATCACGAAGTATTTCGGCGAGTTTCGTGCCTATGACCAGATCGACGGCGCGCCCGAGGAGAAGGCCCGCGGGATCACGATCTCGACGGCGCATGTGGAGTATGAGACCGAGGCGCGCCACTACGCCCATGTGGACTGCCCGGGCCACGCCGACTACGTGAAGAACATGATCACCGGTGCGGCGCAGATGGACGGCGCGATCCTGGTGGTGAACGCGGCCGACGGCCCGATGCCGCAGACGCGCGAGCACATCCTTCTGGGCCGTCAGGTGGGCATTCCCTACATGGTGGTCTATCTCAACAAGGTCGATCAGGTCGATGACGAGGAGCTGCTGGAGCTGGTGGAGATGGAGGTGCGCGAGCTGCTGACCTCCTACGACTATCCCGGCGACGACATCCCGATCGTCAAGGGCTCGGCGCTGGCGGCGATGGAAGGGCGCGACCCGGAGATCGGCGAGAATTCGATCCGCGCGCTGATGGAGGCCGTGGACAGCTATATCCCGACGCCCGCGCGCGCCGTGGACCAGCCGTTCCTGATGCCGATCGAGGACGTGTTCTCGATCTCGGGCCGTGGCACCGTGGTGACGGGGCGCGTCGAGCGGGGCGTGGTGAATGTGGGCGACGAGCTCGAGATCGTGGGCATCCGCGACACGCGCAAGACGACCTGCACCGGCGTCGAGATGTTCCGCAAGCTTCTGGATCGCGGTGAGGCGGGCGACAATATCGGCGCGCTGCTGCGCGGGATCGACCGTGAGGGCGTGGAGCGCGGGCAGGTCCTGTGCAAGCCCGGCTCGGTGAAGCCGCACACCAAGTTCGAGGCCGAGGCCTATATCCTGACCAAGGAAGAGGGTGGCCGTCACACGCCGTTCTTCGCCAACTACCGCCCGCAATTCTACTTCCGCACGACGGATGTGACCGGCACGGTGGAACTGCCCGAAGGCACGGAAATGGTGATGCCCGGCGACAACCTGAAATTCACGGTTGAACTCATTGCCCCCATCGCCATGGAAGACGGCCTGCGCTTCGCCATCCGCGAAGGCGGCCGCACCGTCGGTGCAGGCGTCGTGTCGAAAATCCTCGTGTAACAACCTTCAGGGTTCGACGAGGGAGGCCGGGTGGTCCGGCCTTCCTCCTATCAACTCCAACGCCGCGAAAGGCTATCTCAATGCAAGGCCAGAATATTCGCATCCGGCTCAAGGCGTTCGACTACCGCGTTCTGGATGCCAGCACGCAGGAAATCGTCAACACCGCCAAACGGACCGGCGCGCAGGTGCGCGGACCGATCCCGCTGCCGAACAAGATCGAGAAATACACCGTTCTGCGTAGCCCCCACGTGAACAAGAAATCCCGCGACCAGTTCGAGATCCGCACCCACAAGCGGCTTCTCGACATCGTCGATCCCACCCCGCAGACCGTGGACGCGCTGATGAAGCTCGACCTCGCGGCCGGCGTGGACGTGCAGATTTCGGTTTGAGGAGGGCAAGATGATGTTGCGCTCTGGTGTGATCGCGAAAAAAGTCGGGATGACCCGGCTTTTCATGGAAGACGGCAAGCAGATCCCTGTGACCGTCCTTCAATTGGACAAGCTTCAGGTGGTGGCACAGCGCACCCCTGAGAAAGACGGCTATTCGGCCGTGCAACTCGGTGCCGGAACCGCCAAGGCCAAGCGCACGACGCAGCCCATGCGCGGCCATTTCGCGGCGGCCAAGGTCGAGCCCAAGCGCAAGATCGCGGAATTCCGCGTGGCGCCGGAGAACCTCATCGCCGTCGGCGAGGAGATCACCGCCGATCATTACTTCGCGGGGCAGTTCGTCGATGTGTCGGGCACGTCGATCGGCAAGGGCTTTGCCGGTGCGATGAAGCGCCACAACTTCGGCGGTCTGCGGGCCAGCCACGGTGTGTCGATCAGCCACCGCAGCCACGGCTCCACGGGTCAGTGTCAGGACCCCGGCAAGGTCTTCAAAGGCAAGAAGATGGCCGGTCACATGGGGGCGGCGCGTGTCACCACGCAGAACCTCCAGGTTGTCCGCACGGATGCCGACCGCGGCCTGATCATGGTCAAGGGCGCGGTGCCCGGCTCCAAGGGCGGATGGGTCACGATCAAGGATGCGGTCAAGAAACCGTTCCCCGAGAACGCGATTCTGCCTGCGGCGCTGAAATCCGCTGCTGAAGAGGCTGCACGCGCCGCCGAGGAGGCTGCCGCTCTGGCCGCCGCCGAGGCCGAAGCCGAAGCCAAGCGTCTGGCCGAGGAAGCCGCCGCGACCGAGGAGGCCGCCCTCAAGGAGGCCGAGGCCGCAATCGAGGCCCAGAAGAAGGAAGGCGAGGAATGAAACTCGACGTGATCACACTGGACGGCGGAAAGGCCGGCTCGGTCGATCTGGGCGAAGACATCTTCGGCCTGGAGCCGCGTGCCGATATCCTGCACCGCGTCGTCCGCTGGCAGCGTAACAAGGCGCAGGCCGGCACGCACAAGGTCAAGACCCGGTCCGAGACCAGCTATTCGACCAAGAAGATCTATCGCCAGAAGGGCACCGGTGGCGCACGCCACGGCGACCGCAACGCGCCGATCTTCCGCAAGGGCGGCATCTACAAGGGCCCGACTCCGCGCAGCCATGCGCATGAGTTGCCCAAGAAGGTGCGCGCGCTTGGCCTCAAGCACGCACTGTCGGCCAAGGCCCGCGCAGGCGAGCTTGTGGTGATCGACATGGCCTCAGGCGATGGCAAGACCAAGACCCTTGCCAAGCAGATCAAGGATCTGGGCTGGAAGCGCGCGCTGATCATCGACGGTGCCGCGGTCAATGCCGAATTCGCTCGTGCGGCGGCCAATATCGAGGGGCTCGATGTGCTGCCCACGATGGGCGCGAATGTCTATGACATCCTCAAGCGTGACACGCTCGTGCTCACGAAGGCGGGTGTCGAAGCACTGGAGGCTCGGTTGAAATGAGCGCGAAACCCGAACATTACGACGTGATCCGCAAGCCGGTCATCACCGAAAAGGCGACCATGGTTTCCGAAAACGGGGCTGTTGTCTTCGAGGTCGACATCGCGGCCAACAAGCCGCAGATCAAGGAAGCGGTGGAATCGCTCTTTGGCGTCAAGGTGAAGGCGGTCAACACCACCATCACCAAGGGCAAGTCCAAGCGCTTCCGGGGCATGCTTGGTCGCCGCAAGGACGTCAAGAAAGCCTATGTGACGCTCGAAGAGGGCAACACGATCGACGTGACCACCGGTCTCTGACGGTCGGATTGAAATGACAGGGGGCCCTCGCTTTTGCGGGGGTCCTTTGTTTTGGGGGGATCAGCCGCGGGCAACCTCACCCGCATGCGCCACCGCCATGTCGCCCTGCGCGCGCACTTCCCAATCCACTCCGGTCGCGCGAACCCGAAACACCGCTGTCGCCATCGTGTTCTCGTCGTCGGGATCGTCGGGCGCGGTGCGAAAGACGGGCAGGCCGGGGCCGCCCGTATCGCGCAGGATGGCAAGCGGGTTCAGGATGCCTTGGGCCAGAAGGGCCGTGCCGCGCGCCTGCCGGTCGGCAGAGGAGCGGGTGATGCTCTGCCCCTCGGGGCCAAGGTGCAGGTGGAGGGCGTGATTGGCATGGACCTGCGGTTCGCGCACCTCCACCACCGAAACCGCGCCACCACCATATTCCACGCTCAGGAGGCGTGCATCGCCCGCCTGCGCAAAGGCCATGTGGAACCCGCCGCTGTCATTGTTGGCTTTGAAATGCGCGGCCGCCTCGTCAAGGGAGTGACACCCAAGCGCCGCGCGTCCCAGTGCCATGCGCGGCACCCCGGCCACGACGCCGCGCAGCCGGATATTGTTGACCGCCTGCACCAGCCCGGCTTCGGTCATGGCGAAGGTATGGCCGGGGATAGAGCCGGGATAGCAGAACGAGGTAAAGCCGGGTGCGCCCACCGGCGTCACGTCGGCAAGGAAGACGTGGCCGTGAAACCCCGGTAGCCCGTCCTCGTTATGGGCAATCACCGGCTCCGGACCCGGCAACAGCACCGTGGTGCAGCCATCGGGCGCGTTCGAGACGAGATCGCCGCGACAGTTCCACGCGAGCACCTCCGCGAAGGGCAGGGCAAGGCCCTCGGCCAGCCCCTCAAGCTCCGCCCATATTGCCGGAAACCGCGTGCGCAGCCCGTCCCCCATGCGCGCCACCGCCGCGCGGTGGTCTGGCGCGGTGACGGCCTGCCAATAGGGCGCGCCGATCAGCACCTGATGCACCGCCGCGCGCCCCGCCTCGCCCAGGGCACGCCCCACCTCGCGCGGGGTGCCGCGCGCGGTGATGCGGCCCAACTCGGGCGCGCCGCTCATGCCATCACCGCCTCGGCCAGTCGCATCGCCCCCTGACGCACCGGGTCGGTGGCGGGCAGGCCGGTCTCGTCCTCGACGGCGCGCAACGCGGCCTCGGCCTCGGCCACGCTCAGCCGCGCGGTGTTGAGCGCGATGCCCACCACCCGCGCGGGCGTGAGAGCGCCCGCCGCGCGCGCCACCGCCTCGTTGAGGGCGATCACCTCGCGCAAGGGCGGCACGCGCACCTCGTCCAATGTATCGAGCGCTGTCATCCCCGCCCGGTGGCACAGGATCATCCGGTTGCAGCAACTGCCGCGCATCAGCGGCAAAGTTGCCGTGCTGCCCGGATGCAAAAGCGAGCCTTGCCCCTCGATCACCACCACCTCATGCGCGGCGGCCTCCATCACCATCCGCTCGACCATGCCGCCCGCGTGATCGACGCGCACCGCATCGAGCGGAATGCCGCGCCCGGTGATGGCGATGCCGGTCTGCCCGGTGGCCAGAAACGCGGCGTCGCGCCCCATTTCCTGCAAGCTGCGGGTCAGCTCCAGCCCCGCCGTCATCTTGCCGATGGCCATGTCGGTGCCGACCATCAGCACGCGGATATTGTCGAGCTTTGCCGCGCGGGCCATGGCGATCGGGGGCATGTCGCCCTGCGGCACGCGCAGGTCCCAGACCCATTGGCCCGGTTTCAGATCGGGGCCGAGAACCGGCTCCAGCCGGTCATGCATCCCGTTGACGACGCTGAGGCCATCGGCCACCGCCTGCCGCAGGATCGCCATCCATTCGGGCGGCACGCGGCCCCCCGACGGCGCGGTGCCCAGAACCAGCACCTCCGCGCCAAGCGCCTCGGCCTCCTCCAGCGTGGCCACCACCGGCACGTCGCTGTCGAGCGGGCAGAGATCACGCACGCGGCGGCCCGCCTGCGTGCTGTCGATCACCGCCGCCACCGGGTTGCGGCCATAGCGCAGGATGCCCTCGGCCATCTTGGCGTTGAGCTGGCCCATCGTGGCCTCGGCATAAAGCGCAATGGGTCGGGACGCATCAAGCATGGTTCAAGGCTCCTCCATGGCCGGGGCGGTCCTCGGGCAGGGTGACGCCATCCACGAAAGGCGCGCCCTTGGCCGGGTCCGGGTCGAGATTGAGATGGGAATCGAGGTCGATATAATCGAAGAGCGCCGAGAGCGAGGCCCCGGCGGCGATGGCGACCGAGCTTTCGCCCATGCAGCCGATCATCGTCTTGAGGCCAAGCGCGCGCGCCGTGGCGACGATGCGCAGCGCCTCGGTGATCCCGCCGCATTTCATCAGCTTGAGGTTCACCCCGTCCACGGCATCGGCATAGGCCGGAATATCCGACGCAAAGCGGCAGGATTCATCGACAAAGACCGGCAGCGCGCGATCCTTGAAAAGCGCGGCAAGCTGATCCTCGGCCCCGCGCACCAGCGGTTGTTCGACATATTCCACCCCGCGCGCGGCGAGCCACCCCATCATGTGACGCGCATCGGTCAGCGACCAGCCGCCATTGGCATCGACCCGAAGCGCGGCACCGCTCCCCTCTGCGGCCTCCAGCACGGCGGCAAACATGGCCTTGTCGGCCTCGATCCCCTCGGGGCTGCCCAGCTTGATCTTGAGCGCGCGCGCGCCGCGCGCGAGCAGAAGCGGCACCCGCTCGCGCACCACCTCGGGCGGGTTGATCCCCACCGTGACCGAGGACACGACGCCGCGCCGGGGCAGGCCCAGCAGGCGGTAGAGCGGCATCCCCGCCTCCTTGGCGCGCAGGTCCCAGAGCGCCATGTCGAGGGCCGCGAGCGCACAAGGCGCCACGCCAGCCGCCTGCGCGGCCTCCCATGTCTCGTGGATCGAGCCGGGCAGGCCGTGCGCGCAGAACGCCTCAAGCTGCGCCTGCCCCTCGGCCACGGTCGCGGCCCCTTCCGAGGCACCGGGGGCCATTTCGCCCCAGCCGGTCAGCGCCCCCTCGGTGATCGAAACAAAGAGGTTCTCGCCCCCCGTGATCTCGCCGCGCGAGATGCGCAGGGGAAAGCGCTTTTTCAGGTAAATCGTGCGATAGTCGATGATCATGCCGCACCTTCCGTGATGCCGGTGAGAAAACTCGTGAGGTTACGCCCGAGCGCGTCCGAGACATAGCCGCCCTCCTGCACCAGCAGAAGCGGCAGGTGAAGCCCTGCAATCGCGGCGGCGATGGCGCGGAAACCGGGGGTGGTGACGCGCAGGCCCTGAAACGGGTCATCCTCATGCGCGTCAAGGCCGAGCGCCACCACCACCGCATCCGCGCCGAAATCCGCGATGCGCTCCAGCGCGGTCGCCAGCGCCGTCATATAGCCCGCATCATCGGTGCCGCGCGGCAGCGGCAGATTGAGGTTCGCGCCCAACCCCGCGCCCGTCCCGCGTTCCTGCGCATGGCCCCAGAAGAACGGGTAGAACCGCGCAGGATCAGCATGGATCGAGACGGTCAGCACATCACCGCGTGCATAAAAGATGCCCTGCGTGCCGTTGCCGTGATGCACATCGACATCGAGGATGGCGGGGCGCAGGCCGCGCGCGCGCAAGTGTTCGGCGGCAATCGCGGCGTTGTTGAGAAAGCAGAACCCCCCCGCCAGATCGCCGAAGGCATGATGCCCCGGCGGACGGCAGAGCGCATAGGCCGCGCGCGCGCCGCCCGCCAGTGCCGCCGCGCCGGAAAGCGCGGTTTGCGCCGACCAATAGGCGGCCTCCCATGTCCCGGCCCCGATCGGACAGGCGGTATCGGCCTGATGATAGCCCGCCTGCCCCACCGCCGAGCGCGGATAGCTGTCGGAGCGGCCCGCGGGGTGGACATTGGGGATCACCTCGGGCCCCGCCCCCTCGATCCGCTGCCAGCGGGTGTGGATGGAGCGCAGGAAGGTGAGGTATTCGGCGCTGTGAATGGCGGCGATCGGGCCTTGCCCGTGATCCTCTGGCGCATGGATGCGCAGCCCTGCCGCCTCGGCGCCTTCGCGCAGGATATCGACGCGGGCGGGCACCTCGGGGTTGGGCAGGATGGCACCATTGGCCATGAAGTGACGCGGGTCATGGGCGGATTGGCGGGGGTCGAGAAACGCTTTCATGATTGCTCCATCAATCGGGTGAGGGCGTCGCCGGAGAGCAGCGCGTTGCGATCCGCCGCGCGGAGGACAAAGCCCAACCGGTCATAGAAAGCGCGCGCGCCCGTGTTGCCCTCATAGACAGTGAGGCGCAGCGCAACCGCCTGCCAGTGCGCCGCCCCTTCCTGTGCCGCAGCGGCCAGCAGGCGGCGGCCAAGCCCGGTGCCGCGTGCGGTCTCGCTCACCCACAGGTCCGACACGAAGGTGACCGTGCCGCCGAGCGAGGTGCTGAGATTGGGTTGCGCCAAAACGGCCCCTTGCGCGCCCGCCAGCAGGGCAAAGGCACGGGGGGAGGGGCCGAAAAGCGCCGCCTCAAGCGTCGCCGCCTCCATGCGAAAGGGATCATCGAGGTCGCGCGCGAGCGATTGCAAGGCGTGCATGAGCGCGGGCATGTCCTCGAGGTTTGCCACCCGGACCACGTCAGAACCGGACATGATCCGCTCCTTTCAGCCCCAGCATCGCGCGCGCCTCGTCAGGTGTCGCCACCTCGCGCCCCAGCCCTTCGACAAGGTCGCGCACCATCTCCACCTGCTCGGCATTGGAGCGCGCCAGTTGCCCGCGCGCGATCATCAAACTGTCCTCCAGACCGACGCGCACATGCCCGCCCATATCCGCCGCCATTTCCGCCATGGGCATCTGGTATCGTCCGGCGGCCAGCACCGAAAAGAGGTAATCCTCGCCAAAGTAATGATCCGCCAGGGATTTCATGTGGATCAGGTTCTCGGGCAGGGCGGCCATGCCGCCCAGAACGCCGAACACGAACTGAATGAAGACCGGCGCGCGCACGAGGCCACGATCCATGAAATGGCGCAGCATGGTCAGGTGGCCGGTATCGTAGCACTCGAACTCGAACCGCGCGCCGCGCTCCTCGCCCATGAGGCGCAAGACCGCCGCGATATCGCGCGGCGTGTTCTTGAACACCAGATCGTCGGAGCCTTCCAGAAACGGCCGTTCCCAGTCGAAACGCCAGTCGGTGATCCGCTCCGCCATGGGATAAAGCGCGAAATTCATCGTGCCCATGTTGAGCGAGCACATTTCCGGCTCTGCCGCCAGCGGCCCCTCAAGGCGCTCGTCAAGGCTCATCACCGCGCTGCCGCCCGTGGTCAGGTTGACGATGGCTGTACTGCGCCGCGCAATCTCGGGCAGGAACTCCATGTAATGCGCGGCGCGCGCCGAGGGGCGGCCCGTCTCGGGGTCGCGGGCGTGCAGGTGCAGGATCGCCGCCCCCGCCTTGGCCGCCGCGACCGCCTGATCGGCGATGTCCTCTGCCCGAAACGGCAGGTAGGGCGACATCGAGGGCGTGTGGATCGAGCCGGTCACGGCGCAGGTCAGGATGATCCTGGACATGTTACAGCCCGCACTCGGCGGTGAAACGGTCAAGCGCGCGGGTGAGTTTCTCCATGATCTCGTCCACCTGCGCGGGCGTCACGATCATCGGCGGCGCGACGAGGAAATGATCGCCCTCATGCCCGCCCCGCGAGCGCCGGGAATAGATGATCAGCCCCTCGTCATAGGCCGCCTCCACCAGCCGGTCATAGGCATCCAGATGCTTGGGCAGGGGCGCGCGGGTTTGGCGGTCCGCGACCAGTTCGAACGCCTGCAAAAGCCCAATGCCGCGCACGTCGCCGACGATCTCGTAGCGTTGCATCAGCGCCTCCAGCCGGGACCGCAACAGATCGCCCATGGCCATGGCGTTCGCCATCATGCCCTGGCGCTCGATCTCGTCGATGACCGCCAGCCCCGCCGCGCAGGCCAGCGGGTTGCCGGCATAGGTGAACCCGTGCGGATAGCTGCCGTGGTCAAGCACCGCCTCCACGATGCTGTCACGCGCGATCAGCGCGCCAAGCGGCATGTAGCCCGCGCCGAACCCCTTGGAAATCGTGATCATGTCGGGCACCACGCCCCAGTGATCGCCCGAGAACCAGCGCCCCGTGCGCCCGCCGCCCGAAATCACCTCGTCATGGATCAAGAGCACGCCGTGCCGATCGCAAATCTCGCGGATGCGCCGCATATATCCCGCAGGCGGCATCAGCGCCCCGGTCGAGGCCCCGCCGATCGGCTCGACAATGAAGGCGAGCACCGTCTCGGGGCCTTCGCGCAGGATCTGCGCCTCCAGCATGTCGGCGTAATGCTCGCCCGTCGCGGGGTCATCGAGCGGCAGGCCGTCAAGCCAGGCGCGCGGCGCGGGGATTTTCGGCATCGCGGCCATCATCGGCGCATAGGGCGCGGTCATCGGCGCATAGCCCGTGACCGAGAGCGCCCCAAGCGTGCAGCCGTGATAGGACGGAAAGCGCGAGATCACCTTCCACCGCTGCGCCTCGCCCATGGCAAGCGCATGGCTGCGCGCGAGTTTCAGCGCCGATTCCACCGCTTCCGATCCGCCCGAGACGAAGAACACCCGCCCGAGCCCCTCGGGCGCGATCCCCGCCAGCCGCTCGGCCAGTGCCTCGGCCGGCTCGGTCTCGAAATGCAGCCGGTAGCCGAAGGTTGCCACCTCCATCTGCGCGCGCATCGCTTCGAGCACCGCCGGGTTCGAGTGGCCGATATTGCACACCATCGCCCCCGACGAGCCGTCAAGCCAACGCCGCCCGTCCACCGCGTCGATATAGACGCCTTCCGCGCGCGCAAGGCGCGGCCGCCTGCGCCGGGAGCCGTAGAAAAGCCGCGATGTGTCCTGCATCATGCCACCCAGAAGGCCTTTTCCAGATCGGTGAAATCCGACGACGGCCCCTCGTATTTGTTGCGCCCAAGCTCCAGCACATAGACATAATCCGCGATCTTGAGCGCCTGACGGATTTCCTGATCCACCAGCAGGATCGTCAGCCCCTCGTCGCGCAGATCGGTCAGCATGTCATAGACCTCCTGCGCCAGCAGCTTTGACAGCCCCGCCGTCGGCTCATCGACCAGAAGCATTTTCGGCTCGGCCATCAGCGTGCGCCCGATCTCGACCATACGTTGCTGGTCGCCCGACAATTCGCCGGTGGCCTGCTTGCGCTTGTCACGCAGCGCCGGGAAGCGCGCGTAATTGGCCTCGATCTTGCGGCGGATCTGCGCGCGGTCGCGCCGGAACGTCCAGCCGCCAAGCTCGAGATTTTCCTCCACCGTCATGTCCTTGAACACGCCCGGTTGCTGCGGGATATAGGCCAGCCCCTCGTTGATGCGGCGATGGGTGGGGACGTCGATGATGTTCTTGCCCTCAAGCAGCACCTCGCCCTGAAACGGCCGCAGAAAGCCGAACGCGGCCTTGAGTGCCGTGGATTTGCCCACGCCATTCGCGCCCAGAATGGTGGTGATCTGCCCGCGCCGCGCGGTCAGGTGCAGGTCCGACAGGATGTTGAGATCGCGGTAGTAGCCTACCGACAGGTCGCGCAGTTCGAGAACGGCCTCGCTCATGCGGCATCCTCCTCGTCGTCGCGGCCCAGATAGGCCTCGATCACGGCGGGGTCGTTCTTGACGTCATCGGGTTTGCCATCGGCAATCAGCTCGCCGAAATTCAAGACGATCAGCCGCTCTGACAGGGCAAAGATCGCGTCCATCTGGTGCGAGATGAGGATGATCGCCTTGCCCTCGGCCTTCATCCGCCGGATATAGGCATAGATCACCTCCATCAGCTTGGGATGCACGCCCGCGAACGGTTCATCGAGGATGATCACATCGGGGTCGAGCATCAAAAGCCGCCCCAGTTCCAGCAGCTTCTGCTGCCCGCCCGAGAGCGCGCGCGCATACTCGTTGCGCAGGTGGTCGATGGTGAGAAACTCCAGCACCTCGGTCGCCCGCTCGGTCAGCGCGCGCCCCTGGCTCATATGGCCGAGCGCCAGCGCGGGCACATAGAGGTTTTCCAGCACCGTCATGCGCCGGAAACTGCGCGTCACCTGGAACGTGCGCCCCAGCCCCGCGCGCGCCACCTCGTAGGGCTGCAACTGGTCGATGCGCTGCCCGTTGAGATAGACCGTGCCCGAGGAGGGCGTGATCGCGCCGTCGAGAATGTTCGTGAGCGTCGTCTTGCCCGCGCCATTGGGGCCAAGCACACCGATCAGTTCCGGCCCGTTCACCTCCAGATTGACGCCCTTGAGGACGTGCAGCCCGCCAAAGCTCTTGTGCAGGTTGGTGACCTTGAGATGGATCATGGCTGCGCCTCCCCTGCGCGGCGTTTGGCGATGGTTTCCTCGGCCACGCCCGCGCGGGCGAAATAGTCAATGAGCGGCGCGATAAGGCCGTTGCGGAAAAACCGCAGCACCACCATGAGCAGCACCCCGAAGAACACCAGCCGCCATGTGGTCATGTCCACCGTCACCCCGCCGATGGAAAAGCTTGTGCGCATCAGCTCGAGCATGACCTGAAGAAAGATCGCCCCAAGCGCGGCGGCGACGAAGTTTTCCACCCCGCCGATCACGGCCATCGCCACGACAAGTGACATTTGCAGCAGGAACAGCATGTTGGGCGTGACGATCTGGATGTAATGCGCCTGCACCGCACCTGCCGCCGCGGCCATGGCGGTGGTGATGGTAAAGACAAACACCTTGTAGCGCGTGGTGTTGACGCCCAATGCGGCGGCGGCATCGGCATCCTCGCGCAGCGCCCGCACGAAGAGGCCAAAGCGCGAGCGGGCGAGCCATGTCAGGATCAGAAGGCACAACAGCAGCAGGCCGAACATGGCATAATAGGGCGGTATCTTGTCGGTGCGGGTGAACTCGGTGCCAAGGATCGTGACCCCGTCATCGAAGAGCGCCGGAAGCACCATCCCCGCCTGACCGCGCGTGATGTCGATCTCCGCCGAGATCACCGCCTTGATGATTTCCGAGAAGCCCAGCGTGAAAAGCGCGAGATAGGCCGCGCGCAGCCGCAGCACCAGAAGCCCCACCAGCAGCCCCGAAAGTCCGCCTGCCACCGTGCCCAGCACGATCCCCAGAAGCACCGGCATCCGCCAGACCCGCACGCTGTCGCCCCATTCGGTGATCGCTTGTTGCAGGCAATCCTGCGTCAGCGTGGTCGAGGTGACGCCGATGGCGTTCTTGATCACCAGCCAGTTGCCGAAGAACGCAAACTCGGTGCAGGTGCCGGTGGGCGCGGCGGTGATGTAGAAATAATGGCTGAAAAGCGCCGCGCCATAGGCCCCGATCCCCATGAAGGCCATGTGACCAAAGCTGAACTGTCCGGCATAGCCCGCCAGCATCGACCAGCTTGACGCGAGGATCGCGTAGAAAAAGCCGGTGATGAGGACATGCATGACATAGTCGTAATTGCCGCCCGTATAGACCAGCGGGAAGGCCGCGAAGAAAAGCACGAGGCCAAGACCGGCGATATTGGGAACCTGTCGCATCTCAGCCTCCCTGTCCGTGCATACCCGACGAGAACCGCCGCCCGAATAGCCCCGTAGGCCGCAAGAGCAGCGTCAGCGTCAGCACGATCATGCCGTAAGCCGGGATGTAGGACGCGGCTTTTTGCGCGTCGGGGATGCAGCCCGTTCCCGCCGCCTCCACCAGTCCCACCATGATGCCGCCGACAAAGGCACCGGGCAGCGAGCCGAGGCCCCCCAGAACCACGATCACGAAAGAGCGCATCGCCGGAATGGCCCCCACCTGCGGCAGCCAGGAAAACGCCTGCACCAAGAGCGCGCCCGCCAGTGCGGCGATCATGCCGCCAAGGGCAAAGGCCAGCATGTTCATGCGGTTCGGGTCGATGCCCGCGATGGCGGCGGCCTCGCGGTCCTGACTGACCGCGCGCAGCGCCTTGCCGGTCCATGTCCGGTGCAGCAGGTATAAAAGCGCCAGCAGCACGAGAATACAGGTCACGGCGGCGGTGAAGCGCGGATTGGAGATCGAAACCGTATCGAACAGCGTCAGATTGCCCCGGCTGGTCTCGATCACCGGCGTCTCGGCCCCGGCGGGCCACTCGAAGCGCGGGAAATCGATGAACCGTTGCACCTTGACCGGGCTTGCCCCGTGCACCGCCTGCACGAAATATTGCAGGGTAAAGGCCAGCCCGAAGGTGGCGAGGATGCCGTATTCCACCGGACGGTCGATCTTGCCACTATACATCGGCGTGAGCATCGCGCGCTCGAAGAGCGCACCGATGCAGAAGGCGATGAAACAGGCCCCGAGCACGCCCATGAGCGGCCCCGCATCGGGAAACCACACGACAGTGATGTAGTAAACGAGCATCCCGCCGATCATGTAGAACTCGCCATGGGCAAAGCTGACCACGCCAAGGATCGAGAAAATCAGCGTCAGGCCAAGCGCCATGAACCCGTAGATGATGCCGATGATGATGCCGTTGGTGATCTGGCTGGCGCGGAAGGCACCGTTGGCGACGCAGTTGTTTTCCGGATCGGCGAAGGAAAACGCCGCCGCGATCAGCGCCACCGCCAGCAGTGCCAGTGCCGTGGTGAGCTTTGCGCTGAGCGCGGGCGTGCGCAGCCACAAAAGGCCCACGCCCACGGGGCCAAGGGCCGCGCCCGCCATTGCGCCCGCAAACGGCACGTTGGTCGTGTCGAGATCGCGCGCGAGATAGCGACGACGCAAGAGCACCGCGCCCAGCACGCCCCAGCCGATCATCCACAGGATGACGGTCCAGAAAATTTCGGGTGTCTGCACGGATCAATCCTCCGTTGGCACGGTCGGCGCTTCAAGCGGAACGGTCGGGCCGGGAGGGCGTCCCGGCCCGGACCCGCTTACCGGTTGACCCAGATCGGCTCTGCGGTCTTGTAGGCCTCGGGATAGACGATCGCCGCCTCGGTCGAGGCCTGCCCCTCTTTCTGGAACTGGATGATGGTGATGGCCGGATCGGGCCACTGGTGCCACCATTCATCGCCCTTGCCGTCGGCGGACGGATCACGCTTCAACCCGTAGTCGAAATAGATCCGCCCCAGCGTGCCCTCGTGGCTGATGCTCTCCAGCGCGGTGACGATGGCATCGCCATCGGTGCTGCCCGCCTCCTCGATCGCCTGTGCCAGAACGGCGATGGAATCGTAGGCCTCCATCGCGTAGCTTTCCACGTCCGACTTGCCGGTCTTGGCCTTGTAGGCGGCGGCAAAGGCGCGGCCCTTGTCGGTGAACTGGCTTTCCGGCACGCCGATGCGCTGGACAAAGGCGTATTGCCCATCCGGCACGTTGGTCCAGTAGGTGCCCGATTCAAGTGCGTCCTGCCCGGTCTGGAACGGCAGGTCCATCGGCCCTATCCCTGCATCCGCCGCCTGCTGGGTAAAGTTGAAGGCCGCCTCGCCGGTCACCAGCGTGATGATCATGTCAGGGTTTTCCGCCTTGATCCGCTCGACGATGCCCGCGTAATCCTGCGTGCCGATATCGACCGAAAAGATCGTCGCGGCGACGCCGTTGGCCTCAAGCCCCTTGGCCGTCTCCTGGCTGGCGGGGATGCCGTAATCGGTGTTCTCGGTCAGGATCGCCACTTTCTTGACGTCCGGCAGGGTCAGCGCGAACTGCCAGTTGACGTTCGATGTCCAGGAGGACAGCGGCGCGATGCGGAAGATGTATTTGTGCTTGTCGCCGGTGATGGTGTCGTTCCACGTCTCGGCAAAGACCACCGGCACGCCGCGCGCATCGGCCACTTCCTTGGCCGCAACGCCCACCGAACTGTGATAGCCGCCACCGATGGCGACAACGTTGTCCTGGGTGATCAGGCGTTCGGTCACGGCGGTGGCGCGCTCGGGCAGGCCCTCGCTATCGGCAAGCACCACCTCGATGGGGCAGCCAAGCACGCCGCCCGCCGCATTGATATCGGCCTGCGCGAGCATCATGGCGTCACGCATCGCCTCGCCGCCGACCACGGTGCCCGGGGCCGAAAGCGGCGCGAGCGCGCCGATCTTGATCGGGCAGTCCTGCGCCAAGGCCGCGCCCGTGGACAGCGCAAGCGTCGCCGCTGACAGCATGAGGCCGCGCCGTGTCAGAATGCTGGTCATCTCAAGTCTCCCTGTCTGGTCCGGTGTTGGTCCCGGAATTGGGGCGCATCACGCGCCTGTGACGTCACGTTGCGGCAGTTGCCGAGGCCCTGTCTTTCGTTTATCCGTCATTTTCATCTGAAAACAGACATAAGGATGCGTTCGGGTGGACCCGTGCAGCAAGGCGAAGCCGGACGTGCCGCAATTCGAGGCACTGACGCCGCGCACCGAGACGGCTCTTTCGGTGGGTATCCTGCTCTGGCCCAGCTTTCCGATGATGTCGCTCGCGGGGCTGGTCGAGAGCCTGCGTCATGCTGGCGATCACGGCGACGATTCGCAGCCGCGCTATGCGCGCTGGCAGATCGTCGGCGCGCCGGGGTCTGCGATACGGTCAAGTTGCGGGATTCCGGTGCCCGCGACCTCGGATTACGTCCATCCCGGCCGGTTCGATCATCTCTTTGTCATCGGCGGCCTCTTGCGCGACATGGAGAGCGCGCCGCCGCGCCACCGCGATTACCTGCGCGCCGCGCGGAGGGCAGGCGTGCCGTTGGTGGGGGTCTGCACCGGCAGTTTCGTGCTGGCGCGGGAGGGGTTTCTCGATGGCCGTCCGGTCTGTGTGCATCCCTATCACCGGGGAGATTTCGAGGCCGCCTTTCCCGGCCACCGCTTTGTCACCAACCGCGATTTCGCGGCGGCGGGCGATGTCACGACGGTGCTGGGAGGCGTGTCGATCCTGCCGCTGATGAAACGGCTGATCGGCGCGCATCTGGGTCCCGATCGCGCCGCCAAGGTCGAGCATCAGATGACCTTGCCCACGCCCGAGGCCCCGCCGGTGATGATGCCGCCCGAGGGGGCCGAGCGGGGCGCGATCACCGATCCGCGCATCCAGCGCGCGCTCGTGATCCTCGACGCCGAGGCGAGCCGGACCCCCTCCATCGCCGCACTGGCGCGCACGCTTGGCCTGAGCGAACGGCACTTCCTGCGGCTCTTCAAGGCGCAGGTGGGCATGGCCCCGAAGGCGTATCTGCTGGAAACCAAGCTGCGCGCGGCGGTCTGGATGCTGCGCAACACCGCGCGCTCGATCACCTCGGTGGCCTATGCCGCAGGCTTTGCCAGCGGCGCGAACCTTGCCGATCATTGCCGCAGGCGGCTTGGGAGAACGCCCGGTGCGATCCGGCGGGGGCTGGGGTAGATGCGTCCGGCGTGTCCCGTGCCTGCCTTTCGTCCGGTCGTCATGATCGCCGCCCGGCCTTGCAATCGAACGGGCCTGCACAGGCGACACGTTTCAGAGAAGGGGCGGGGGCGGACATGACGAGATCGAGGGATCACGGCGGCAATCTTGACGCGGCGCGGCGGCGTTTTGGCGGGGCCATGACCGAGTGGCTGGACCTCTCGACGGGGATAAACCCGGTGCCCTACCCGATGCCCTGCCTGCCCGAACGCGCATGGACCGCCTTGCCGACGCGGGACGACATGGCGGCGCTCAGCGCCGTGGCGGCGGCCTGTTACGGGACGCAGGCCGAGGTGGTGCCGCTGGCGGGCGCACAGGGCGCAATTCAGGCGGTGCCGTATCTTGGGGCGCGCGGTGCCGCGCGGGTGCTGGGGCCAACCTATAACGAACATGCCGCTGCCCTTCGCGCGGCGGGTTGGACGGTCGAGGACGTGGACGCGCCCGAGGCGCTGGCCGGGGCCGACCTGGCGGTGGTGGTCAATCCCAACAATCCTTGCGGGCGGCGGCACGCGCCCGCCGCGCTTCTGGCGCTGGCGGATCAGGTGGGTCTCCTGTTGGTGGACGAGAGCTTTGCCGACCCGGAGCCGGACCTGTCGCTGGCCCCCTTGCTCGATGGCGTGGGAAATGTGGTGGTGCTGCGATCCTTCGGCAAGTTCTACGGGCTGGCAGGGCTACGGCTGGGTTTTGCGCTGTGTGACGGGGCGCTGGCTGGCAGGCTGCGCGAGATGGCGGGGCCGTGGCCCGTTTCCGGCCCGGCGATTGCGGCGGGGCGGGTGGCGCTCGCCGATACCGGCTGGCAGGCGACCACGTGCGCGCGACTGACACGCGATGCGGCGCGGCTCGATGCGATGGCGGTGGCGGCGGGATGGCGGCTCATCGGCGGCACGGTGCTTTTTCGCAGCTACCATGTGGCGGATGCAGCGGCGGCGCAGGAGAGCCTTGCCCACGCCCGGATATGGAGCCGGATTTTCCCGTGGTCGCCGACATGGATCCGGCTTGGTCTGCCGGGGACGCAGGGGGGCTGGGCGCGGCTGGACGCGGCGCTCAGCGCAGCGCGCCCCTGAGCGCGCGCACGCGGTCGGCATTGTCGCGGGCGAGCCGACCGTCAGCGTGCCAGAGGCTGTTTTCGAACCCCACGCGCAGCTTGCCGCCCGCCGTATGCGCGGCCAGAAGGCAAGCGGTTTCTGACCGGCCAAAGGCGCACACCGCCCAATCGGCGGGGGCCTCGCGGGTGCGCAGGCGGTCGAGGAAGGGGGCGAGGTCGCGCGCGTCGCTTTCCTGTCCGGCGCTGTAACGGCCCAGCACGAAGATGAGTTGCAGATCGGGCGCTGTCAGAAGGTCGGGCGGCAGGAGCCGCGCGAGCAACTCGAAATCGGCGGCATCGTAAAGGATATGCTGCACGGCAATGCCACGCGCGGCGCAGGCGGCGTAAAAGCCCGGTGCCTCCTCGGTTTCGGCGGCCATTTCGCGCAGGGCGACCGAGACGAGATCGGCCCCCGCCTCAAGCGCCACGGCGCGCTGATGCGGGGGCGCATAGAGGCCCGCGGCCTCGGTCGTGATCTGGAGCGTCATGGCGGGGACGGTTTGGCGCAATTCGTCCAGCGCTTCCCGATAGGCCCCGGCGTCAAGCAGGTGCCGCCCCGCGCCGTCCCGCAAATGCAGGTGCAGCCCGTCCGCGCCCGCGTCAAGACAGGCTTGGGCCGTCTCGACGATCTCGGGCAGGGTGACGGGCAGGGCGGGATGATCGGCCTTGCTTCGCCGCGCGCCGGTCGGGGCGACCATCAGCCGGGGCAGCGGCGTCATGGCAGGACTTTGCGCAGCGCGGTGCCGAGTTTGCCGACCAACTCCTCGATCTGGGCGTCGTCGATGATGAAGGGCGGCGCAAGCAGGACGTGATCGCCGTGCCGCCCGTCGATGGTGCCGCCCATCGGATAGCAGATCAGCCCGGCGTCAAAAGCGGCGGCCTTCAGCGTCTTGTTGATCGCACGTTCGGGGGCAAAGGGCGTCTTGGTGGCGCGGTCCTCGACGATCTCGAGCCCGCGGAACATGCCGCGCCCGCGAATGTCGCCGATATGGGGATGTTGGCCAAAGGCCTCGTTAAGGGCCGCGTTCAGCCGCTCGCCCATTTTTGCCGCGCGCGCGGTCATGCCGCCTGTCGTGAGCTTTTCCACCACCACATCGGCGGCGGCGCAGGCGATGGGATGGCCGATATAAGTATGGCCATGCTGGAAAAATCCCGTGCCCCCTTCGATGACGGCATAGATCGCGCCCGAACACAGCATCGCGCCGATAGGCTGATAGCCCGCGCCGAGGCCCTTGGCGATGGTGACGATATCGGGGCGCACGCCGTCCTCTTCGCAGGCGAAAAGCGTGCCGGTGCGCCCCATCCCGCACATCACCTCGTCGAGGATCAGCAATATGCCGTGACGGTCGCAGATCTCGCGGATGCGCTTGAAATAGCCCGGCGCGGGCGGCACCGCGCCAAGGGTCGCGCCGACGACCGGTTCGGCCACGAAGGCGATGACGGTTTCGGGGCCGAGGTGGCGCAGTTCGGCCTCAAGCTCATCGGCGACGCGCAGCCCGTAATCCTCGGGCGTCTCACCGTCCTGCCGCCCGCGATAGGCGTAGCAGGGCGATATATGGGAGGTTTCCACCATCAGCGGCGCAAACGGCTCTCGCCGCCACAGGTTGCCCCCCGTTCCGAGCGCGCCGAGCGTGTTGCCGTGATAGCTCTGCTTGCGGGCGATGAAACGGGTGCGGCTGGCCTCGCCCTTCTCCAGAAAATACTGGCGCGCGAGTTTCAGCGCGGCCTCCACCGCCTCGGACCCGCCCGAGACGAAATAGACCCGTTCGATCCCCTCGGGCGCGTGGGCAATCAGCCGGTCGGCCAACCGCTCGGCAGGCTCGGAGGTGAAGAACCCGGTATGGGCAAAGGCGATGCGGTCGGCCTGATCCTTGATCGCCTGCGTCACCTCCGCGTCGGAATGGCCAAGACAGGAGACCGCCGCCCCGCCCGAGCCGTCGAGATAGCGCTTGCCGGTCGCGTCGATGATATAGGCCCCCTCGCCGCGCGTGGCGACGGGCGGGCGGGCGCGGCTGTGGCGGGGAAAGACATGGGTCATGGCGGCATCCTTTGATGGGTGGCGCTAGTGAAACAAATGAATCAAGTGTTGACAATAGATGAAACGAATGGAACGACTTGTTTCAATGAATATCCGGGGGGACCATTCGGCGGCGTCGTTCGAGGAGCGTATTGCCCGCAATTTCGACCGCCTCAGCGACAAGCTGCGGCAGGCGGCGGAATATGTGGCGGCGCATCCGGTGGACATCGCCACGCGGTCGCTGCGGGCGGTGGCGCAGGAGAGCGGGCTTGCGCCCGCCACCTTCTCGCGGCTGGCGCGCGCGCTCGGATACGACAGTTTCGAGGCCCTGCGCGAGGCGATGCGCGCCAAGATCGGGCGGCGTGTCAACAGCTTTGCGGAGCGCGCCGAGCGGCTTCAATCGGCGCATGAGGCGGAACAGACCGGGTTTTTCGAAGCTCATATCAGCGCCTGCCAGAGCAATCTCCAGACCTTGGTGCGCGATGTGGATTTGTCCCTGCTCGAGCGCACGGTCGAGCGGCTTCACGCGGCGCGCAACGTGGTTCTGTTCGGGGCGCTTGGCTCGACCGGGGTTGTGGAATACCTGTCCTACATGGCGAATTTCTGCGCGGGCAACTGGTCGATGGCGGGGCGCATGGGGGCCTCTCTCGGGGCCACGCTGACCGGGCTGGACGGGCGTGACGCGCTGGTGATCGTGACCAAGCCGCCCTATGCTGGCCGCGCCATCGAGGCCGCGCATATGGGCGCCGCGCAGGGTGCCTTTGTGGTGGTCATCACCGACAGCCCGGCCTGTCCCGCGCTTGGGCAGGCATCGGCGGGGTTCGTGCTGCCCACCGACAGCCCACATTTCTATTCGTCCTACGTGACCACCCTGGCCTTCTCGGAGGTGCTGGTGGGAATGCTGGTCGGGCGCGCAGGCAGCGCGGCCCGGACCCGCATCGCGCAGGTCGAACAGAGCAGCCGCCGTCTCGGAGAGGTCTGGGACGGCTAAATCTACCGTAACGACATCAATCAAAGGGAGACTATGATGTTCAACAGGTTCAAGTTCACGATGACCGGCGCGGCGCTTGTCGCATTGATGGCCCCGGCTGCCATGGCCGAGGAGTTCATCACCATCGGCACCGGCGGCGTTACCGGGGTCTATTACCCTACCGGCGGCGCGATCTGCCGGCTGGTCAACAAGGACCGCAAGACGCACGGCATCCGCTGCTCGGTCGAATCGACCGGCGGTTCGGTCTACAACCTCAAGACCATCCGCGCGGGCGAACTGGAATTCGGCGTCGTGCAATCGGACTGGCAGCACCATTCCTTCCACGGCACCTCGGACAATTTCGCCGCCGATGGTCCGTTCGAGGAGCTGCGCGCGGTGTTCTCGATCCATCCCGAACCGTTCACCGTGGTGGCCCGCGCCGACAGCGGCATCAAGACCTTTGACGACCTCAAGGGCAAGCGGGTGAACCTCGGCAATCCCGGTTCCGGCGCGCGCGGCACTTTCGAGGTGGTGATGGAAAAGATGGGCTGGAGCGCGAGCGATTTCGCACTGGCCGCCGAACTGCGCCCCGCCGAACAGAGCCAGGCGCTTTGCGACAACCAGATCGACGCGATGGTGTTCACCGTGGGCCACCCCTCGGGCACGATTCAGGAGGCCACCACCGCCTGTGACAGCGTTCTGGTGAACGTGACGGGCCCGGCCATCGACGCGCTCATCTCCGAGAACGCCTATTACCGCAGTGCCACCGTGCCCGGCGGCATGTATCGCGGCACCGACGAGGACGTGGCCACCTTCGGCGTGGGCGCGACTTTTGTCACCTCTGCCAATGTCTCGGACGAGGCGGTCTATACGGTGGTCGCGGCGGTGTTCGACAATTTCGACGATTTCCGCGGGCTGCACCCGGCCTTCGCCAATCTTGATCCCAAGGAAATGGCGAGCGCCGGCCTGTCGGCGCCGCTGCATCCCGGTGCGGCGAAATACTTCAAGGAAAAGGGCCTGATCGACTGATCGGCCAATGACCCCGGCAGGGGCGGTGCGCCGCCCCTGCCGTTTGCGTTTGGGAAAATGACCCCAATCGCCTAACGTTGACAGACTGCGGACCAAACGCGGCGCGACAGGGAGATGTGACGATGACCAGCGAGACAAATGGCAAAGGCCCGCTGAGCGAGGCCGAACTACAGGAACTGGTCTCTTCCAGCGATGGCGGCGCGCGCAATCCGGCGGGTTCGGTGGGACTTTTCCTCGCGGCCATGGCTGTGATCTGGTCGCTGTTCCAGATCGCGCTCGCGTCGCCCATAGCCAATTCCCTGCTGCCCGGTTCGGTTCTGAACAATTCGCGGCAATTCCATCTGGCCTTCGCCATCTTCCTTGCGTTCATGGCCTACCCGATGTTTCGCAGCAGTCCGCGGTCCTACATCCCGGCTTATGACTGGGTGCTGGCGCTGATCGGCACGTTCGTCGCGCTTTACGGATATTTTTTCTACGACAAGATCGTGCGCAGTGGCGGGTTGGCCGATGACACCGACAAATGGGTGGCGCTGGTTGGCCTTCTGATCCTGTTTGAAGGCGCGCGGCGCGCGCTCGGGCCGGCCATGGCGCTCATCGCCACGATTTTCCTTGCCTACGTGTTCTTCGGCGCGTCCGAATGGGTGCCCGAGGTGATCCGCTGGAAGGGGGCAAGCCTGCAAAAGGCGATGAGCCACATGTGGATCACCGGCGAGGGGGTGTTCGGCATCGCGCTGGGCGTCTCGACGCGGTTCGTCTTTCTCTTCGTGCTGTTCGGCGCGCTCCTCGACAAGGCGGGGGCGGGGAATTACTTCATCAAGATGGCATTCGGCGCGCTCGGCCACCTGCGAGGCGGTCCGGCCAAGGCCGCCGTTGTCGGCTCTGCCGCGACCGGCCTCATCTCGGGGTCGTCCATCGCCAACGTGGTCACCACCGGCACCTTCACCATTCCGCTGATGAAGCGGGTGGGCTTCACCTCCGAAAAGGCGGGCGCGGTCGAGGTGGCAAGCTCTGTCAACGGGCAGATCATGCCGCCGGTGATGGGGGCCGCTGCCTTTCTGATGGTGGAATATGTGGGGATTTCCTATGTCGAGGTGATCACCCACGCCTTTCTACCCGCCACGATCAGCTATATCGCGCTGGTCTATATCGTGCACCTGGAGGCGGTGAAGCAGAACATGCCGACGATCGGCGACCGGGTGGTGAGC
This sequence comes from Roseovarius sp. MBR-6, assembly GCF_040547525.1. Taxonomy (NCBI): domain Bacteria; kingdom Pseudomonadati; phylum Pseudomonadota; class Alphaproteobacteria; order Rhodobacterales; family Roseobacteraceae; genus Roseovarius; species Roseovarius sp. MBR-6. Next base: position 171,065 of record NZ_JBEPPW010000002.1, on the reverse strand, counting down.
CTTGGGCGCACGATCGGGGGGATGTTCGCGTTTTTCGTGGGCTTTGCGGCGCTGTGCTACGGGGTGCAATTCCCGATCGGTTGGGTCGTGGCGGCGGTGCCCGAGGGGTCGGCGCTGATCCTGTCGGGACTGTTGGTCCTGTCCTATCTCGCGCTTTTGTGGCTGGCGTCGGGGGTGCCGGATCTCGAGCCTGACGATCCCAACGCCGAGGAGGTGAAGCTGCCCGATGTGGGCGAGATCTACAAGGCAGGGCTTTACTATCTGCTGCCTATCGTGGTGCTGGTCTATTTCCTCATGATCGAGCAGAAATCGCCCGGTCTCTCGGCATTCTGGGCCTCGGCGCTGCTGTTTGTGATCCTGCTCACGCAACGACCGCTCAAGACGCTTTTCCGGGGCGAGAGCGAGATGGCCAACGCGTTTCGCGCCGGTGTCATGGACCTTGTGACGGGCCTCATCGCAGGCGCGCGCAACATGATCGGGATCGGCCTTGCCACGGCGACGGCGGGCGTGATCGTGGGCACGGTGACGCTGACCGGTGTCGGGCAGGTGATGGCCGATCTGGTGGAATTCCTCTCGGGCGGCAATCTCGTGCTCATGCTGATCATGGTAGGGCTCTTGAGCCTTGTTCTGGGCATGGGCCTGCCGACCACGGCCAACTATATCGTTGTCTCCTCGCTCATGGCGGGGGTGGTGGTGCAGCTTGGCGCGCAATCGGGGCTGATCGTGCCGCTGATTGCCGTGCATCTTTTCGTGTTCTATTTCGGGATCATGGCGGATGTGACGCCGCCGGTGGGGCTGGCGAGTTTCGCGGCCTCGGCGGTGTCGGGGGGCGACGCGATCAAGACCGGCTTTACCGCGTTCTTCTACAGCCTGCGCACGGTGGCGCTTCCCTTCGTGTTCATCTTCAACACCAACCTGCTCTTGATCGACGTGACGGTGACGCAGGGCATCATCACATTCATCGTGGCGACCATCGCGATCCTGGTCTTTACCGCCGGGACGATGGGATGGTTCCTGACCAAGAACCGCATTTACGAAAGCGCCGCGCTGGTGCTTGTGGCCTTTGCGCTGTTCCGTCCCGATTACTTCATGAACCGGATCCAGCCCCCTTTCGAGATCGTGGAGCCTGCGCGGCTTGAGCAGGCGCTCGATGCTGCCCATGCAGGTCAGGATTTGCGAATGGTGGTGGCGGGTCCGGATTTCATGAGCGGAAAACCGAAAGAGACGACGCTGGTCCTTTCGGTGACAAGCGATGCCGATGGCGCGACCCTGTTGCAGGAGTTCGGGCTGGTGCTTGTCCCCGAAGGCGACCGGGTGCTGCTGGAAGAGCCGTCGTTCAGTTCGCCCTTTGCCGAGACGATGCAGGGATATGATTTCTATGGTGACGAGCCGGTGATCATCGCCTCGGTCAAGGCACCGGTCGATCAGTGGCCGCAGGAGCTGATGTTCATTCCGGCCCTGGTGCTGCTGGCGCTTATCGCGCTGTTGCAACGCGCGCGGTTGGGCCGGGAAGAGACGGAATTCAAGAAAGGAGCCACGGCATGAGCGGTCCTGTCCTTTGTGCCCTCGACGTCAGCAACCCGCATCGGGATGACGAGGTTCTGCGCCGCGCGGCGCAGATTGCCGCGCTTGACGGCGCACAGCTTGATGTGATCACCGTGGTGCCCGATTACGGCATGAGCGTGGTGGGCAGCTTCTTTGGCAGCGGCCATCACGACACGCTGGAGGCCGAGGCCAAGCGGCTTTTGAACGCGCTTGTGATCGAAGTCCTGGGAGAAGAGGCCAACAAGACCGTGCGCCACCTCGTGAGCACCGGCAACGCCTATGACGAGATCCTGCGCGCGGCCAAGGTTGATGGGGCGGCGCTCATCGTCATTGGCGCGCACAAGCCCGATTTCAGCGATTATCTGCTTGGCCCCAATGCGGCGCGCGTGGTGCGGCACGCCAAATGCTCGGTGATGGTCGTGCGGTAGCGACGCGCACCTCAGATCGCCGAGGAATGGCCCTCGGCGTTCATCTCGTAGGCGTCGAGCTTGCGGGCGATCATCCGGGTGAGCGGGCGCGCGTCGAGTGGGATGGCGAGGCCGTTCTCGTCGAGCCGCAGATGTCCGGCAAAGGCGCGGTCAACCTCCGAGAGCATCGTGTGAAGCGCCTTTGGGGTGATGGCGAAATCGCGGGTGATCTCGGCGGCCTCCACGCGGAAATCGCACATAAGCGCCTCAATGAGCCGCGCGCGCAGCCGGTCGTCCTCGGAAAAGGCATGGCCCCGGGTGGTGGAAAACCGCCCTTCTCGGATCGCTGCGGTATGCGCGCCGGTGGCGGGTGCGTTCTGCGCATAGCCTTGCGGAAAGCGCGAGATGGACGAGGCACCAAGCCCGATCAGCACATCGGCGGTGTCGTCGGTATAGCCCTGGAAATTCCGCCGCAGCCGTCCGGCGCGCTGCGCCACGCTCAGACCGTCGGAAGGGGTGGCAAAATGGTCGATCCCGATCTCGTCATAGCCGTCCCAGAGAAACAGCCGCCGCGCGGTCTCGAAGAGGGCAAGCCGCTCTTGCGGGGTGGGCAGGGCATCGGACGGAATCAACTGCTGCCGCTTGGCCATCCACGGCACATGCGCATAGCCATAGAGCGCCACGCGGTCCGGGCTGAGCGACAGAAGCTTTTGCACGCTTTCGGTGATGCGCGCGCGGCTCTGATGCGGCAGGCCGTAAAGGATATCGGCGTTGAGGCTCTGGATACCGCGTGCGCGGATCTCTTCTGCCGCCTGCCGGGTGATGTCATAGTCCTGGATCCGGCCGATGGTTTTCTGGATCTCGTCGTCGAAATCCTGCACCCCGATCGAGGCGCGGTTCATCCCCGCCGCCGCCAGCGCATCGAGGCGCGGCCCGTCAATCTCTCCGGGATCGATCTCGACCGAGAATTCGGTCGTCTCGGTAAAGGGCGCGATCTCGTGAATCGCCCCGGCAAGATCGGTCATCATCGCAGGCGACAGAAGCGTGGGCGTGCCGCCGCCCCAATGCAGCCGCGACAGGCGCACGCCCGCCGGCAGGGTGCGGCCCAGCATGGCGATCTCGGTCTTGAGTGTCTCCAGATAGGCCAACACGGGCGCGTCCGATTGCGTGCCCTGCGTCCGGCAGGCGCAAAACCAGCATAGCCTGCGGCAGAAGGGGACATGCACGTAGAGCGAGATTTGCGCGCCCTCCGGTATCGCCCTGATCCAGTTGACAAAATGGGCCTCCCCGACCGCCCGGTTGAAATGCGGGGCCGTCGGGTAGCTTGTGTAGCGCGGCACCTTGGCATCAAAAAGACCCAGACTGCCCAGTTTGGTTTGCGTATCCATGCGCCAAGGATTACGTTTGAAACACCTGAAGTCCTTGACCCAGATCAATTGCGGGAGCCTGACAGTGGCAACGCTTGGAAAAATTGCGGACACGCACGCGCTGGAATGCGCGGATTGCCCGATCCGGCACCGGGCCGTCTGTGCGCGCTGCGAACCGGACGAGCTCGACCGGCTCGACGCGATCAAGTATTACCGCAGCTTCGAGGCCGGGCAGACGGTGATCTGGTCGGGCGACGCGATGGATTTCGTGGCCTCGGTGGTTTCGGGCATCGCCACGCTGACGCAGACCATGGAGGACGGGCGCACGCAGATGGTGGGCCTGTTGCTGCCCAGCGATTTCGTGGGCCGTCCGGGGCGGTCGCGCGCCGCCTATGACGTGGTGGCCACGACCGATATCGTCATGTGCTGTTTCCGCCGCAAGCCGTTCGAGGAAATGATGGTGCGCACGCCCCATATCGCGCAGCGCCTCCTTGAGATGACGCTTGACGAGCTCGATGCCGCACGCGAGTGGATGCTGGTTCTGGGCCGCAAGACGGCTCGGGAAAAGATCGCCTCGCTGCTGGCGATCATCGGGCGGCGCGATGCCGCGCTGCATCTGGGCGGCAAGCGTGGCCCGCTCACCTTCGATTTGCCGCTCACCCGAGAGGCGATGGCCGATTACCTTGGTCTCACGCTCGAGACGGTCAGCAGGCAGGTCTCCGCGCTGAAAAGGGACGGGGTGATCGTTCTCGAGGGGAAACGCCGCGTCACCGTGCCCGACATGAACCGCCTGCTGGAAGAGGCGGGCGACGACAGCGATGGCGGGATGCTGTCCTGAACGCCGCAATCTGACAGGTTTGTGATCTGCGTTCCTGCGCGGGGCTGTTTTTCTGGCGTAACGCTGGCGTTACAGTCCGCCAGGATCAGGAAGCGGAGAGGGACCATGGCGAAATCCACCAAGCGCCGCGTGCGCAAATCGGCAGATCAACCCGCAGCAGACAGTCCCCTGTCGCGCCGCGCGCTCCTGTCACGGGCGGGATATGGCGCGGCCGGGGTTCTTGTGCTTGGCGGGGCCGGGCTTTGGGGTGTGCGCCATGTGCAGGCGGTGCAGGCCGAGCATGATCTGGACCGGGTAGGGCAGGGCGTTCCCGCCATCGTGCAGGTCCACGATCCGCAATGCCCGATCTGCAACGCGCTTCAGGCAGAGGCGCGCAAGGCACTGAGCGGGATGGGCGAGGGGCAGGAGGTGCTTTACCTCGTCGCCAATATCCGCACCCCCGAGGGCACCGGCTTTGCCGCCCAATACGGTGTGCCGCATGTGACGCTGCTGCTGTTCGACGGTGCCGGCAACGTGCAGGAGACGCTGCGCGGCCCGCACGAGGCCGGGGCGCTGCGCGCGGCCTTTGCAAGGCTTGCGCGCCACGGCTGAGCGCGCTCAGAGCGCCGTCTTGCGGCTCTCCTCGAGATAGATTTCCCGCAACCGGCTTGCCACCGGCCCCGGCGTCCCGGCCCCGAGCGTCACACCGTCGATCTCCACCACCGGCAGGACAAAGGCACTGGCGGAGGTCACAAAGGCCTCGTCCGCCGTCTTTGCCTCGTCGATGGTAAAGGGCCGCTCCTCGACCTGCATTTGCGCCTCTTCGGCAAAACGCAGCACGGCGGCGCGGGTGATGCCGTGCAGGATGTCGTTGGAAAGCTGCCGGGTGATGATCCGCCCGCCCTTGACGATATAGGCGTTGTTGCTTGTTCCTTCCGTCACATGGCCGTCCTCGATCATCCATGCGTCATCGGCGCCGGCCTTTCGGGCCATCATCTTGCCCATGGAGGGATAAAGAAGCTGCACCGTCTTGATGTCGCGCCGACCCCAGCGGATATCCTCGATGCCGATCACCTTGATGCCGCGCCGGGCCACCGGATTATCGGCCAGCCCCGGCTTCGACTGGGTGAAGAGCACCAGCGTGGGCTCGGTCGTCTCGGGGTCGGGGAAGACGAAATCGCGGTCGCCATCGCTGCCGCGCGTGACCTGAAGATAGATCAGCCCGTCGGTGATGTCGTTGCGGCGCACCAGCTCGCGGTGGATCTCCAGAAGATCGTCGAACGCCGCCGGTTTTTTCATGTCGAGCTCACGCAAGGAGCGTTCCAGCCGCGCGACATGGCCGGGAAAATCGATCAGCTTGCCGCCCAGAACACTGGTCACCTCATAGACGCCATCGGCCATCAGGAACCCGCGATCAAAGATCGACACGGTCGCTTCGGTCTCGGGCAGGTAGTCTCCGTTCACATAGACGGTGCGCATGGTCTTATCCCCAAAGGGCCGCCTCGGGCGGGTGCACCCCGGCGGCGTCATATCTCAAAGCGTGGTCCCGGTCTTCGGCCAGAAGCAGCGGGCCGTCAAGGTCCGTCACCATCGCGCCCTGTGCCACAAGCGTCGCGGGGGCCATGGCCAGCGAGCTGCCCACCATGCAGCCCACCATCACGCCAAAGCCCTGTGCGCGCGCCGCCGCGCGCAAGCTGAGCGCTTCGGTCAGCCCGCCGGTCTTGTCGAGCTTGATGTTGACCACGTCATATTTGCCCATGAGGCCGGGCAGACTCGCCCGGTCATGGCACGATTCGTCGGCACAAAGCGGCACCGGGCGGGCGAGGCCGACAAGCGCGTCATCCTCGCCCGCGGGCAGCGGCTGTTCCACCAGCGCCACGCCAAGGCGCACCAGATGCGGGGCCAGATCGGCATAGACCGCAGCACTCCAGCCCTCGTTTGCATCGATGATGATCCGCGATTGCGGCGCGCCGCGCCGCACCGCCTCCAGCCGGGCCATGTCGTCGGGCGTGCCCAGCTTGATCTTGAGAAGCGGGCGATGCGCATGTTTCGCCGCCTGCGCCTGCATCGCCTCCGCGCTGTCGAGCGAGAGCGTATAGGCCGTGATCTCCGGCCCCGGCACGGGCAGCCCGGCCAGGTCCCAGACACGTTGCCCGGTCTGTTTGGCCGCGAGATCCCATAGCGCGCAATCCACCGCGTTGCGCGCCGCGCCGGGTGGCAGCAGGTCCTGGAGGGTGGCGCGGTCAACCCCATCGGGCAAGCCCTCGATCTGCGCCGCCACACTGTCCGGCGTCTCGCCGTAGCGGGCATAGGGCACGCATTCGCCGCGCCCCGTTGCGCCCCCCTCAGAGACCGTTACCGTCAGCACCTGCGCCTCGGTCCGCGAGCCGCGACTGATGGTAAAGACCTGCGCCAGCCGAAAGCTCTCGCGCGTTACCGTGATCTGCACGCCGCCCCCCGTTTCACTGTTCCAGAAATACTCACTCTCAGATCGCCGCCAGCGCCGCCACCAGTTTCTGCGCGCCAAAGCGGTAGGGGTCGGTGGCGGGCAGGCCCATCTCGGCCTCCACCCCGTCAAGACAGGCGCGCGCCTCCGCCTCTGTCATATGCTGCGTGTTGATCGAGACGCCCACCACCTGACAGGCCGGGTTGGCGATCCGCGCCAGCGGCAGGGCGGTGTCGCGCAACTCTGCCAGCGAGCGCAGCGCATAGCCCGGCAGGCCGCGCATATGCGCCCGTGTCGGCTCGTGGCACAGGATCAGCGCATCGGGCTGCCCGCCATGGATGAGCGCCAGCGTCACCCCCGAATAGGAGACGTGAAAGAGGCTGCCCTGTCCTTCGATCAGGTCCCAGTGATCGGGATCGTTGTCCGGCGTCAGCCATTCGATCGACCCGGCCATGAAATCGGCCACCACCGCGTCGAGCGGCACGCCGTCGCCGGTGATCAGGATACCGGTCTGCCCGGTGGCGCGGAACGTGGCCTTCAGGCCCGCCGCGCGCATTTCGCGCTCCATCGCCATGGCGGTATACATCTTGCCGACCGAGCAATCGGTGCCCACGGCAAGGCAGCGCTTGCCGGTGCGTTTCTCGCCGTTGGCGATGGGATAGGCCACCTCCGGCACCCGCACGTCATGCAGCGCGCGGCCCGTCGCCTCGGCCACGGCGCTCAGGTCAGGCTCGTCGCGCAAGAGATTGTGCAGCCCCGAGGCAAGGTCGAACCCCTCTTCCAGCGCCGTGACCAGCACCTTTTTCCAGGCCGGGCTGATGACGCCGCCGCGATTGGCCACGCCCACCACAACGGTCTTGACCCCGGCCGCCTTTGCCTCTGCCAGCGTCATGTCGGGCAGGCCGAGGTCGGCCCCGCAGCCCGGCAGGCGGACCTGTCCAAGGGCGTTCTCGGGCCGCCAGTCGCGGATGCCGATGGCCACCTTGGCGGCGAGCATGTCCGGCGCATCGCCGAGGAAGAGAAGATAGGGCGTTTCGATCATGGCGGGGGCTTTCCTGTCCTGCGTTCGTGGCAAGGATGACTCAGAGTTTGCGCCATGTCCTGCCTGATTCAGGCGCGGGCGCTGGATTTGCGCATGATTCTTCGTGTAATTGGCCATTTGATCGAATATTGTGCGAACCGTCCGGGGGCCGGTTGCCGCAGTGCGGCAGATGCGGCTTGCGAAACGGGGTGCGATTGCATACCCAATCCGCGATGACATGTCCCAACCCGAAGGAACCCCCGAGATGAGCTTTCGCCTGCAACCGCCCGCGCCCGCCCGCCCCAACCGCTGCCAATTGTTCGGACCCGGCTCCAACCCCAAACTGTTCGAGAAAATGGCGGCTTCCGAGGCGGATGTGATCAATATCGACCTCGAGGATTCGGTCGCGCCCAGTGACAAGGAGATTGCGCGCAAGAACACCATCGAGGCGATCAATACGGTCGATTGGGGCAACAAGTATCTCTCGGTCCGCATCAACAGCCTCGATTCCCCGTTCTGGTATCGCGATGTGGTGGATCTTCTGGAACAGGCGGGCGATCGGCTCGACCAGATCATGATCCCCAAGGTCGGCTGCGGCGCGGATATCTACGCCGTTGATGCGCTCGTCACCGCCATCGAGGCCGCCAAGGGCCGCGCCAGGCGGATCAGTTTCGAGGTGATCATCGAATCCGCCGCCGGGATCGCCCATGTCGAGGAGATCGCCGCCGCCTCGCCCCGGCTTCAGGCCATGAGCCTTGGGGCGGCCGATTTCGCCGCCTCCATGGGGATGCAGACCACCGGCATCGGCGGCACGCAGGAGGATTACTACATGCTGCGCGAGGGGCAGCGGTATTGGTCCGATCCCTGGCATTGGGCGCAGACCGCCATTGTCGCGGCGTGCCGCACGCATGGTCTCTTGCCGGTCGATGGTCCGTTCGGCGATTTCTCGGATGATGAGGGCTTTCGCGCGCAGGCGCGGCGCTCGGCCACGCTCGGGATGGTGGGCAAATGGGCCATTCACCCCAGGCAGATCGCGCTTGCCAACGAGGTGTTCACCCCCTCCGAGGCCGCCGTGCAGGAGGCCCGCGAGATCCTGACCGCGATGGAAGAGGCCAAGGCGCGCGGCGAGGGGGCCACCACCTACAAGGGCCGTCTGGTCGATATCGCGTCGATCAAACAGGCCGAGGTGGTCGTGAAACAGGCCGAGATGATCGCCGCGCGCTGACCCACGCCACAAGGCCCCCCGTGTCGCGCGGGTTCCCCCTCCCACGCCCGTCATCCTCCGGCTCGACCGGAGGATCCCCGTGTGGCCGGGGACCCTCGGATCAAGTCCGAGGGTGACGGTTTTATCATGGTCCCCGTCATCCTCCGGCTCGACCGGAGGATCCCCGTGTGGCCGGGGACCCTCGGATCAAGTCCGAGGGTGACGGTTTTATCATGCTCCCCGTCATCCTCCGGCTCGACCGGAGGATCTCGTGCGGCCGGAGACCCTCGGATCAAGTCCGAGGGTGACGGGGAGTGGCGGACCCTCGGATCAAGCCCGAGAGGGTGACCGGGGAAGGGTGTCGCGTCACAGGTCGAGCGCGCCTTGCGCCCGCGTGTCCTGCTCGCGCGCGGCCTTCTTGTAGGGGCTGCCGTGGCGCAGGGGGGTGTTGACGGCGCGGGGGCCGTTGGCCATCGCCTCTTCCACGGTGATGATTTGCAGGCGGGGGACGGGATCGAACCCCTCCACCTGAAACGTGCCGGCACCACGCGCCCAGTCGAGCATCGGGTTGGTGGGCGGGGTCAGCGTCAGGAAGATGCCGATCTGCGCCTTTTGCTCGGTCACGGTGGCGTCAAGGTCCTTGACCATGGCCACGCCCACGTTTTTCCCGCCCTTCACGCTGACGATCGCCACATGTTCCTTGGCGGGGCCAAAGCGAAAGAGGCCGTCAATGCCGCCATCGGCCCCCTTCCTGCCGCCGCCCTGCGGATAGGCCTTGATCAGGCCACAGGCCCATTTCTCGAATTCCTTCTTGGTCTTGTCATCATCGTCAAAGAATTTCTGCGCCCCGCCGATATCCTGCGGCACGCCATGGACGGTGAATTGGGCCTGCCCCTCGAAAGCGTCGAAAAGCCGGGTCTCGATCAGGTTGATGGCCAGATGGGTGATGTCGATGCCGATCCATTGGCGGCCCAGCTTTTGCGCCGCGTGCACGGTGGTGCCGCAACCGCAAAACGGATCGAGCACCACATCGCCCTCGTTGGACGAGGCATTGAGGATGCGTTCGAGCAGCGCGACGGGTTTTTGGGTGGGATAGCCAAGGCGTTCTTGGGACGCACCTTGAAGCGGTTTAATGTCTGTCCAAACGTCACCAACTGGAATCCCTTCCTGTTCGTCAAGATAGCGTTTGTAGCGCGGGACGTTTCCGGGCTTAGTTTGGATAACCAAACCCGCCTCGTATGCTTCCTGCATACGCTCTCTTGTCCACCTCCAGACACGAGTGACGCCTAAAAATTCATACGTCAGATTAGGGCGGTCTGTATTCGGGTTAAGCAAGGAAGTCAGTTGATAGCGCCGCCCATCCTCATCAATGTCCGAGTATTGCTTGTTTACGCGCTCTTCGTCGTAAGCGGCATACACAGGGTTCCAAAGTGCCGCATCTGAGTTTTTAGAAACTTTTAGTATGAGGTCGTGACTTGTTGCAAACCTCTTGAATGCGTGGCCTTTCGGTTGAGCACGTAACCAAACAATCTCATTCCGAAAGTTCTTCGCCCCGAACACCGCATCCAGCAGGATCTTGAGGTAATGGCTCGCCGTCGGGTCGCAATGCAGGTAGAGCGATCCGGTGGGGCGCAGCACCCGGTGCAGTTCCACCAGCCGCACGGCCATCATCGCCAGATAGGCGGTCATCGGGTTCTTGCCCAGAAACCCCACCATGGCGTCGAGCATCTTCGCCGCCTCCTGATAAGGGCTGTCGCGCAGCTCAATGAGCGCCTGCCCCGACACCATGTCATCCCAGTGCCATGTGTCGTCAAACGCCGCGATCTGCGCGCCCGAGACCTGACCGCTTTCGTCCTTGAAGAGGTGCGAATAGGTGGCGTTGGAGTTGAACGGCGGGTCGAGATAGATCAGGTCCACCGATCCGTCCGCGATATGCTCGCGCAGCACCGTCAGGTTGTCGCCGTAATAAAGGTGATTGCCCATGCTGCCCGTTCCCTGCCCGCTTTGCCCCGCCAGTCTGGCGCGATCCGGTTAAGGCCGAGTTTATGCGCGGCGGCGGGCGGCTGTCCATGGGCCTGCGGCCCCGTCATCCCGCGCGCCCGTCATCCCGCGCGCCCGTCATCCTCTGGCTTGACCGGAGGATCTGCTGCGGCCGGAGACCCTCGGGTCGAGCCCGAGGGTGACGGGAGAGAGGGAGACCCTCGGGTCAAGCCCGAGGGTGACGGGAGAAAGGGAGACCCTCGGGTCAAGCCCGAGGGTGACGGGGAGTGGGAGACCCTCGGGTCAAGCCAGAGGGTGACGGGAGGGTGGGAGACCACCGGGTCAGGCCCGAGGGTGACGGGAGAGTGGGAGACCCTCGGGTCAAGCCCGAGGGTGACGGGAGAGTGGGAGACCCTCGGGTCAAGCCCGAGGGTGACGGGGGAGAGGGGGGCCCTCGCCGCGCCCATTTCGCCGCAGTGCAGCATTGACAGGTGACAATCCCGCACGCGGCCCCTATAAGGCGCGCAAATCGCACCCATCACACAGGACAGACCCCATGAGCACCCTCGTTTTCGGCCACAAATCCCCCGACACGGATTCCACCGGCTCGCCCATTCTCTGGGCCTGGTATCTCAACGAGGTCAAAGGCCAGAGCGCCGAGGCCGTGCTTCTGGGAGAGCCGAACACCGAGGCCGCGTTCCTGCTGACCAAATGGGACCTGCCCAAGCCGCGCCTCATTGCGGATGTCGAGGACGGTCAGGCCTGCGTCGTGGTCGATACCAACAACCCGGCCGAATTGCCCGCCAATATCAATGGCGCGGATGTGCAGGCGATCATCGACCATCACAAGCTCGTCGGCGGGCTGGAGACGAAAGGCCCGATCGACATCACCATCCGCCCGCTGGCCTGCACCGCCACCATCATGCTCGACCTGATGGGCGGTGATGCCGCGCAAATGCCCGACTGGGCCAAGGCCACGGCGCTGACCTGCATCCTGTCGGATACGCTCGAATTCCGCTCGCCCACCACCACCGCGCATGACCGCGCCGTGGCCGAGAAACTGGCCGCCGATCTGGGCATTTCCATCCCCGATTACGCCGCCGAGATGTTCGCCGCCAAATCCGACGTCTCGGCCTTTTCCGATGCCGAGCTTCTGCGGATGGATTCCAAGGAATATGAGGTCGGCGGCAAGAAATTCCGCGTCAGCGTTCTGGAAACCACCGCGCCGGCCATCGTGCTCGACCGCAAGGCCAGCCTGATGGACAGCATGACCGCTGTCGCCGCCGAAGATGGTGTCGATCAGGTGCTTCTGTTTGTGGTCGATATCCTCAACGAGGAGGCGACGCTTCTGGTGCCGAACGATCTGGTCAAGGCTGTGGCCGAGAAAAGCTTTGGCGCGTCCGTGTCGGGCGATGCCGTGGTGCTGCCCGGGATCATGTCCCGCAAGAAGCAGATCATTCCCAATCTCGCGCTCTGAGGTCGGACCAATCCACGAAAAAAGGCCCGCGGGGACACCGTCCGCGGGCCTTGTCGTGTCCGGCGGGGATGCTCAGCCCCGTCCGGCTTCGATCACGTCCTCGACCGTGCGCAGCCCGGTGCGGGGGGCCTGCACCAGCACCGCCATGTTGCCCGGCTTGTGCTCGTTGCGCATCATCTTGGTGTGCGCCTGCGGGATATCGTTCCAGGCGAACACTTCGGACATACAAGGGTCCAGCCGCCGCTCGACCATGAGCTTGTTGGCCGCCGCCGCCTGTTTGAGATGGGCGAAATGGCTGCCCTGAAGGCGCTTCTGGTGCATCCACATGTAACGCACGTCGAAGGTGCAGTTGAACCCGGACGTGCCCGCGCAGATCACCACCATGCCGCCCTTCTTGCAGACCAGCGACGAGACCGGGAAGGTCGCCTCGCCCGGATGCTCGAACACCATGTCGACGCTCACGCCCTTGCCGGTGATGTCCCAGATCGCCTTGCCGAACCTGCGCGCCTCTTTCAGCCAGTCGTTGTATTCGGGCGTGTTCACCTTGGGCAACTGGCCCCAGCAGTTGAATTCCTTGCGGTTGATGACGCCCTTGGCCCCCTGATCCATCACGAACTGCCGCTTGCTCTCGTCCGAGATGACGCCGATCGCGTTGGCCCCGGCGGTATTGGCAAGCTGAATGGCATAAGAGCCGAGGCCCCCCGACGCGCCCCAGACAAGCACGTTCTGCCCCGGCTTGAGGTCATGCGGCGCGTGACCAAAGAGCATCCGGTAGGCGGTGGCGAGCGTCAGGGTGTAGCACGCGCTTTCCTCCCAGGTCAGGTGGCGGGGGCGCTGCATGAGCTGTTGCGCCTGCACGCGGGTGAACTGAGCGAACGATCCGTCCGGCGTCTCGTAGCCCCAGATCCGCTGCGTGGGCGAGAACATCGGATCGCCGCCGTTGCATTCCTCATCATCGCCATCATCCTGGTTGCAATGGATCACCACCTCGTCGCCCACCTTCCAGCGGTTGACCTTCTCGCCCACCTTCCAGACGATGCCCGACGCATCCGAGCCTGCGATGTGATAGGGCGCGCCGTGGCCGTCAAACGGGCTGATGGGTTGGCCCAGACCGGCCCAGACGCCGTTGTAATTGACGCCCGCCGCCATCACCAGAACCAGCACCTCGTGGCTGTCGATCTCCCATGTATCGACCACCTCCTGCTGGAACGAGGTTTCCGGCTCGCCATGCCGCTCGCGGCGAATGGCCCAGGCATACATCTGCTTGGGCACATGACCGAGCGGTGGCATTTCACCGATTTCATAGAGGTCCTTTTCAGGCGCGTCATAGGGGGCAATGCGGGTATTGCTGTCCAAGGCCATGCTCCGTCTCCTGTTCAATATGCCGCGATGCAGAATCGCGGCGGTCTGATCACCGGGATACTGGCGCTTTGGTAATATTGCAATAGCTATGCGGTCAAGTTTTGTAATTTTATGACCCAGCAGATGCAGAAAAATCAGTCGGTCCTCGCCGCATCTGCAAAAAGGTGGGCGATGGATCGGGCGTAATAGGCCACCATCTCCTCTTGCCCCGCGACAACCCGGATCTGCCCCCCGTCGACATCCACCATGCCCCGTTTGCGCAGCACCTGTAATCCGAACCGCGCCGCATATCCCAGGTCGTCGCGCGGCAGGTGGATATGCGCCTCGGGCACCGCCGCAAGCATCACGGCGACGCGCGCCTCCAGTGCCTCGCGGTCCAGAGCGCCCCCCGCCTCGGTCACCGCCCGCGCCACCAGCGGCACCGGCAGCACGGGCACCACCGCGCCGATCCGCGCCGAGAGCGCGCGCGCCAGTCCGCGCACCTCGCTCATCGGTTCGCTTCGCTGAAATTCCCGCAGCGAGAGCGGCGCGCCGAAACTCACCGCCGCATAGCCATGCCGGTGATAGCGCCCGCGTAACCGCAACCAGACCTGACCCATGATGAACCGCAAAATAACCGAGATACGCGCCGGAAACCGCCGCCCGCCCGCCTGCCTTGCCGCCACCAGCAGCCGGTCTTCGAACACCCTGTCGTAATTGATCGCAACCGGCACAAAGACCACATCGCGCCCGCCGGGGCTGCGCTCTTCGACGATATATTTGAGAAGGCCAAGCTTGAGCGGTTGCAAGCCGCCGTCAAGGCTGAGGCCGCCCTCGGGAAACATCGCCTGCGTGACCCCGCCATCCGTGGCCATCCCGACATAGCGCGCCAGCACCCGGCGGTAGAGATCCCCGCGCGAGCGGCGGCGGATGAAATAGGCCCCCATCGCCCGGATCATGCGGCTGAGCGGCCAGACCCGCGCCCATTCCCCCACCGCATAGGAGAGCGCCGAGCGTTCCGCCGCCAGCCACGTCACCAGAACATAATCCATGTTGGAGCGGTGGTTCATGACGAAAACCACCGTCGCCTCGGGGTCGATTCTGCGAAACGACGCCTCGTCGAAATGCCCGAGCCGGACGCGGTAGAGCGATTGGCTCAAGATCTTCGCCACGCGGATGGCAAAACCGAAATAGAGGCTTGCGCTGAAACTCGGGACGATCTCGCGGGCGTAGCGGCGGGCGCGCTCGAAGGCGACGCTCTCGGGAATGGCCTCGGCGCGGGCGTGTTCGGCCACGGCGCGCAACACGGCCGGATCGTAGATCAGCCGCTGGATCATGTCGTATCGCTGCGCAAGCTTGAACGGCTCGATGGGCCGCTCCAGCCGCTCATTGAGCTTGGCCACCGCCCGCTCCAGCCTGCGGCGAAAGAACCAGCGCACCGAGGGAAAGAGGAAATGCGAGGCAAAGGTGACGGCGGCGAACCCCACCAGCACGATCAAGGCCCAGAGAGGCATTTCCACGACACGTCCCATGCGCGTCACTCAAGCAGGGTTCGGGCGCTTGGTAAATGATCATTGAACGCACACGGCGACGCGGGTGCCCAACCCATGGCCGGTGTCACAGCAGCGCCCCGCCCGTGACGTGGCGCAGGTCGTTACCCTGACACGCCCGCCGATGCCCCCGCCTCACTCCGCCGCGACGCGGATGACCGGCTCCATCCGGGCGAGCGCTTCGGCAGAGAGATGGCATTTCACCTGATGGCCCGGCGCCAACTCTCGCACGGGGGGCACCTCGCGCTCGCACAGTCCCCCCGGCACCTCCGGTTTCCACCGGCAGCGGGTCTGGAACGGGCAACCGGGCGGCGGGTTCATGGCCGAGGGCACGTCGCCCTCCAGCACGATATGGGTCTTCTTTACCCGCGTGTCCGCAATGGGCACCGCCGACAGGAGCGCCTCGGTATAGGGGTGATAGGGCGGCGCAAAAACCTGATCGGTGGTGCCCAGTTCGACCACATGGCCCAGATACATCACCATCACCCGGTCGCTCAGATAGCGCACGATGCTCAGGTCATGGGAGATGAACAGCAATGTCGTCTTCTGTTTGCGCTGGATCTCCATCAAGAGATCGGTGACCGCCGCCTGCACACTCACATCCAGCGCCGACACGGGCTCATCCGCCACCACGATCCGCGCGCCGCCGGCAAAGGCGCGCGCGATCCCCACCCGCTGTTTCTGACCGCCCGAGAGCTGGCGCGGCATCCGCCCGGCAAATTCGCGGGGCAGTTTCACCAGATCCAGAAGGCGCAGCATCTCGTCGCGCCGCGCCTCATCCGTGGCCCCAATGCCGAATACCTCCAGCGCGCGGATGATCTGGCGGCCCACGCTCATCGACGGGTTGAGCGTGTCGAACGGGTTCTGGAACACCATCTGGATATCGGCGACCGTTTGCGTGTCGCGCTGCTCGATGGGGGTCTGTTCTATGTTGCGGTTGTCGAGCAGGATTGCGCCATCCGTCGCCGTCTCCAGCCCCATGAGCAGCTTGGCCAGCGTGGATTTTCCGCAACCCGATTCGCCCACGATCGCCAGCGTCTCGCTCTCCCGGGCCTCGAAACTCAGGCTTTCATTGGCCTTGACCACCCTTGTCGCGCCACCACCGCCAAAGAGCGCATTGGCCGCAACCTCATAGTATTTCCGCAGGTTCTCGATCCGCAGCACGACCTTGCCGGGCGGGGTGGCCGCGACCGTGCCGGTCTTTTCCGGTGGCGCGCTCCAGTCGATTTCGGCCACGCGCAGGCAGCGGGTGAAATGCCGGTCGTCCCCCTCGATCCGGGCCATGGCAATGTCGCTTGCATCGCACTGGCCTGCGCGGAAGTAATCGCAGCGCGGTCCGAAATTGCAGCCCTCGGGCCGCTCATGCGGCAGTGGAAAATTGCCCGGAATGGCCTTCAATGGTTGTGCGTTCTTGTCCGTCCCCGGCAGCGGAATGGACCGGAACAGAGCCTGCGTATAGGGGTGCTGCATCGCGTCGAAGACATCGCGCACGCTGCCCGTCTCCACCGCCTCGCCGGAATACATCACGCAGATACGGTCGCAGGTCTCCAGCACGAGGCCAAGATTGTGCGAGATGAACAGCATCGAGGTGCCGTATTTGCGGCCGAGATCCTTGACCAGATCGACCACCGCCGCCTCGACCGTCACATCGAGTGCGGTGGTCGGCTCATCGAGAATGAGCAGCGAGGGCTTGGACATCAGCGCCATGGCGATGACGATGCGCTGTTGCTGCCCGCCCGAAAGCTGATGGGGATAGCTCTCGAGGATGCGCTCGGGATCGGGAAGCTTGACATCGCCCACCACCTCCAGCGCGCGCGCGCGCGCCTCGGTCGCGGAAATGCCCTCGTGGATCATCGGCACTTCCATGAGTTGCCGGCCCACCCGCATCGCCGGATTGAGCGACGCCATCGGCTCCTGATAGATCATGGCGATCTCGCGTCCCCGGATGGCGCGCAATTCCGCCGCGCTCATCGTGCCCAGATCGCGCCCCTTGAAGCGCACCGTGCCGCCGACAATGCGCCCGTTCACCCCCAGATCGCGCATCACCCCCAGCGCCACGGTGGATTTTCCGCAGCCCGATTCGCCCACCAGCCCCACCGCCTCGCCGGGATGCACGGTCACGGAAAAATCCATCACCGCCGGGATTTCGTGCAACCGGGTGAAGAACGAGATCGACAGGTTCTCGATCTCGAGGATCGGTCCGTCATGCTCGACCATGCCTGTCTCCTTCACTGTTCCACAAATACTCAATCCCGCAGGCTCTCCTCGCGCAGACCGTCGGCCAGCAGGTTCAGCCCCAGCACGAGGCTGAGAAGGGCTATGGCGGGCGGCAGGGCGGGATGCAGATACATCGACAGAAGCTTGCGCCCCTCGTTGATCGTGCTGCCCCAATCCGGGCTCTCGGGGCTGAGGCCGAGACCGAAGAAACCGAGCGTGCCCAGAAGGATCGTCGTATAGCCGATGCGCAGGCAGAAATCCACGATCAGCGGCCCGCGCACATTGGGCAGGATCTCCCACAGCATGATATACCACGTCCCCTCGCCCCGCGTCTGCGCGGCGGCGACGTAATCACGTGTCTTGATGTCCATGGTCAGCCCCCGCACGATGCGGAACACCGTCGGTGCGTTGACAAAGACCACGGCGACGAACACCACCAGCAGGTTGGGCGGAAAGCTTACCAGGCCGAGCGGATCGGCGTCCCAGGCAATGCCGGCATAAAGCCATGTGCCCACAACCAGCGTCACGCCCACATAAAGATTGCGCGTCGCGGGCTGGGTATGAAAGCGGGAATTCCACAGCAGAACGAGAAAGATGATGGGAAAGACAAAGAGCACGGCGGCCATATAGACCGGAATCCCGGTCTGGATGATTTCGGGCGTGACCAGCAGGTAGAAGAGCAGGATCACCGGAAAGGCAAGGATGAGATTCGCCAGAAACGACAGGACCGTATCCAGCCGCCCGCCGTGATACCCGGCAGGCAGGCCAAGCGTGATCCCCACCATGAAGGCGAAAAGGCTGGCGAAAGGCGCGATCCTGATCACCTCCCAGGCCCCCACCACCATGCGGCTGAACACGTCGCGCCCGAGATTGTCGCCGCCCAGCAGGTAATAGGGATAGGCATTCGGGTCAGGCGTGCCCATCATCTGCGTGAAGGGCGTGCCCGGTCCCTTGTTCTTCATCGAGGCCGACTGGTCGAGCACGTCATGGGTGAGGACCAGATCGAACGCGCCCGCGAAGATCCCGGTATAGGTCCAGAACATGACAAGGCCGAAACCGGCCATGCCGATGGGGCTGTCAAAGAGCTTGCCATAGAGCCCCAGCCGCCGCTTGAACGTGATCGACAGGGCAAAGGTGGCGACAAGCGCGATCCAGACGGGCAAAAGCTGCGTAGCGATGCGCAGGATGATCTCGCCCCAGCTCAACATCTCCATGGCAGCCTCCTGCTTGGTCCGGCCTGCCCGGCCACCGTTTTCGCCGTCATGCCCTGGCTTGACCAGGGCATCTCTTGCGGCGATGCGCGGCGCGCACGAGGGTGCCCGGTCAAGCCGGGCAATGACGGGCTTTGTGGGGGAAACCGAGCGCTCATGTCACGCTGATCCGGGGATTGAGATAGACGTAACCGATATCGGAAATGAGCTGCGTCACCAGCACCACCACGACCGACACGACCGACACAGCCAGCAGCAATTCGATGTCGTTGTTGCTTGCCGCCTGCACCAGCGTCCAGCCGAAGCCCTTGTAGTTGAACAGCGTCTCGACGATCACCACCCCGTTCAAAAGCCAGGGAAATTGCAGCATGATCACCGTGAAGGGCGCAATGAGCGCGTTGCGCAGCGCGTGTTTCAGCACGATATTGGGGAAACTCACCCCCTTGAGCCGCGCGGTGCGGATATATTGCGCGGTCATCACCTCGGCCATGGAGGCGCGGGTCATGCGCGCGATATAGCCCATGCCGTAAAGCGCGATGGTCAGCACCGGCAGAAAGAAATTCTCGAATGTCGGATTGTCCACGGCACCCGTTGCCGTGCCCTTGAACCATTGCAGCCCGACGGCGGAGCTTGCGAAAACGGCGATGAAGAGCACCCCCGAGACATATTCCGGCGTCGCCGTGGTGGTGATGGCAAAGGTCGAGAGTGTGCGGTCGGTGCGCGAGCCTTCGCGCATCCCCGCCAGCACGCCCAGCATCAGCGCCGAGGGCACCATCAGCACCATCACCCAGAGCATGAGCCAAGCCGTGAGCGCCAGCTTTTCGCCGGTGATCACGCCCACATCCTTGCGGAACACGGTCGAATAACCCCAGTCACCCTGAAGGATACCGCAAAAGCGCGCCGCCTCCTCGGGGGGCTGCCCCGGTTCGATGCAGCGCCCGCGCGTCACGCCCTCCTCCTCGATCACCCAGCCGGGCCAGACCCCGATCCATCGCCCGTATTTCACCAGCATCGGATCAAGATAGCCGTTGCGTCCGAGGTAGCTTTCGACTTCCGCATCGGTCATGCGGAAATTGCCCTGCGTCTTGGCCAGCTTTTCGAGGTTGGGATAGAGGTTGGTGAGGAAAAAGACGATGAAGGTCAGGCAAATCGCCGTCAGAACCATGACGCCGACGCGGCGCAGGATGAACGTGACCATTTCTCGCCCCCTGTTGGCGTTTTCCAGCCACGCTAGGCGAGAGGGGCGGCCCGGTCCAGCAAGATTTGCGACATGACCCGTCCGAAAACGACCCCCGGCCCCTTGGCGGGCCGGGGGCAGCGGCTCAGACGAGCGATTGGGGATCGACGGTTTCAATCCCCAGCGCGTCGCCCACGGCGGCGTAGGTGAGTTGGCCCGCGTGAACGTTGAGACCATTGAGCAGATGAGGGTCCTCGGCACAGGCGCGTTTCCAGCCTTTGTTGGCCAGCGCCAGCATGAACGGCATGGTGGCATTGCCCAGCGCCAGCGTCGAAGTGCGGGCGACCGCCCCCGGCATGTTGGCCACGCAGTAATGCATGATCCCGTCCACCTCGTAGATCGGGTCCTGATGCGTGGTCGCCTTCGAGGTCTCGAAACAGCCGCCCTGATCAATCGCCACATCGACCAGCACCGCGCCGGGCTTCATGCTGGCGAACTGGTCGCGGCGCACCAGCTTGGGCGCGGCGGCACCGGGAATCAGCACGGCGCCGATCACCATATCGGCCTGCGGCAGCAACTCTGCCAGCAGACCGGCAGAGGAATAGCCGGTCTTGAAACTACCGCCGAACACATCGTCGAGATAGCGCAGGCGCGGCAGCGAGCGGTCGAGCACGGTCACATCCGCGCCCATGCCCGCCGCGATCTTGGCCGCATGGGTGCCGACAACGCCGCCGCCGATCACGATCACGCGCGCAGGCCCCACGCCCGGCACGCCGCCCATCAGCACGCCGCGCCCGCCATTGGCCTTTTGCAGCGTCCACGCCCCCACCTGCGGGGCCAGACGCCCCGCCACCTCGGACATGGGGGCGAGAAGCGGCAGGCCACCCGCGCGATCCGTCACCGTCTCATAGGCAATCGCGGTGCAGCCCGAAGCCAGCAGGTCGCGCGTCTGCGCCTCGTCGGGCGCGAGATGCAGGTAGGTAAAGAGCAATTGCCCCTCGCGCAGCATCTTGCGCTCGGCAGCCTGCGGCTCCTTGACCTTGACGATCATGTCGGCATCCGCGAACACCTCCTCTGCGGTGGCGATGATGCGCGCGCCCGCCGCCTGATAGGCGGCATCGTCGAAGCCCGCACCAAGCCCTGCGCCGGTCTCGACAATGACTTCATGGCCTGCGCTCACCGCCTCCTGCGCGGCGATGGGCGTGACGCCCACGCGGAATTCCTGCGGTTTGATCTCTTTCGGGCAGCCGATCTTCATCTGGGTCTCCTCCCATGTCCATTGCGGACAGGGTGCCGCAGATCGCGCGCAAGGTGGTTGATATTTCTCTCGCCAGACGACGATTGTTGTGAATTAAATCCTGTTTAAGCCGTCATTCTTCGAAAGGTCTTGCGCGCATGTCCCTCGACCCAACCGACCGCCGTATCCTTCAGGTGCTTCAGCGCCGCGGGCGCATCTCCAATGCGGACCTTGCCGAAGAGGTCAATCTCTCGGCTTCGGCCTGTCATCGGCGGGTGCAGCGGCTGGAAACCGAAGGCTATATCAAGGGCTATGTCGCCCTGCTCGACGCGCGCAAGCTGCGCGTGCCCGCGGTGATCTTTGTCGAGATCACGCTGACCACGCAGGCCGAAGAGGTGCTCGAGGCCTTCGAGAAGGCCGTCGCGCGCGTGCCCGACGTGCTGGAATGCCACCTGACGGCGGGGGCGGCGGATTATGTGCTCAAGGTCGTGGCCGAGGATACCGAGGATTTCGCGCGCATCCACCGCCAACACCTCGCGCGACTGCCCGGCGTGGCCAAGATGCAGTCGAGTTTCGCGCTTCGCACGGTGTTTTCCACCACCGCCTTGCCGATTGACGCATGAAAAACCCGCTCCGGTGACGGAGCGGGCCAGGTGTCTGTTGCCGTGAGTGGTATTTCACTACTTGAATATGTCGGGGATGCCGAGGATCGTCCACCTATTCGGGCGCATAGGCTGGCTCATGTCATGCCCTGCCCGGATGCGCGATTGTGTTCCAATCAATGTTGCCAAATGCGCGACTTTGTTCTTATTGTTGTTACAGTGCCTGTCTACGCCTCTTTTCGCCGCAACCATGCCTGATCGGCGATCAGTAGAAATAGAATGTCTTGCCACCACAACACTCGAAAGGGACCGGAGCATGAACAAACATCTTCTTGGAGCGTGCCTTGCCGCCACCACGGCGCTTGCGCCCGCCGGGGCCAGGGCCGAGATCACCATCGACTGGTGGCACGCCATGGGTGGGGAACTGGGTGAAATCCTCGAAAGCATCGCGGCAGGTTTCAACGAGACCCAGTCCGAGTATCGCGTCGTGCCAAGCTTTCGCGGGACCTATACCGAGACGATGACCGGTGCCATCGCCGCGTTCCGCGCGGGCGAGCAGCCCCATATCGTGCAGGTGTTCGAGGTTGGCACCGGCACCATGATGGCCGCCGGGGGCGCGATCTATCCGATCCATCAGCTCATGGCCGACAAGGGCGTGCCGTTCGATCCGTCGGCCTATCTGCCGGCGGTGGTGGGCTATTACACCGATCCGAACGGGAACATGCTGTCCTTCCCGTTCAACAGCTCGACCCCGATCATGTATTACAACAAGGACGCTTTCGCGGCGGCCGGGCTTGACCCCGAAGCGCCGCCGCGCACCTGGGCCGAGATGGAATCGGCCTCGGTGAAGATTGTCGAATCGGGGGCGGCACCTTGCGGGTTCACCACCTCCTGGCCAAGCTGGGTCATGCTGGAGAATTTCAGCGCCTGGCACAACATCCCGCTTGGCACCAAGGAAAACGGCTTTGGCGGGTTTGACACCGAATTCGTCTTCGACAACGACGCCGTCGCCCGTCACTGGGACAACCTCAAGGCATGGCAGGATGCGGGCGCGTTCCGCTGGGGCGGCCCCGGCTCCGGCCCCGATGCCTTCCCGGCCTTTTATGCGGGCGAATGCGCGATGGTGTTCGGTTCCTCGGCCAGCCGCGCGGGCGTGCTGCGCAATGCCGAATTCAACGTCGGCTACGGGATGCAGCCCTATTATGACGATGTGGCGGGCGCGCCGCAGAACTCGATCATCGGCGGCGCAACGCTGTGGGTGCTCACGGGCAAGCCCGACGCGGACTATGACGGCGTCGCGCGGTTCTTCGAATACCTGTCGCAGCCCGAGGTTCAGGCGTCGTGGCACCAGCAGACCGGCTATCTTCCGATCACGCAGGCGGCCTTCGATCTGACGCGCGAGCAGGGCTATTATGACGCCAACCCCGGTGCCGATATCTCGATCCGGCAGATGACGCTCAACGCGCCGACGGAAAACTCCAAGGGGCTGCGGTTCGGCAGCTTCGTGCAGATCCGCGACATCATCTCGGAGGAGATGGAGGCGCTGATGGCCGGTTCCAAGACCGGCGCGCAGGCTAGCGCGGACGCGGTGCGCCGCGGCAATGACCTCTTGCGCCAGTTCGAAGCGCAGGCGCGCTGAACCGAACGACCCTGCCGCGCCCCCGGATCCGGTCCGGGGGCGCGGTCCTTTCGCTCAACGGGGCGCGCGCCGATGCAGACCAAACGCATGACCTTCCCGACTTCGTGGCTGCCCTATGCGCTGCTGGCACCGCAGGTCATCGTCACGCTGATTTTCTTCATCTGGCCCGCCAGCCAGGCGCTTTATCAATCCTTTCTGCGGCAGGATATTTTCGGTCTGCGCACGGAATTCGTCTGGTTCGACAATTTCGAGCGGCTGCTCGCCGATCCGCTCTATCTCAACTCGCTCAAGGTCACGGCGGTGTTCAGCGTCGGCACCACGTTTCTGTCGATGTCGCTGGCGCTTCTCTTCGCGGTGATGGTCAACCGCATGATCCGCTCGCGTGATGGCTATACCACGTTCCTTGTCTGGCCCTACGCGGTTGCCCCGGCCATCGCGGGGGTGCTGTGGTGGTTCATCTTCAATCCCGCCATCGGGATTGCGCCCTATGTCTTGCAGGGTCTCGGCTATGACTGGAATCACCGTTCCAGCAGCACCGATGCGATGCTGCTTGTCATCATCGCCGCCGCGTGGAAGCAGATCAGCTACAATTTCCTGTTCTTCCTGGCCGGGCTTCAATCCATTCCCCAATCGCTGCTGGAGGCGGCGGCGATCGACGGGGCAAGCCGCACCAAGCGGTTCTGGACCATCGTGTTCCCGCTTCTGTCGCCGGTCACGTTCTTTCTGATGGTCGTCAACGTGGTCTATGCCATGTTCGACACGTTCGGCGTGATCCATGCCACCACCGAGGGGGGGCCGGCGCAGGCCACCAACATCCTTGTCTACAAGGTCTATCGCGACGGGTTCGTGAACCTCAATCTTGGCTCTTCCGCCGCGCAATCGGTGATCCTCATGGCCATCGTCGTGGTGCTCACCGTCATCCAGTTCCGCTTTATCGAGCGGCGTGTGAATTACTGAAAGGGGGCTGCGATGGTCGACAACAACCGCCTTGGCGATCTGCTCGCCCATCTTGTCCTCATCCTCGGGGTCGCCGTGGTGGTGTTTCCCGTCTATGTGGCGGTCATCGCCTCGACCCATCCGCCCGGCACGTTTGTGCGCGGGGTCATGCCGCTCTTGCCCGGTCCCAACGCGCTTGAGAATTACAAGACCGTGATCCTGGAAGGGCGCTCGCGCGCGGGCACACCGCCCATCGGCGGGATGCTGTGGAACAGCTTTGTCATGGCCATGGCGATCACCATCGGCAAGCTGTCGATCTCGCTCCTGTCGGCCTTTGCCATTGTCTATTTCCGCTTTCCGTTCCGCATCTTCTTTTTCTGGGTGATTTTCCTGACGCTGATGCTGCCGGTCGAGGTGCGCATCGTGCCGACCTTTCAGGTGGTGGCCGATCTTGGGATGCTCAACAGTTTCGCGGGGCTGTCGATCCCGCTCATTGCCAGCGCCACGGCGACGTTTCTCTTCCGGCAGTTCTTCATGACCGTGCCGGAGGAATTGATGGAGGCCGCCCGCGTCGACGGGGCGGGACCGATGAAATTCTTTCGTGATATCCTCGTGCCGCTGTCGATCACCAATATCGCGGCGCTGTTCGTGATCATGTTCATCTATGGCTGGAACCAGTATCTGTGGCCGCTGCTGATCACCACGGACCCGGCCTATTACACCATCGTCATGGGGATTCAGCGCATGGTGACAGGCGGGGACAGCGAACCGCTCTGGCATCTGGTGATGGCGACGGTGGTGCTTGCCGCGCTGCCGCCCATCCTTGTCATCCTCTTCATGCAGCGCCTCTTCGTGAAGGGGCTGACCGAGACGGAGAAATAACGCATGGCCTCGATTACCATGGAAAACCTCGGCAAGGTCTATGCGGGCGATGTGCGCGCCGTGACCGGGGTAAGCCTCGATATCGCCGATGGCGAGATGATCGTGCTGGTCGGACCCTCCGGCTGTGGCAAGTCCACGCTTCTGCGCATGGTCGCGGGGCTGGAGACGATCACCGAGGGCACGTTGCGCATCGGCGACCGCGTGGTCAACCGGCTGGAACCGGCAGAGCGCGATATCGCCATGGTGTTCCAGAACTACGCGCTTTATCCGCATATGACCGTTTACAACAATCTGGCCTACGGCCTGAAAAACCGGCGCATGGCGCGCGCCGAGATCGAGCGCCGCGTGACCGCAGCGGCCGAGATGTTGCAGATCGGCGCGTTTCTCGACCGCAAGCCGCGGCAGCTTTCGGGCGGGCAGCGGCAGCGCGTGGCCATGGGGCGCGCGCTGGTGCGCGAGCCTGCGGCGTTTCTGTTCGACGAGCCGCTGTCGAACCTCGATGCCAAGCTCCGGGTTCAGATGCGGGTGGAAATCCGCCAGTTGCAGAAGCGGCTTGCCACCACATCGCTCTATGTGACCCATGACCAGTTGGAGGCGCTGACGCTGGCCGACCGGCTGGTGGTGCTCAATGGCGGGCGGATCGAGCAGACCGGCACCCCGATGGAGGTCTATGCGCGGCCCGCCACCACCTTTGTCGCGGGCTTCATCGGCTCTCCGGCGATGAACATGCTGCCTGCGGACTGGCTGCGCGGTGTCGTGGCGGCGGATGCGCTCGCGCATCTGCCGGCCGGGGCCGACCTGATCGGGTTGCGCCCCGAGGACATGTCGCTCGCCCCCCCGACCAACGGGGGCCTCACGCTTGAGGCGCGGCTGATGCTGCTGGAACCGGCGGGCGCGGAAAGCCACCTGCATGTGCGTTTCGACGGGCTGGACGACATGTTCGTCGTACGCCTGCCGCATGTGCCCGCCGTCGAGGAAGGGTCGCGGCTGGCCTTCAGCCTTGCGCGCGAGGCGCTGCACCCGTTCGACGCGACAACCGGCCTGCGGCTCTGACCGGCGCTTACTCCGCCCTGTGTCCGGGCAGCGGCGGCAGGGCCGGTTCGGTCTCGGGGGCCAGCTCCTCGAAATCGAAATTGTCCAGACGCCGCGCGCGCCTGCCCGCCTTGTCAGCGGAAATCTTGATGTCCGAGATGTCCTTGGCCGCCTGATGGAAATGCCGGTCGAGGTTTTCGACGCGGTTGCCCAGCCGGTCCACATCGGCAAAGAGAAGCCCCAGTTCCCGCCGGATCGCGCCCGCCTGTTCGCGCATCCGGGCATCCTTGAGGATCGCGCGCATGGTGTTGAGCGTGGCCATGCAGGTGGTGGGCGACACGATCCAGACCCGCGCGGCGAACCCGTCGCGCACCACCTCGGGGAAATTGGCGTGCAGTTCCGCATAGACCGACTCGGAGGGCAGGAACATCAGCGCGCCATCGGCGGTTTCGCCCTCGAGGATGTATTTCTCGGAAATGTCCTTGATATGCTTGCGCACGGAGGTGCGCAGAAAACGGGCGGCCGCGACCAGTTCGGTTTCGGTCTTGGCACGGCGCAGGGCCTCATAGGCCTCCAGCGGGAACTTGCTGTCGATGGCAATCGGCCCCGGCGGGTTGGGCAGGTGAATGAGGCAATCGGCGCGGCGACCGTTCGAGAGCGTCGCCTGAAGCGTGTAGCTGTCCGAAGGCAGCGCCTTGGTCACGATATCGGTAAGCTGTATCTCGCCAAAGGCCCCGCGCGTCTGCTTGTTGCTGAGGATGTCCTGCAATGACAGCACATCGCCCGAGAGCTTGGTGATATTGTCCTGCGCCTTGTCGATGGTTTGCAGGCGCTGCTGCAATTCGCCCAAGGATTGCGCGGTGCGGCGGGCCGAGCCTTGCAGGTTCTCGGTCATCTGGCCCGCCACCTCGGCAAGGCGTTTTTCCATCAGTTGCAGCATGTGCGATTGGCTGGCCGCCTGCGCCTCGGCAACATGGGTCAGCCCGCCGGCAAGCTGATGCTGCCCGTCCGAGAGCCCCTGCACACGCGCGCCAAGCTGGATCATCTGCTGCGCCAGCGGCTCGGCCAGACGGGCCGAGCGGTTGGCGGCGCGCAAGGCGGCGATGAGCAGGACGAGAAAGAGCAGGAGCGCGCCCGCCCCGATCAGCCCCGCAAGCGTTGCCGGGTCGGCGGTGTCAAAGGCATAGGGACCGATCTGGATCATGTGCGCCCGAAAAGCCGTTCAATATCCGACAGGCGCAATTCCACATAGGTGGGGCGGCCGTGGTTGCACTGGCCGGATTTCGGCGTGCGCTCCATCTCGCGCAGAAGCGCGTTCATTTCCTCGCCCGACATGCGGCGGCCCGAGCGGACCGAGCCGTGACAGGCCATGCGCGACAGCACCGCGTCGATGCGCGCGCGCAGCGTGCCGCTATCTCCTGCGTCGCGCAGCTCATCGAGGATATCTCGCAGGAGTGCCGAGGCATTGAGCGGGCCAAGAAGCGCCGGGGTCTCGCGCACGGCAAGGCTGCCCGACCCGAAGGGCTCGATCACAAGGCCGAGCGTGGCGAGATCCGTGGCGTGCTCCATCAGCCAGGCGCAATCGCTCTCGGGCAGGTCGACGATTTCGGGGATGAGCAGCGCCTGCGCCGCGATGCCGCTTTCGGCCTGCGCCTTGAGGCGCTCGTAGACCAGCCGCTCATGGGCGGCGTGCTGATCGACGATCACCATGCCGCTTTCGGTCTGGGCGATGATGTAATTCTCGTGGATCTGCGCGCGCGCGCCGCCAAGGGGCAGGGCGGTGGCGGGGGTCTCTTCGCCCCCTTGCGGGGCCTCTTCGACCCGTCCGCTCCAGCTATCGGCCATTTCGGCAAAGCCGGGGGCCTGCGCCTGATAGGCAATGTTGCGCGCCTGCGGCGAGGGGCGGTCCATCTGGTAGGGTTGCGCGTGACCCGGCGTGCGGAACGCCCCCAGCGTGGCCCCCGCCACGGTCGAGGAGGCGCGGTGCCCCGCCTCGGCCAGCGCGTGGCGCAAGCCCGACACGATGAGGCCGCGCGCAAGGCCGGGATCGCGAAACCGGACCTCGGATTTGGCCGGGTGGACGTTCACATCGACAAGATGGGGATCACAGTCGATGAAGAGCGCCGCCGCCGGGTGACGGTCCCGCGCGAGCACGTCCTGATAGGCCGCACGCAGCGCGCCCGCCAGCATCCGGTCGCGCACCGGGCGGCCATTGACGAAAAGATACTGCGCCACCGCCGCGCCGCGCGAATAGGTCGGCAGGGCAGCATAGCCCGACAGGCGCAGCCCCTCGCGGGTGGCGTCGATGCAGAGCGCATTGTCGGTGAACTCGCGCCCCATGATCCGCGCAAGACGGTCCGAGAGCGCATCGAAGAGATCGCCCGTCTCGGCCTCGGCGCGGAACATCACGCGCCCTTCGCCGCCGCCCGACACGTCGCGCAGCGTGACCGCCACGCGGGGGGCTGCCATGGCAAGGCGCTTGACGGTATCGGCAATCGCCTGCGTCTCGGCGCGGTCCGAGCGCAGGAACTTCAGCCGCGCGGGCGTGGCGTAGAAGAGATCGCGCAGCGTGACGGTGGTGCCGGGGCCGCGCGCGGCGGGCCTCACCGCGCCCATCTGCCCGCCCGCGACGGTGATTTCTGCCGCCTCGTGACCGTCGGCGCGCGACGTGATCGTGAGCCGCCCCACGGCCCCCAATGACGGCAGCGCCTCGCCGCGAAAGCCGAAGGAATGGATATCGAGCAGGTCAGAGCCGTCGATCTTGGAGGTCGCGTGGCGGGCCAGCGCGAGCGGCAGATCCTCGGGCGCGATACCGCAGCCATCATCGGTGATGCGGATGAGCGTCTTGCCACCATCGGCCACCGCCACCTCGATCCGGGTCGCCCCGGCGTCGAGCGCGTTTTCCACCAGCTCCTTGACCGCAGAGGCCGGACGCTCGACCACTTCGCCTGCCGCGATGCGGTTGATCGCGGCCTCGTCAAGTTGCCGGATGCGCGGGGGGGCAACGCTTATCTTGGGGGCGGGTGTGTTCATGTCACAAGACTTAGCATGAAGCCGCGCGATTCTGAAAGCGTCCCGGCCAAGAAAAACCCCGGGCGCGGACGCCCGGGGCAAGCTCTCTGAGGGGTGATCGGGAGGAGGAGAGAGGGATCAGCCCTTGGAGAATTCGGGGTAAGCCTCCATGCCCAGTTCCGCCATGTCGAGGCCGTTGATCTCTTCTTCCTCGCCCACGCGGATGCCCATGGTCGCCTTTAGGATGAGCCAGACCACCAGCGAGGCGACGAAGACAAATCCGCCGATCGCCGCGATGCCGAGGATCTGCGTGCCAAAGCTCGCATCGCCATTGTAGAACGGCACCGCCAGCGTGCCCCAGATGCCCGCAATGAGGTGCACCGGGATCGCGCCCACGACGTCGTCGATCTTCATGCGGTCGAGCATCGGCACGGTGATGACGACGATCACGCCACCGATGGCCCCGATCCACAGTGCCCCGAAGAGCGAGGGCGCCAGCGGTTCGGCAGTGATCGACACCAGACCCGCCAGCGCGCCGTTGAGCACCATCGTGAGGTCGGGCTTTTTATACATCACCTGCGTGAGGATGAGCGCGGTCACGGCACCGGCGGCGGCGGCCATGTTGGTATTGGCGAAGATGCGGCTGACATCCGTCACGTCACCGACCGTGCCCATGGCCAGCTGTGAGCCGCCGTTGAAGCCGAACCAGCCCAGCCACAGGATGAACGTGCCGAGCGTCGCCAGTGCAAGGTTCGAGCCGGGGATCGGGATGACGCGGCCCTCTTTGGAATACTTGCCGATGCGCGGCCCGAGGATGAGCGCGCCCGCTAGCGCCGCGAACCCGCCTGCGGCATGAACGAGGGTGGAGCCCGCGAAATCGGCGAAACCCGCCTCCGACAGCCAGCCGCCGCCCCACTGCCACGATGCTTCGATGGGATAGAGCACGCCGGTCAGCACCACGACGAAGATGAGGAACGGCCACAGCTTGATGCGCTCCGCCAGCGTGCCCGACACGATCGAGGCGGTGGTGGCGCAGAACATCAACTGAAAGAAGAAGTCCGAACCGACAGAGGCATAATCAAGCGAGGCCGCCGCCGCCTCGAGCCCCACCGGCTCCAGCGCGGTGATCGAGAACCACGGCCCCATCCAGCCCGCGATCCACCAGCCATCGCCGGGATACATCAGGTTGAACCCGATCAGCCAATACATGATCGCGGCGATGGAAAAGAGCGCGATATTCTTGGTGAGCTGCATGGTCACGTTCTTGGAGCGCACGAGGCCTGCCTCGAGCATGGCAAAGCCGGCCGCCATCCAGAACACCAGAAACCCGCCGATGAGAAACAGCAGCGTGGTAAAGATATAGGGGTTGATGTCGGGCGCGGCCTCGACCGCCTCCGCCGCCTCCTGCGCCAGCCCAAGGCCGGGCAGGAGCGCCACCAACGCGGCGATGCCTAGTGTCTTTTTCAGGGTCATTTTCTTGTCCTTTCCCTCGCGCAACTCAGAGCGCGTCGTCATTGGTTTCGCCCGTGCGCACGCGCAGGGCTTCCTGGAGATCGAGCACGAAGATCTTGCCGTCGCCGATCTTGCCGGTGCGCGCGGCTCGGGCGATGGTCTCGACCACCTGATCGGCGAGGCCGTCGGTCACGGCCACCTCGAGCTTGATCTTGGGCACGAAGTTCACGGCGTATTCGGCCCCGCGATAAATCTCGGTATGGCCCGACTGTGCGCCAAAGCCCTTGATCTCGGTGACCATCATGCCGCGCACACCGATGCCGGTGAGCGCCTCGCGAACCTCCTCGAGCTTGAATGGTTTGATCGTTGCGATGATGAGTTTCACGTCTTCCCCTTTCCCTTGGGCGCGCGTGATCCGTGCGCTTTGCAGGTGCAGCAAAATCGGTGTGGGGCGTTTGGGGAAGGGAAAGCCGGGGGGCACGGGCGCGATTTCCCGCCTTGATGCGCAAAATATAGGCATATCAGATGATGTGATTGAAATTTGTGCAACAGTGGAACGCAGCGGCGCGATACCGGGTCTCTACATCCGGCGCAGGGCGCGGTAGAGTAGGGCTTCAACGACAGGGCCGGGCAGGGCAATGGGCACGACAGGACGACGCAAACCGCCACTCGTGGCGCCGAAACGCACAAGGGCCGCCAAGCCCGCCCCGCGCAAGACGCCCGCCCGCAAGCCGCGCCGCGCGGCGCGGTCGCGCAACCCGGTCGTGCGGTTTATTGCGGCGATCCTGCGCTTCGTCTGGCGGATCGTCTGGGGCATCGGCTGGCGGGTGACGGCGGTGCTCTTTCTCGTCGTGGGCATGGCCGTGGCCTATCTCTACACAGGTCTGCCGGAATATCAGGCGCTCATTGACGGGCGCGCGCGCGGCTCGGTCACGATCCTCGACCGCGAGGGCGAAGTCTTTGCCTGGCGCGGCGACCAGTTCGGCGGGGTGGTGACGGCGGATACGGTCAGTCCGCACCTCAAGAACGCCGTCATTGCCACCGAGGATCGCCGCTTTTACCTGCATCCGGGCATCGACCCCATCGGCATCGCCAGCGCCATCCGCATCAACCTGCGCGAGGGGCGCGGGCCGCTCGAGGGCAATGGCGGCTCGACCATCACGCAGCAGACCGCGAAACTCTTGTGTTTCGGTCAGAACTATGACGCCGAGAAATGGGAGAGCGAGGCCGCCTATGTGTCGTATTGTCGGCAAAGCTCACTGCTGCGCAAGGGGCGTGAGGCGCTTTATGCACTGGCGATGGAGGCGAAATATTCCAAGGATCAGATCCTCACGATCTATCTCAACCGCGCCTATCTGGGCGGCGGGGCCTACGGGGCCGAGGCGGCCGCGCAGCGTTATTTCGGCAAATCATCGGCCAATCTCTCGCCCGCCGAAGGGGCGATGATCGCGGGGCTTCTGACCGCGCCCTCCACACTTGCGCCGACCGCCAATCTGGAACGCTCGCAGAACCGCGCGCGGGTGGTGGTGCGGCTGATGCAGGATCAGGGCTATCTGGGCGATACCGACGCCGCCGTGGCGCTGGCCAATCCGGCACAACTGTCCGAGGCGGCAGAGCGGCGCGCGGGCGGGTATTTCGCCGACTGGATCATGGCCTCGGGACCGGAATTCCTGACCCGCGACACCACCGAGGATGTGGTGATCCGCACCACGCTTGACCAACGGCTTCAGCGCGCGGCGGAAGAGGCGCTGCGCGCGGTTTTCGACGAGAAGGTGTCAGAGGGTTCCAAGGCGCAGGCGGCCATCGTGGTGATGAGCGCCGATGGTGCTGTGCGCGCGATGGTGGGCGGGCGCGACACCACCGTGATCGGGGCCTTCAACCGCGCCACGCAGGCGCGGCGGCAGACCGGCTCGGCCTTCAAGCCCTTCGTCTTCGCCACGGCACTTGAACTCGGTTACAGCTACGATTCGGAGGTGGTGGACGAACCTTATTGCCTGAATATCCCTGGCTCCGGCCGTTGGTGCCCGGAGAATTATACCCGCGATTTCAAGGGCCGGGTGACCCTGACGCAGGCACTGGCGCAATCCATCAATATTCCGGCGGTCAAGATATCGGAAAGCGTCGGGCGCGATCTGGTGCGCAAGGTTGCCTCGGATTTCGGCATCGACAGCGATCTGGCCGCCGGGCCCGCGCTGGCGCTCGGAGCTTCGGAAAGCACGCTGATCGAGATGACCGGGGCCTATGCGGGCATTCTCAACGGCGGCTCCTCGGTCACGCCCTATGGCCTGACCGAGTTGCGCCTGATGGGCGAGGACGCGCCGCTGATGACCCGGCAGAGCGGCATCGGCGAGCGGGTGATCCGCGAGGAGGCGGCGCGCGAACTGATCTACATGATGACCAAGGTGATCGAGACCGGCACCGGCGCGCGCGCGCGCCTGCCGGGGCGCGAGGCGGCGGGCAAGACCGGCACCACGCAGGCGGCGCGCGATGCGTGGTTCCTGGGCTTCACCGCCGATTACGTGGCGGGCGTCTGGATGGGGTATGATGACAACACGCCGCTCAAGGGCGTGACCGGCGGTGGCCTGCCGGCGGAAATCTGGCGCGAGACGATGCTGCGCGTGCATGAGGGGCTGGAGCCGCGCCCCCTGCCGATGCTGCGCCCTGCCCCCCGGCCTGCGCCCGCGCCCGCGCCTGTCCCGCAGCACCGCGCGCCGGTGACAAGCGGCAACCCCATCGAGAACATCCTGCGCAGCATCTTCGGCAATTGAAAACGGCACCCGAAGGGGTGCCGTTTCGCGGAATTTCCGGGGCGGTCAGCCTGCGCGCTTGATGTCCTCGATCAGCGCATTGATATCGCCGTTGCGCCGGTCGAGCATGGCACCGATCTCTGTGCGTTCGCTCAGCCGCAGGCTGATCCCCTCGATGATCATGTCGAAGAACAGGTCCTTGCCCGAGCGGTCGGAGACCAGAAAATTTACCTCGAAAGGCGATTCGCCGCGCAGATAGGCTATCGACTTGACCTCGTGCCAGGACTTGACCTGCCGCACGCCTTGCACCTCGATGCGCCCGCCGATGAACTCGTTGAAGCGCTTGCCGTATTTGCGCGCGACATAGCCGCGGAACGCCTCGGTATAGGCGCGCAACTGCGATGCGGAGGCACGATTGGCGTCAGCCCCAAGGGTCGAGCGGGCGATGATGTTGACATCGGCGTAGCGCGAGAAGATGCGCTCGAAGTCCGAGACCATCCGAGACAGGGGCTTGCCCGTGGAAATCACGCCGTTGATATCGGAAACGACCTGATCGATGAGGGCGCGCGCGCGCGCCTCGGTCAGGGCTAAAGCAGGCAGCGCTACGCCGCTCAGGCCAAGCGCGGCGGTGCCGGTCAGAAGCAGGCGGCGACGGGTAAAATCATTCATCATACGGGTCCTCTACTAGGGCGGATGCTGGCGCACCGCCCGCTCCGTCATAGGGATCAGTATAGGTATCGTCGTCGGTGCCGCCAAGTTTGAACCGGCGATTTTGCAGGAAGATCGACCGCGACAGCGCGTAACTATCCGCGCTTTCATAGAGAATCTGATCGATCGTATCAGAGAATTTATCGCGCCGTGACAGGCCCGAGGCAACGCCTGCCGCGGTGCCGGCGAGGCTCTCGGGAGAGTCGATCACATACGTGAGCGGGTTGGTGAAGAGATCGACGAACATTCCGTAGGTGTCGCGCGTGGTCGACGGGCCAATCACGGGCAGTTCGATAAAGGCCCCTTCACGCGCGCCCCAGACATGCAGCGTCTGGCCGAAATCCGTGTTGGAGGGCGCCGCCATCCCCATCTCGCTTGCCGGATCGAAGAAGCCGCCAAGCCCGACAGTGGTGTTGACGACAAAGCGCGCCGTGTCCTGGAAGGCCGCGCGCATGTTGAGTTGCAGCACGTTGTTCACGACATCGGCGGGCAACGAAAGGTTCTCGGCGAAGCGGATGACCACCGTCTCGATATCGTCGGGCACTGCCGTGGCGTAGGCATGCGCCACGGGCCGCAAAAGCGAGCGGTCGAACCCGCGGTTGAACTCGTGCATGCGCCGGTTCTCGGCCTCATGAGGGTCGAACACGTCGCGGCTGGCCGCGTCAGGCGTCGCACAGGCCGCCACAAGCACGAGGCAAAGCATCGAGACCATCCCGGCAAAACGGCGCTGGAGAGGGAATGTCATTGTCGGCAAGGTCATATCCACAGGCTCTGAGTCATCATTGGCGTTACATATCCGAATCCTGGTTCAAACCCAGTATTGATATCACATCCTTCACATTCCTGTGGCAGAATGGCGACAGGCAACGTATGGACGGATCACAAAAATTCGTGTTCAAACTGTCATTGCCCGAGACTAGAACAAGATGAGCAGAAATGCGACTTGAGAAAACGAGGATCGAGGCCGGGCGTGCGGAATTGCGCGGCGTGCGTCGCCAGAGCCGCGGGCTTTACTGGTTCGTCGGTATTTTCAGCGTCTTCGCCAACCTGCTGATGCTGACCGGACCGATCTACATGTTGCAGGTCTATGACCGCGTGCTCTCCAGCCGGTCGGTGGAGACGCTGATCGCGCTCTCGATCCTTGTTGTGTTCCTTTACACGGTCATGGGTGTGCTCGATTTCGCGCGCGGGCGGATCATGGCGCGGGTTGGCGCGCGGTTTCAGGCGGCGCTTGACCGGCGGGTCTTTGATGCGGTGATCCGCAAGTCGGCCCTGACCCCCGATCCGCGCACGGCAAGCGGGCTGCGTGATCTGGAATCGGTGCAGCGCCTGATGAGTGCGCCGGTGCTGCTGGCGCTTTTCGATATGCCCTGGGCCCCGGTCTTCATCGCCGCGATCTGGGTGTTTCATCCCTGGCTCGGGATGCTTGCCATTCTTGGCGGGGCGCTGCTGATCCTGGTGACGATGGTCAATCAGGCCGTCACGCGCCACCCGTCGCAACGCGCGGGCATGGCCGGGATGCAGTCCGAAGCCGAATCGGACCGGCTCCGGCTCGAGGCCGAGATGGTGCAGGCAATGGGGATGCGCGACGCCGCTTTTGACCGCTGGCAGAAGATCCGCGATGTGGGATTGCGCGAACAGGTCCGCGCCGCCGATCTGGGCGGCACCTTCACGAGCGGGTCCAAGGCGTTCCGGCTGCTTTTGCAATCGGCGATGCTGGGGGTGGGGGCGTTTCTGGTGCTGCGCGGCGAGCTGACACCGGGCGCCATGATCGCGGGCTCGATCCTTCTGGGGCGCGCACTTGCCCCCATCGAGATGGCCATCGGTCAATGGCCGATGGTGCAACGCGCCATGCAGGGATGGGACAATCTGGCCGAGTTGCTGGGCGAGGTCCCGCCCGAGGCCCCGCGCACCGCGCTGCCGCGGCCCAAGGCGGCTCTGGAGGTCAAACAGATCACCGTGCTGCCGCCGGGCGAGAGCGTGCCGGTGCTGCGCGGCGTGAGTTTCATGGTCGCGCCCGGTCAGGCGCTTGGCATCATCGGCCCGTCGGGGGCGGGCAAATCGACGCTGGCGCGCGCGCTCACCGGCGTCTGGCGGCCTGCGGCGGGGTCCATCCGGCTTGACGGGGCGGCGCTCGATCAGTACGCGCCATCGGTTCTGGGCGGGCTGATCGGCTATCTGCCTCAGCGGGTTCAGCTTTTCGACGGCACCATCGCCGAGAACATCGCCCGGCTTGCGTCCGCGCCCGACGATGCCGAGGTGGTCAAGGCCGCCAAACGCGCCGATGCCCACGAGATGATCCTCAAGCTGCCCGATGGCTATGACACCCGCGTGAGTGCCGCGAGCGGGCGGCTCTCGGGCGGCGAGATGCAGCGCATCGGGCTGGCGCGGGCGATGTATGGCGATCCGGTGATCCTCGTGCTCGACGAGCCGAACGCCAATCTCGACAATGCCGGCAGCGAGGCGGTCAACCGCGCGATTCGCGGTTTCAAATCCTCGGGGCGCGCCGTTGTCGTGGTGGCGCATCGCCCGGCGGTGATCCGCGAATGTGACCTGCTCCTGATGCTGGAACAGGGTCAGGCCCGCGCCTTTGGTCCGCGCGATGAGGTGCTGAAAAGCGTGGTCAAGAACCACGAGACGCTGGCCGAGGCCGAGGGCGCACGCGCGCAGGGGGGAATGCAATGAGTGCGCCCGCAGCCTGGTCGGCGCGTGGCCCGCTGGTGGCAGGGCTCATCGGCCTTGTCGTTCTGCTTGGCGGGTTCGGCACCTGGGCCGGGCTGACGCAGATTTCCGGCGCGGTCATCGCCTCGGGGCGCATCGAGGTGGATCAGAACCGGCAGGTGGTGCAGCATCCCGATGGCGGCGTGGTGGCCGAGATCGTGGTCAAGGAAGGCGACCGGATCGCGGAGGGGCAACCCCTCTTGCGGCTCGACCCGGCGGAACTTGCGTCGCGGCTTGCCATTGTCGAAACGCAGGTGGCCGAACTGATGTCGCGTCGTGCGCGCCTTGAGGCCGAGCGCGACGGGCGCGACACGCTCCGCTTCGATCCGTTGCTTCTGGAGTTGACGGCTGTCAACGAGGACGCGGCCGCGCTCGTGCGCGGCCAGGAGATGCTCATGGCCGCCCGCGCCGAGACCATCGCCGCGCGCATCGAGCAGCTTGGCAAGCGGCGCGAGCAGACCGTCGATCAGATCGCCGGGATCGAGGCGCAGAAGGTGGCGCTTGACCGGCAGTCGGATTTGATCGCCCGCGAGCTTGCCGATCAGCAAACGCTGCTGGATCGCGGATTGGCGCAGGCGTCGCGGGTGCTGGCGCTGCAACGCGAGGCGGCGCGGCTTGACGGGACCATGGGCGAGCTGACCTCGCAAAAGGCGCAGGCCGAGGGGCGTATCACCGAACTTGATCTTGAAATCCTCCGGCTGAGCACCGACCGGCGCGAGGAGGCGATCACCACCTTGCGGGATTTGCAGGTGCGCGAGCTTGAACTGCGCGAACAGCGCCGTGCGCTGCTCGACCAGATGGAGCGGCTGGAGATCACCGCGCCGGTATCGGGCATTGTCTACGATCTTCAGGTCTTTGCCCGCCGCTCGGTGATCCGCCCCGCCGAACCGCTGCTCTACATCATCCCGCAGGATCGCCCGCTCGTCATCAACGCGCAGGTGGACACGATCCACATCGACAAGCTCACTCTCGGCCAGGAGGTGACGCTGCGGTTTTCCGCGCTGGATCAGCGCACCACGCCGGAGCTTTTTGGCGAGGTGGTGCAGATCTCCGCTGACGCCTTCGAGGATCAGGCGACGCGCGTGCCCTATTACCGGGCCGAGATCGTCCTCAGGGAGGGCCAGATGGAGCGGCTGCCCGAGGGCGTGACGCTGGTGCCGGGGATGCCGGTGGAGGCGTTCATCCGCACCGAGGACCGCACGCCGATTGCCTATCTGGTCAAGCCCTTCACCGATTATCTTGCCAAGGCGTTCCGCGAGTGAGGGGGCTTTTCATTGCCCGCGCGCGCCGCTAGCGTGCGCGCGGACCGCGACAGGAGACAGCGACATGAGCCAGTTTGAATCGAGACTTGCCGAGATGGGCGTGACCTTGCCGGAGGCCCCGGCACCCGCCGCCAATTACGTGCCTTTCGTTCAGGTGGGAGACATGCTCTATGTCTCGGGTCAGGTCGCCAAGGATGGCGACACGCTGATGACCGGCAAGCTTGGTGCCGACATGGACGTGGCGGGCGGCGCGGCGGCGGCGCGGGCCTGCGCGATTGCGCTTCTGGCACAGGTCAAGGCGGCCTGCGGCGGTGATCTGGACCGGCTGGTGCGGGTCGTGCGGCTCACGGGCTTTGTCAACTCGACCGCCGATTTCACCCAGCAACCGGCGGTGATCAACGGCGCGTCGGATTTTCTGGGCGAGGCGCTGGGCGACGCGGGCAAGCACGCGCGCGCCGCCGTCTCCGCCGCCTCGCTGCCCTTTGGCGTGGCGGTCGAGATCGACGGGATCTTCCAGATCAAATGAG
Source organism: Roseovarius sp. MBR-6 (assembly GCF_040547525.1). NCBI lineage: Bacteria > Pseudomonadati > Pseudomonadota > Alphaproteobacteria > Rhodobacterales > Roseobacteraceae > Roseovarius > Roseovarius sp. MBR-6. The sequence goes on along the minus strand of NZ_JBEPPW010000002.1, from coordinate 132,548 downwards.
CGCCCTGCCCGAAGCGTTCAGACGCTTGCCGATTGCGCATCGCGCGCTCCACGATGTGACGGCGGGCCGGCCCGAGAACTCGCGCGCGGCGATCCGCGCGGCGATTGCGGCGGGCTATGGCATCGAGATCGACCTGCAAACGAGCCGCGATGGGCGCGCCATGGTGTTTCACGACTACGATCTCGGGCGGCTCACGCCCGAGACGGGGCCGGTGCGTGCGCGCGATGCGGCAGAGCTGGCGCAAATCCCGCTAAAGGGCGGCGATGAGGGCATCCCTGACCTGCCCGAGGTGCTGGCGCTGGTGGCGGGCCGCGTGCCGCTCCTGATCGAGTTGAAGGACCAGCACGGCCAGATGGGTGTGACCGATGGTGTGCTCGAAGCGGCCACCGCAGAGGCGCTCGTCGGTTACAAGGGGCTGGTCGCGCTCATGTCGTTCAACCCCGAGATGGTGGTAGCGATGGCCGATCTTGCACCAGAGCGGGCGCGCGGCATCGTCACCTGCGCCTATACGCCCGAGGACTGGCCGCTTCTGCGCGAAGAGACCCGCGCGCGGCTGCGCAGCATTCCCGATTACGACCGGGCGGGTGCCAGCTTTGTCAGCCATGACGTAACCGACCTTGCCAATCCGCGCCTTGCCGAATTGCGCGCGCAGGGGGCCGCGATCCTGTGCTGGACCGTGCGCAGCCGCGAGACGGAGGCGCGCGCGCGACAGGTGGCGGACAATATCACGTTCGAGCGGTATCTGGCGGACATCCCCGCTTGATCCACAGCGCCCGCGCGCCAGATAGGACAGTCGGCATGACCGACACCGCGATCACCATAACGCTCCATGACCGCATCGCCGAGATCGGCGCGGCCGACTGGGACGCGTGCGCCTGCCCCGAGGCGGCGGGCGGTGCGCGGCCAGAGGATCCGTTCACCACCTACCGGTTCCTCTCGGCGCTGGAGGATAGCGGCTCGGTCGGGCGCGGCACAGGCTGGCAACCGCAATACATGCGCGCCGAGGCAGGCGGCACGGTGATCGCCGTCGCCCCGCTCTATGTCAAATCCCACAGTCAGGGCGAATATATCTTCGATCATAGCTGGGCCCATGCCTATGAACGCGCGGGCGGGCGCTATTACCCCAAGCTGCAAGGTGCGGTGCCCTTCACGCCGGTGACGGGGCGGCGGCTTCTGGCGCGTCCGGGGTTCGAGGCGGCGGGGCGCGCGGCACTCCTGCAAGGGGCGCGGGACGTGGCGGAGCGGCACGGGGTCTCCTCGGTCCACCTGACCTTCTGCACGGGTGAAGAGGTGGCGGCGGGCGAGGTGGCGGGCTATCTCGCGCGCCGCACACAGCAATATCACTGGCAAAATCGCGGCTATGGCAGTTTCGACGCGTTCCTTGCCGATCTCTCGTCGCGCAAGCGCAAGGCCATCCGCAAGGAGCGCGCCCGCGCCAACGCCTTCGGAGGCGAGATCGTGGCGCTGACCGGCGATGCCATCCGCCCCGAACACTGGCAGGCGGTCTGGGCCTTCTATCAGGACACCGGCGCGCGCAAATGGGGCACGCCCTATCTGCGCCGCGCCTTCTTCGATCTGGCGCATGAGCGGCTCCGGGGGGATATTCTGCTTTTGCTCGCGCTACGCGGCGGCCGCCCCGTGGCGGGTGCGATGAACCTGATCGGCGCCTCGGCGCTTTATGGCCGTTACTGGGGCTGCATCGAGGATCACCCCTGCCTTCACTTCGAGTTGTGCTATTACCGCGCCATCGCGTTTGCCATTGAAACCGGGCTGCAAAGGGTCGAGGCTGGGGCGCAGGGCGAGCACAAGCTGGCACGCGGCTACCTGCCCCGGCCCGTCCATTCGCTGCACTGGCTGCGCGATCCGGGCTTTGCCGAGGCGGTGGCGCAGTATCTCGACGCCGAGCGCGCCGCCGTTGACGAGGAAATCGACATATTGACCGGGTATGGTCCGTTTCGCAGGACCGTCATGGAGGATCACGAATGACCGAGAAACTCAGCGATACCGCGCGCAAGACCACGCTTCAACCGCTTCTGGAAAACGGCTGGGCCATGGTCGAGGGGCGCGACGCGATCACCAAGACCTATCACTTCGCCGATTTCGTCGAGGCCATGGGCTTCATGACGCGCGCGGCACTCTGGGCCGAGAAGTGGAACCACCATCCCGAATGGTTCAACGTCTACAAGACGGTGGAGGTGACGCTTGCCACCCATGACGTGGGGGGCTTGAGCGCGCTTGACGTGAAGCTTGCGCGCAAGATGGACGGGCTCGCGGGCTGAGCCGCCGGATTTGAGTATTTGCGGAACGATGAAGGACGGTGAAAGGGCCCGGATGCGCGTGATCTTCATGGGGACGCCGGATTTTTCGGTGCCGGTGCTCGATGCGCTGGTGGCGGCGGGGCATGAGGTGGCGGCGGTTTACTGCCAGCCGCCGCGTCCGGCCGGCCGTGGCAAGAAGGATCGCCCCGGCCCGGTGCAGGCGCGCGCCGAGGCGCTCGGCTTGCCGGTGCGCCACCCGGTCAGCCTGAAGGACGCCGGGGCGCAGGCGGACTTTGCCGCGCTTGGGGCCGATGTGGCGGTGGTGGTGGCCTACGGGCTCATTCTGCCGCAGGCGGTCCTCGACGCGCCGCGCGCGGGCTGTCTCAACATCCACGCCTCGCTCTTGCCGCGCTGGCGGGGGGCCGCGCCGATCCACCGTGCGATCATGGCGGGCGATGCCGAGACGGGCGTTTGCATCATGCAGATGGAGGCGGGGCTCGATACCGGGCCGGTTCTGCTGCGCGAGGCGGTGAAGATCGGAGCGCAGGAGACGACCGGGCAATTGCACGACCGGCTGTCGATACTGGGGGCGCGGCTCATCACTGAGGCGCTGGCACGGCTGCCGGACCTGGTGCCGGAGCCGCAACCCGAGGAGGGCACCACCTATGCCGCGAAGATCGACAAGGCCGAGGCGCGGATCGACTGGACACGCCCCGCCGCGGAGGTGGACCGGCGCATCCGGGGCCTGGCGCCTTTTCCCGGCGCATGGTTCGAAATCGCGGGCGAGCGGGTCAAGGTTCTGGCCTCTTGTCCGGGGCAGGGGCAGGGTGCGCCGGGAGAGGTGCTGGATGCGGCCCCCACCGTGGCCTGTGGCATCGGCGCGGTACGGCTTTTGCGCTTGCAACGGGCGGGGCGCGCGGCGCAGGATGCGCCCGAGTTCCTGCGCGGCATGATGCTCGCGCCGGGCACGCGGTTGGGGTAAGGCGATGTTCCTGCAACTTTTCGGTACGGTGGTGATCGCGGGCATCGTCGGCTACGTGAGCGAAAAGAGCGGGTTCACCCGCAATGGCTATCTGCCGTCGATCATCATCTGCGTGGGTGGCGCGTTCCTGTTCTACTTCGTCCGGATCATGTTCGGCATCCGCTTCGGTGCGCCGGGGGTGGATGCGATCCTGTCGTCGGTCGGCGCGCTGATCATCGTGCCGACCCATTGGCGAAACCGGAGGTAACGGGCATGGGCATCATCGGGCTTCTGATCGTGGGTGTCGCGGCGGGGTTTCTTGCCACGCGGCTCATGCGGGTGGAGATGGGGGTGGTCCCGACCGTTCTTTTGGGCATCGCAGGCGCGCTCATCGGTGCGGTGGTGATCCGCATGGTGCTGATGATCACCGGACTTCTGGGCGGGCTGATCGGCGCGGTGCTGGGGGCGATGTTGCTGGTTTACCTGTGGAAACTGGTCGGCGAGCGGCGCTAGGGGTGCCGTCGGGTGCGCGGTGGCGTCAACGCCGGGTCCCTCGCGCAGGGCGCGCGACAGGGACTTGCGTCAGGCGCGCGATCGGTCAGGTCATGCCGAGGGCCTGCTTGTACATTTCGAGCACCGCCTCTTCCTCGGCAATGTCGTCCTTGTCGCGCTTGCGCAGCGCGATGACCTTGCGCATCACCTTGGTGTCGTAACCGCGCCCCTTGGCCTCGGCCATCACCTCCTTTTGCTGGTCGGCGATGTCTTTTTTCTCGGCCTCCAGCCGCTCGAACCGCTCGATGAACTGGCGCAGTTCTTCGGCGGTCACGCTGTAGCTGGTGTCTGATGTCATGTCGTTCATGGGGGCCTCCGCTCGGGTCAGGAGGTAGACCTAGCCGCGCCGCGCCGCGCGCGCAAGGCTCAAGCGGCGCTTGCGCGGCGGGTCGCTTTGGCCTAGGCGACGGGCGGCGCAAGTGGAAGGAGAGCCGTCATGGAAATGCTGGTCTGGGCCGGGGCGCTCGTGTCGCTGGCCGGTCTTGCAGGGTTGGTCTGGTGCATCCTCAAGGTCTGGCGCGCGCGTCGGGCGGGGCTTTCGGATGCGGACCTGCGCGCGGCGGTGCGGGCGGTGGTGCCGCTCAACATGGGGGCGCTGTTCTTGTCGGTGATCGGGCTGATGATGGTGGTCCTCGGGATCATGCTGGGCTGATGTCCGCAGCCCTGCGCCCGAAATAACCCAGCCCCTCCTTGATCCGGGTGAGCAGCGCCGGGTGTGGTGACCAGAGCGGGGCAGAGAGCGGCGCGAGCGCCTTCATGTCCTTGAGCAGCGCCATCAGCCCGCGCGCATCCGCCTGACAGAGCGGGCCGCCCGCCTCTCGCGACTGGCCGAGCGCGTGCACGGCGAGCACGTCGAGATCGCCCGGACGCAGCACCGCGCCAGAAGTGATCAGCCGTTCGGCGGCGTTGACCAGCGCGGCGTGGAGCGCGTGTTCGGGCGACACCCCGCCGGGGAGCGGCGCTGTGCGGTCGCTGCGGGGCGCGCGCGGCCCCTCGGGCGGATGGTCGTAGAAGCCGCGCCCGGAGGCGCGCCCGACCGCGCCGCGCGCCAGCCGTTCGGCCAGCGGGCCATCGGTGCCGGGGGCAGGCAGGCCGAGACGCGGCGCAAGCGCAGCAAGGCGCGCCTGCACGGCGGCGAGACCCTCGTGATCCATCAAGAGGCACGGCCCCCGGGCAAAGCCGAGTGCGGTTGCGCCTGCATCCACCTCGGCCACGCCGACCCCGGCGCGCAGGAGCGCCAGCGCGGCCAGATCGAGCGCGCCCTGCAGAACATGGCCGATGCCCGGTCCTGCCGCAGGCAGCGTGGCGCGCACAAATCCGATCTGCGCCAGCGTAAGCAGCCGTGCCAGACCGGCCACATCCGCCGCCGGAACACCCGGCGCGACGCCCAGTTCGGCAAACGGCGTCCTGTCCGAGTAGCGCAGCCACAACCCGTTCGCCGCGAACCCTGTGCCGGTATCGAGCCGCAGCCGCGCGGCTCTGGCCGGGGCGGGTGCGCCGACCTCGATCCAGAGATCGGCCCAGCCGTCGCCCGGACCCTCATCGGGCACGCGGCGAAGCTCGCAGCCCGCCGCGCCAAGCCGGTCGCCAAGCGCGCTCGGAACCGGGCCGGTCAGGGCAATCCGGCGGATCATGCGCGGGTTCGCCAGGCGCGCCTCGGGCAGGGCGCGCGCGCGTGCCTCGGCCACATGGACATGGCGCATGGCGCGCGCGCTGCGGCTTTGGGCGCGTTCCTCGAACAGCACCTCCTCGAACGCCAGGCCCTGCGGCAACGGCAGGAGTTGCGCCGCCTCGATCGCCCGCAGGATGTCGGCGGCGGCCGCGTCAACGGTGCGCAGGTGCTGGCGCACGGTGGTAATGGCCTTGTGATAGCCCGCCGGATCGGAGAGCCCGCGCGGCGCGGACGGATGGGCCATTCCCTGCGCGATACGTCTGGCGAGGGTTACGGCCGCCCCTTCGGCATCGGCGGTCACGATGCTCTCGAACATCGGGCGCAGCCGGGCATCGGTCGCGCGCACCGAGCGACCGGAGAGCATGAGTTCAAGGGCCGCCTGTGCGCCGACAAGGCGCGGCAGGCGTTGCGTCGCGCCCGCGCCGGGCATCATGCCAAGACTGATTTCCGGCAGGGCAAGGCGCGCGGCCTCATGGGCAACGCGGGCATCGGCGGCCAGCGCCAGCGACAGCCCCGCGCCGAGCGCATTGCCATGGAGGGCGGCAATCACGGGCAGGGGGCACGCGGCCACCGCGCGGCAGAGCTCCGAAGGGGATGGGGCCACCGGGGGCGCATCATATTCGGAAAGATCGACCCCCGAGGAAAACCCCTCGCCTGCGCCCGCGATCACGATGGCCAGAGCAGCACCGGAGGCCGAGGTGTCGGCCAGCGCGGTGATCAGCTCGGCGCGCAGCTCCGGTGCAAGCGCGTTGGCCAAAGGCCGATTGAGGCGCAGCACCACCACGCCGTCGCGTTCCTCGCGGTCGATATATCCATTCACCCCGGTTCCGTCCGTGACTTGGCCCCTTGTCAATTACTACGGCTTATCGGTGCGGGCGCAAGTCTGGCGGTTCGGGCGCGGTCAGACAGGCATATTGTCGAACTCGGCCTCGATGGCCTCGCTCAGCAAAGTCTCGTGCAGGGTTTTGATGCGCGCTGGCACAGCGTGGCCTTCATTGCGCAGGCTGGCAATCACGCTGCGCACTTGCGGCTCAAGCGTGTAGCGGGTGTCGGGCGCGGCGGCCCGGACGAGGGTCTGGAGACGGTCAAGCTCCGCTGTAAGATAGGTCATGGCAGTCCTCCCAAGCAGGCCTCAACTATAGCGTGTTATGGCCTCGCGCGAAACGGATATCGCATCCGCGCGACGGAATTGTGAACAGCGTCACGAAATTTGGGCAGCGCAACGCTGACAAAGCGGGGTTTCGGGCAGAATATCGAGCCGCGCGGTCGATATCTCCTCGGCGCACCGGGTGCAGGTGCCGTAACTGCCCGTGCGTATCCGGTCGAGCGCCGCGCGGATGCGCGCGATCTCCGCCTCGCCCGCCTGTCCGAGATGTTCCAGAACCTCGTCGCCCTCGCGTTCGATGGCGTCGTCGTCCCAGTCGCTGTCGCGGGGGGCGTCAAGCTCGGCCTCGATGGCGTGGAGGCGCGCGTCCAGTTGGTGCAGGCGGCGCAGAAGGGCGTCGCGGTAGATGGTGGTATGAAGCATGGCGGTCCTCCCTTTGCGCGTCAGACTCGCATGTTTGCGGATTTTCGGCCTTGACCCATGTCAACCGGGGCTCTCGGCGAGCGGTTGGGGCGCATCCTGCCCCGGTGCGGATTGCGTCACCGGCCCCGAGAGCCGCAGGGCGCGCCAGCCCTCGCGCTGGCCAAGTCGTCCCTCGGCCACCCCGTGCCCGCCCGGGGCCACAAGCTGCGCGGAGCCCAGGCTGTCACGGGGCAGGCTGAGCCGGTCCCCCGGCTTGAGCGTCATGGCCCTGCGCAGCGGCAGGTTGAGCCGGGCAAGCACCACTTCGAGCACGGCCGGGGCCGCAAGCGCGATGGTGGCCAGATCCGATGTGGTCTCCGCGCGGCGGGGTGTCGCCATGTTCCCCGCGCGCGCCGGCGGCGCAGCAAGGGCCGGGGGAAGAAGCAGGTCGAGCCGCCCGTTCCGGGTGCCCTGTTCAAGGTCGACGGTGATGCGAAAGAGGTCAAATTCGGGTGCGGGAAGAAGCAGCGCCAGCGCGCGCCCGTCATCGACCCGGTCGCCATAGCGAAAGCCGCTCGGCGGTTGGGGCGGGTGGCCCGCCGCCATTTCCGCGTCGAAGCCCGCAAGCACGGCGTCGATGAGCGGGGCGACCATGGCCGCGTCGGTGCGGGTGGCGGGGCGCGGGCGCACCGAGCCCGGCAGAACCTGCCCGATCGTCTGCACTTCGATCACCCCGGCCATGAGCGCCAGATCGAGCCGCAAGGCCCCGCGCGCGCCGCCCGTCCCGTCGAGGAGCATGAAGAGCCCCTCCGCCCCCAGTGCGCGCTCTATCTCGCCCGCCTCGATCCGGCGCTGTTCGACGGTGGCCACGGTCAGCGCGAGGCCGAACAGCGTATCGGCCGCGCGCGCCAGCGACAGGCGCAAGGCCTTCACCGGCGACATCACGCGCGGATCGCTGGATTCGCGCGTGGCGCGGGTCTTGCGTCGGAGAACCGATGCCTGTTGCAGGACCGTCATGGGCGGGGCCGTCCACATTCTGTGTCGATCCCCATCACCCTAGCGGCCAGGCCTTACCATTTCGTTTACACGGCTTCTTGCGCGGCCACGCGGTCGGTCATGAGCGGCAGGGTCACGCGAAAGGCCGCGCCCTTCTGACCCGGCAGGTAGGAAACCTCGCCGCCGAGCCGCTCCATGATCTCGCGGCAAATGGCAAGGCCGAGCCCCGCGCCGCTTGCGCGGGTCTGGCCGATGCGCGAGAATTTCTCGAAGATCACGGCGTGTTTGTCGGTGGGGATGCCGCTGCCATTGTCGACGAAATCCACCACAAGCTGACCGTCCGAGACCGTGACCCGAATATTGAGGATCGCGGGCCTGGCATCGCAATACTTGCGCGCATTGCTGATGAGGTTGATGAACACCTGCGCCAGCCGGTCGAGATCGGTGGTCAGGTCAACCTGTTCGTTCGCGCGCACCCGCCGGATGCGGAACCCGTCCCCATCGCCGCCCGCCGCGCGCACGGACCGGTCCAGCAGCGCCTCGAGCGTGCCGGTCTGGATATTGAGTTCCACCTGCCCGTTCTCCAGCACACTGAGGTCCAGCAGGTCGTCGAGCAGCCGCGTCAGGCGCACGGTCTCGTCATGGATGATGGTGGCGTATTTGCTTTGCTCGTCGGGGCTGAGATCCTCGGTGTCGCGCAGGATTTCGGAAAACGCCCGGATCGAGGTCATCGGCGTGCGCAGCTCATGGCTGATCTGGCTGAGGAAGCCGTCCTTTTGCACCGAGATCTGCGTGAGCGTCTCGTTGGCCTGCCGCAACTGGCGTGCGGTGCGGGCGAGTTCCTGCGACTTGGCCTCAAGCTGGCTGGAATATTCCATGATCTGCGCGGTTTCATCGGCCACCGCCATCAGGTCCTCGACCGAGACAGCCGCCCCGCCCACGATCTGCCCGATCATCGCATGGGCGGTCGCCGCGCCCACCGATCCCGCCAGCGCGCGCTCCAGTTCCTGAAGGAAATCGGGGCTTGGTTCGGGCAGGTAGCCCACCACGCCCTGTCGTCCGGCAGCGGCCGCAAAAAGCGCCTGCGCCTCGCGCGCGCCCATGATGCGCTGCGCCATGATCAGCAGGTCCTCGCTCTGGGCCATGCCGCCGGACCAGCCACCCGGCGCACTTGGATGGTCAAAGGAATTGACGAACTGCGCCCCTTGCAGCCGTTCGAGCGGTTGCGGAAAACTCAGGAGCGACCCCAGGATGAAGGCCGAGACATTGAGCAGCAGCGACCACATCAGCGCGTGGATCACCGGGTCCATGCCCTCGGCACCGAAAAGCGCGCGCGGGCGCAGCCAGCCTTGCCCCCAAAGCCCGTGGTCGAACACCGTCTGCGGCAGAATCGCGGACGGTCCGAAGCTGGGCAGGAACAGGCAGTAAAGCCAGACCGCCGCGCCAAGGACCAGCCCCGCCAGCGCGCCCGTGCGTGTAGCGCCGCGCCAGAACAGCCCGCCCATCAGCGCGGGCAGGAACTGCGCCACGCCGACAAAGGCGATGAGACCGATCGCCGCCAGCGCCGTGCCGCCCCCCGACATCCGGAAATAGACATAGCCCAGAAACAGCACGCCCCCGATGCTGAGCCGCCGCGCCATCAGCGCCACGGTGCGCACATCGCCCGAGACAACCGCCGCCATGCCCGAGTAATGCAGCCAGAGCGGCATCACCACATGGTTGGAAACCATCGTCGAGAGGGCGATGGCCGCCACGATCACCATGGACGTGGCGCTGGAAAACCCGCCGAGGAACGACAGGATCGCCAGCCCGTCGCGGCCCTCCATCAGCGGCAGGGTCAGCACGAAGAGGTCCGGGTTGGCCCCTGCGGGCATCATGTCGAGCCCCACCACCGCGATCGGCACCACGAAGAGGCTCATCAGCATGAGATAGGCCGGGAACGCCCAGGCGGCGGTGCGCAGGTGCTCGTCCGCCTCGTTCTCGACCACCAGCACCTGAAACATGCGCGGCAGCGTCAGAAAGGCCATGGCCGACAGCATCGTGAGGCCGACCCAGCGGCTCCCCGAAACCTCGAAACGGGCAATGGCGGAGGTCTCGATCCGGTCAAGCGTCGGCCCGATGCCGCCCGAGAGCCCCCAGACCACGAACACGCCGACCGCGAGCAGGGCAAAGAGCTTGACCACCGCCTCGAGCGCGATGGCCATGACCACGCCGTGGTGACGCTCGTTGGCATCGAGATTGCGCGTGCCGAAGAGAATCGTGAAGAGCGCCAGCCCCCCCGCGACCCAGAGCGCGGTGGATTGCATGTCCGGCAGCGTGCCTGCCTCCGGGTCTGTCCCGGCAAAGGCGGCAAACGACAGCGTGACCGATTGCAGTTGCAGCGCGATATAGGGCGTGGTGGCCACAACCGCGAGCACCGTCACCAGCACCGCAAGCAGGTTCGACTTGCCATAGCGCGAGGAAATCAGATCGGCGATGGAGGTGATGCGCTGGCTGCGGCCCACCCGCACCAGCCGCCTCAGCGTCCACCACCAGCCGACCATGACGAGGGTGGGACCGAGATAGATCGTGACGAACTCAAGCCCCGAGCGCGCTGCAAAGCCGACCGCACCATAGAATGTCCAGGCGGTGCAGTAGATCGAGAGCGACAACGTATAGACCACCGAGGAGCGTAGCCAGCTTCCCCGCCCCATCATCGCCGCACGATCCGCCGCGAAGGCGACCGTGAAGAGCAGCACCACATAGAGCAGGCAGACCAGGATCAGCAGGTTGAGAACGGTCATGCTCCACCTGGTCCCTGGTGCTCGTTGCGCGTGTCGTCACGGTCATTCTCGTCAAGGCGCAGATGACGCGAGATGATCGCGGAGGTGAGGATGAGAATCACCCACAGGCCGAAGATATAAACCAGGGATTGCACCGTGCTGTCGGAGGCCGGCGACCCCTTCCACAGCAGCGGCAGGCAGAAAAGCACCCCGCCGATGAGCGGCAGTATCCGCGCCGCATCCGCCACGCGCCGCCGCCGATAGCTGCGCCGGGCAAGAAAGAGCGGGGTGCGCTCGGGGCTCACGTCTGTGCCAGCGCGCGCACGGCGGCGAGCATATCGGCATTGGAAAAGGGCTTGGTCATGTAACGGCTCGCGCCCGCGCGCTCGGCCAGTTCGCGGTCACGGGTCTGGCCGCGCGCTGTCAGCATCAAGACGGGTGTGGCGGCGAAATCCGAATCCTCGCGGATTTCGCCCAGGATGTCATAGCCGCTCTTGCCCGGCAGCATGACGTCGAGAATGATCAGATCGGGCGCGCGGCGGCGCACCGCCTCCATGGCGTCATGGCCATTGGCATGGGTCTTAACCTCCCAGCCGTCGCGCGACAGGATGAAACTGATCGCCTCGATGATATTGGGCTCGTCCTCGATCAGCAGAACCTTCTTGCCCATGCACCGGCCTCCCCTCCGTTGCAGGTGCGTATCGCACCCGCGCTCACTATTCTCCATTCCCGCCCGCCCTGTCAAAAGCCCTCTGACAGGATCGACGGTTCGCGCCGCGCGTCGCAGTCCCTGAGCGGGCAGATGCGGCAGCTGACGCCGATGCTGCGCACCGCGCCACCCGCCTCGCCCGGATCGGGGCGCAACAGCATATGCGCCCGCATGGTCGCGGGGCGGTCAAAGCTGCCCGGCCCCGAGGGTGCCGCGACCGCCAGCGCCAGCACCGTCTCGGCCCCGCGTCCGGCCTGCCGCACCCGCATTCGCAGGGGGGCCATGGGCTGTGCCATTGCCTGATACAGCGGCCAGAGCGCGCAGGCCCCGGTCAACCGGGGGATGGCAAATCCATTGACCGGCTTGCGAAAAATCATCGTGCCCGAGGCATCGCAGATCACAAGGCCGATCGGCCCCGCCACCTCTTCGGGCAGCGCGGCAAGGCGGCGGAAGATGCGCGCAAGCCCTGCACCGGTTGCCTCGGCCAGACGGTCCGGCTCGGTCCCGTGCCGCGAGATCTGCGCTTCCAGCACGGGCAAGGGCAGGGCGCGCGCGTCCTCCAGATACCGCAAGAGAACGGTCTCCAGCAGCGTTTGCGCGGGTGCCGAGAGGCCCTTTTGCGCCTTGGCCGCAACCAGCCGCGCCACATCCTCGGGCTGCGCCTCGGGGGCTTCAAGCTCGGAAAAGTGATAGCCCCGCCCCGCGAGCACCGCGTGCATCTCGTCTTGCGGCGAGGTGAGATCGGCGTCGCGGTTGGGGGCGGCCTCCAGATAGCGCACCAGTGATTGCGCGCCCTCGGTCAGCCGCCCGGCATCCTCGTTGATGTTGCGATGGAAGCGCCCCTGCCATTCGGGTTCCAGTGCCTCGGTCTCGACCAGGATCGACGAGGTGGCGCGGATGGCCGTGACCGCCGAAATCACCTCGTGGAGCGAATCAGCCAGAAATGGATCATGCGCGAGCCGGTCGGTCAGCGTGTCGATCGTGCGCTCCAGGGTCTCGGTCCGACGATGCAGATCGACCACAAGCCCGGCCCAGCCCGGAAAGCGACCGACGAATTCCTCGATCCGGTCGCGCTCTGCTGTCTCGCTGTCGCTTGCGGCTTCGCGCAGCGCGCCCACCACCGCCGCTTCGGCCCCTTCGGTCAGGCGTGACGGCTCCACCTTCAGCGCCTCGGCCAGCTTCAGGAGGGTCTTGCCGCCGATTCGGCGGCGGTTGTGCTCGATAAGGTTGAGGTAGGATGGCGATATTCCCGCATGCCGTGCCAGATCGCTCTGGCGCATGCCGCTCAGCAACCGCCTTTCGCGGATCCGGGTGCCGATCATGAGCCGTTCTGGCATTCGGGGGTGTCGCTTTCCATGAGGCAGAGCGGGGTGCAATTTTTTTACAATGATGCCGTGTGGTTTGTCTAATCATTTACAGGCCAACATGCGCACGCTTTCACGTGACGGCAGGCTCGTTATTGACGAGGCCATCTTCATGCCCCAACCTCTGACCGGGTGAGAACCGCAAAGAACCCGGCAATGCCCCGAAATCACGTCGCTACGGGCGACGCAATCACCCAACGGACAGGACAGGCAGGCCATGACGCGCAGCGCCGCAATCGACACCGTTTCGGCCTATTTCGACAACAACGGCTTTCAGACCGAACTTGCCGATCTGGTCGGCTTTGAAACCGAGAGCCAGACCCCCGATCAGGCCCCCGAGCTTGCCCGCTATCTGGCCGAGGCCATGACGCCCCGGCTTGCTGCCATGGGCTTTCGCTGTGTGATCCATCCCAACCCGGTCGCCAATGCCGGTCCCTTCCTGATTGCCGAGCGGCACGAGGGCGATGACCTGCCCACCATCCTGAGCTATGGCCATGGAGACGTGATCCGCGCCCAGACCGATCAATGGCGCGCGGGCCTCCACCCGTTCAGGCTCGTCGAAGAGGGCGACCGGCTCTACGGGCGCGGCACCGCCGACAACAAGGGCCAGCACCTGATCAATATCGCCGCCCTCGATGCGGTGCTTCAAACCCGTGGCGCGCTTGGCTTCAACTGCCGGATCGTGATCGAAACCGGCGAGGAAACCGGCTCTCCGGGGCTTGCCGAGTTCTTCACCGCGCATCACGACAAGCTGCGCGCCGATGTGCTGATCGCCTCTGACGGGCCGCGCCTTCAACCTGAGACGCCGACCATGTTCATGGGCTCGCGCGGCGGTGTCACCTTTGACCTGAGCGTAGAGTTGCGCGAGGGGGCGCATCATTCGGGCAACTGGGGCGGCCTTCTCAGTGATCCGGCGATGATTCTGGCGCAGGCGCTCTCGGTCATCACCGATGCCCGTGGCCAGATCAGGATTCCCGAATGGCGCCCCGACAGCCTGACCGACGATGTGCGCACCGCCCTGCATGGCCTGCCGATCGAGGGCGGCGACGGCCCCGCCATCAACCCCGATTGGGGTGAAAAGACCCTGACCCCGGTGGAGCGGGCCTATGGCTGGAACAGCTTTGCCATCCTTGCCATGACAAGCGGCGTGCCCGAGGCCCCGGTCAATGCGATTTCCGCCCTTGCCCGCGCCACCTGTCAGTTGCGCTATGTGGTCGGCACCACGCCCGAGGACATTCTGCCCGCCCTGCGGCGCCATCTGGACGCGCATGGCTTTGACGCGGTGCGCATCACGCCGCATGACCGGGGGTTCTTCCGCGCCACGCGGCTTGACCCCGGCCACCCTTGGGTCAAGTTCGTCGCCGCCTCTCTGGAGCGGACATCCGGGCAGGCACCGCATATCCTGCCCAATCTCGCCGGGTCGTTGCCGAATGACTGTTTCGCCGATATTCTCGGCCTGCCGACCGTCTGGGTGCCGCATTCCTATCGCGGCTGCTCGCAACATGCCCCGGATGAGCATGTTCTCAAACCCGTCTGCCGCGATGCGCTGCGCCTCATGGCCGGGCTGTTCTGGGATATCGGAGAGGGCGGCACGCCGACGGGCCAGGGCGGCTGAGCGTCACCGGATATGTGCACACAGGGCCGGTATTCGCGCCAGACCATGCCCGACTGGACGGACCTGCGCGCCCGCGCACATCCCTGTTGCACCCATGGCCGCTTGCAGCCGCGCGCGCACTGTCTAGGTTGTCGCGCAAATGCAAGGACATGCCATGCCCGCCATCGTCGAGGTGATCAACCTCCGCAAGACCTACAAGGACGGGTTCACCGCGCTCTGCGGTGTCGACCTGACGATTGCCGAGGGTGAGATTCTCGCCCTGCTCGGCCCGAATGGCGCGGGCAAGACCACGCTCATCTCGGCGCTCTGCGGGATCACCATCCCCACGGGCGGCACGGCGCGCATAGGCGGGCATGACGTGACCTCCGATTACCGCGCCGCGCGGCGTCTGGTCGGGCTGGTGCCGCAGGAGGTGGCGCTGGAACCCTTCGAGAAGGTCATCAACACCGTGCGATTCTCGCGCGGTCTGTTCGGCAAGGGGCGCGATGAGGCCCTGATCGAGCGCATCCTGCGCCAGCTCTCGCTCTGGGACAAGCGCGACGCCCGCATCCGCGAACTCTCGGGCGGCATGAAACGCCGCGTGCTCATCGCCAAGGCGCTCTGCCACGAGCCGCGCGTGCTCTTCCTCGACGAGCCGACGGCGGGTGTCGATGTCGAGTTGCGCCGTGACATGTGGGAGGTGGTGCGCGGGCTCAAGGCGCAGGGCGTCACCATCATCCTGACCACCCATTACATCGAGGAGGCAGAGGCCATCGCCGACCGCGTCGCGGTCATCAACAAGGGCGAAATCCTGCTGGTCGAGAACAAGGCCGACCTGATGCGCAGGATGGGCCGCAAGACCCTGCGCATCGACCTTGCCACGCCGGTCGCAGAGGTGCCCGCGGCGCTGGCGGACTATGATCTTGAGCGGATAGATGACGGGCATGTGTTGCTTTACCATTACGACACGCGCGGCGAGGGCACCGGCATCACCCGCCTGTTGCAGGCGCTGGCGCGCGAGGGTCTGAGCCTGCGCGATATCGAGACCCGTCAAAGCAGCCTCGAGGAGATCTTCGTGGGCCTTGTGCAGGAGGATGCGGCATGAACCTGCACGCCATCGCTGCCATCTATGTCTACGAGATGAAGCGGTTTTTCCGCACCATCTTTGAATCGCTGCTGTCGCCGGTCATTTCCACCACGCTCTATTTCGTGGTCTTCGGCGCGGCCATCGGCGGGCGCATCGACGAGGTGGAAGGGGTGAGCTATGGCGCCTTCATCGTGCCGGGGCTGATCATGCTGAGCGTGATGACACAGGCCATCTCCAACGCCTCTTTCGGCATCTATTTCCCGAAATTCATCGGCACGATTTACGAATTGCTGTCTGCCCCGATCAATTTCTTCGAAATCGTCATCGGCTATGTCGGGGCGGCGGCGACGAAATCGCTGCTCATCGGTGGGGTGATCCTGCTCACCGCCGGGTTCTTTGTCGATCTCGAGATCCGGCACCCGGTGATGATGCTGGCCTTTCTGGTGATGATCTGCATCAGCTTTGCGCTTTTCGGCTTCATCATCGGCATCTGGTCCGAGAATTTCCAGCAGTTGCAATTGATCCCGCTTCTGGTGATCACGCCGCTGGTGTTCTTGGGCGGCGCGTTCTACTCGGTCTCGATGCTGCCCTCGGCCTGGCAGGTGGTGACGCTGTTCAACCCGGTGGTTTACCTCATCTCGGGCTTTCGCTGGTCGTTCTTCGGGGTGGCCGATGTGGCCGTGGGCTGGAGCCTGATGGCCATCGCGGTTTTCTTCGCGCTTTGCCTTGCCGTGGTGTGGTGGATTTTCCGCACCGGCTATCGGATCAAGGCCTGAGAGCCGGCCATGCCCAGACCCTCACCGGCGTCTTGATGCTGTCGGGCCGGATCAGCGCAACCTTGTGCAGGATGCGGGCCTCCTCGTTGGCATCGGGGGCCGGGTCGGGATCGCCGAAGGCGGACCAGGCCGCTACCATGGCCTGCCATGTGAGCGCGCCCGTCTCGTCCATCGACGGCAACGCTGGACAGCGAGACGCAGGTTGATGTGAAGGCGCGGGTCGATCACCGTGACGTCGCCGGTCTCGGGGTCGCCCGGATCGATGCGGTGAAGGCCCGAGGTGACATCAAGGGTGAGATTCGAGGCCGTCAGCGCCCCCGGCGGCGCGCCGACATGCGGTCATCGACAGATCGACAACGATTTTCATGCCACCACCATCGCGCCGATGCCCCCGGCCGTTGTGCCCGTGGCCCAGACCCGCCTGACGCCGACAGGCGTGATCGTCAGTCAGTCAGCGACATTGAGCGAGGCGTGCCAGAGAAGGCGCGGACACTTGGCAGACACCCAAGTGTGAAAATTTTCGGACAGCCCTGATTCACCCTTTCCGCACCGGGAGAAAATCGGTATAAGCGTTCCGTAACCTCAGAGGGAATTAAAAAGTCATGACCAAATTCGGGACCATCATACTCGCAACCATTTTCGGCGTGACGTCGGCTGTTTCGGTGGCGGCACAGGCGCCCGTTGTTCGTCAGGGCAATGAAACCGCCCTTCAAATGGCGAACCGGATCGGTGCCTGTGCGGATGGCAGTTCGATCGTGAGCGCCAACTATGCCGACAACGGAACGCTGCTTCAGGTGCGCTGCGCAGGTGCGGGTGGCGATCTTTCCGGCGGCCTCGGCACTGGCGGCGCTGTCGCTCTCGGTGTGGTCGGCATTGCCATCGTTGCGGCGGCAGCGTCTGGCGGCAGCAGCGGCAGCAGCACGAGCGGCACCAACTGATCCAGCATAATAGGGTTGGCGGCACCGTAATGCGGGTCGCCAGCCTTTGACCATTTCGGACTGTAAGTGTGCGGCCAGCAATGCTGCACATCTACGTTTGTGCGTTAACCAAGGGCCGTTTTCAAATCTGGTCGGTCGTTCATAGAGCGACTTGGCGGTCATGGAAGCGGTTGCGAAAATGAGCGGTTTTCTCTCGATTCGCGTGATCTCGCTATTCCCGACATCTTCCAGTACGATAACAGGACCCCGCAGGCCCGTATCGCTCAGTCGGTCAATCTGTGTGCCGCTGCTGTGCAACGCCGGATCAAGCGGATGGAAGCGGCCGCGGTGATTTCCACCAATGTCGCGGGGGTCAATCCGGTGACGGTGGATCACGGGATCACAGTCTTTGTTGAAATCGAGATGGAAAGCGAGCGCGCCGGGCAGATCGAGGCCGCCAAGCGCCTGTTCGCCACCGTGCCCGAGGTGCAGCAATGCCATCACGTCACTGGCAACACGGATTTCATCCTGCTTGTGGTGGTCCGCACCATGGCCGATTACGCGACTTTGACGCGGCGGCTTTTCTTCGGCAACAACACCGTCAAGCGTTTTCGCAGTTCTCTGTCGATGACCGGTCTTGATCAGCTTGAGCCCGAGATGACCCTCTGGCGGCACGTTTTGCACGCTTCCCGGTGCCTTCATGTCCGCCGAGGACAATTTCGAGATCGTGCTGCGGGGCATGGGGGGCATGCCGCGCGCCCCGACCAGAGCCGCGAGACGCTTGTCGCGGCCGGTGACATGGTGATGGCCCTGCAAACCCTCGTCGCGCGCCGTCTTGACCCGACCGATGCCGCCACCGTGTCGGTCACCGACGGCACGCGCAACGCGCTGCCCGGCATGGCGCGGATCCTTGGCGATGCGCGCAGCTTTGTGCCCGAAGTCTCGGCCATGATCGAAAGCCATCTGCGCCGCATCGCCCGAAGCACGGCGGCACCGGCCATGGGGTCGGAGGATTTCGCGCGTTTTCTCGATCATGTGCCGGGATGTTTCGTTTTTCTCGGCAACGGCGCGGCGTCAAAGCCGCGGCACAATCCCGGCTATGATTTCGATGACCGGGGCCTGATTCACGGCGCGCGGTTTCATGCCGCGATGGCGCGCCACCGGCTGCCGCCCGCCTGACCGTCAGAACGCCTTGAAGGTCAGCGTGGTCTCGGTCCGTTCGATCCCCTCGATATCCAGCAGGTTGTCGTTGATGAACTTGCCGATATCCTCGCCCTCGGGGATGTAGAGCTTGAGCAAGAGGTCGAAGGGCCCGGAGGTCGAATAAAGCTCGGAATGGATCTCGCGCAGCGCGATGGCCTCGGCCACGCGGTAGGACTGGCCGGGCTTGCAGCGGATATTGATGAAGACGCAGCGCATTTCGGCTCTCCCGGTCTGAGGTCACTGGCCGGAGTATTTCCGCAACGCGCGCGATTGTCCATGACCTCAGGCCGGGGTGAGGATGGGCCGCAAAAGCGCCAGCGGATGCGCGCGCAAGGACAGGCGCAACGCCGCGTAATCCTCGATCATCTCTTCGCCAAGGCTCATCTTGGGCAGGTTTGCCGCAGGCTCGTCGATCCCCTCGCCGTCAAGGTCGCGCGCGAAAAGCGGCAGCGGATCGGGGCTGCGGATCGCGCGCGCCTGCCAGAGCGCATCGCGCCGCGTGAGCCCGCAGGCGGCAAAGGCATCGGCCTCGGCCAGCCGCGCGATGAGCGCGGGCGCCAGCCCCGCGCGCCGCCACAGATCCTCGGGGCCAAGATAGCCGTTGCCGCGCGCCGCCGCGATCCAGTCAACCTCGGCGCGCGCCAGCCCCCGCACCTGCCGCAACCCCAGCCGCAGCGCCAGCCCGCCGCGCCCGTCCGGCTCTGGCGTGTTGTCCCAGCACGAGGCGTTGACGCAGACGGGCCGCACCGTCACGCCATGTTCGCGCGCATCGCGCACGATCTGCGCGGGCGCGTAAAACCCCATCGGTTGCGAATTCAGGAGCGCACAGACGAATATTGCCGGGTGATGGCACTTGATCCAGGCGCTGGCGTAAACGAGCAGGGCAAAGCTTGCTGCGTGGCTCTCGGGAAAGCCGTAGCTGCCGAAGCCCTCGATCTGTGAAAAACAGCGCTCGGCAAACGCCATGTCATAGCCGTTCTGCGCCATGCCGCGCAGGAACCGCGTGCGAAACTCGCTGACATTTCCGTGCTTCTTGAAGGTGGCCAGCGACCGGCGCAGGCGGTCGGCCTCCTCGGGGGTGAACCCCGCGCCGATGATGGCGATCTGCATCGCCTGTTCCTGAAAGAGCGGCACGCCCAGCGTCTTGCCCAGGACCCGGCCCAGCTCGTCCGAGGGGAAATTCACCGGCTCCTCACCATTCCGCCTGCGGATATAGGGATGGACCATGTCGCCCTGAATGGGCCCCGGCCGGATGATCGCCACCTGAATCACCAGATCGTAGAAGGTGCGCGGCCGCATCCGGGGCAGGAAATTCATCTGCGCGCGGCTTTCGACCTGGAACACGCCCAGACTGTCGGCGCGCCCCAGCATCGCGTAAACGCGCGCATCCTCGGGCGGCAGGGTGGCGAGGCTGTAGCGTTGCCCGCGATACTCGGCCAGCAGGTCGAACGCGCGGCGGATGCAGGTCAGCATCCCCAGCGCCAGCACATCGACCTTGAGGATGCCAAGCGTGTCGATATCGTCCTTGTCCCAGCAGATCACCGTGCGCTCTTCCATCGCCGCGTTCTCGATCGGCACCAGCTCGTCCAGCCGGTCGGCGGCGATCACGAAACCGCCGACATGCTGGCTCAGGTGGCGCGGAAAGCCGATGATCTCGTCCACCAGATCGAGCGTCAGGGCAAGGCGGCGGTCGCGCGGGTCAAGCCCAAGCTCGACCAGCCGCGCCGTATCGGGCCGCCGCCCGCCGCCCCATATCTGCGAGGAGATTGCCGCCAGCAGGTCCTCGGGCAGGCCCATGGCGCGGCCCACCTCGCGGATGGCGCGCTTGGCGCGGTAATGGATCACCGTGGCGCAAAGCCCGGCGCGGTGCCGCCCGTAGCGCGCGTAAATCCACTGGATCACCTCCTCGCGGCGCTCATGCTCGAAATCCACGTCGATATCGGGCGGCTCGTCGCGGGCCTCGGATACGAACCGCTCGAACACCATGGTGCCGATCTCGGGGGAAACGCTGGTCACGCCCAAGCAATAGCACACCACCGAATTGGCCGCCGATCCGCGCCCCTGACACAGGATGCCGCGCGACCGGGCAAAACCCACCACCTCGTTGACGGTCAGGAAATAGGGCTCATACCGCAACTTGGCGATGAGGGCCAATTCGTGCTCCATCATCGCGCGCACGCGGTCGGGCGCGCCCTGCGGATAGCGCCAGCCAAGCCCCTCTTCCGCCAGCCGCCGCAGCCGCGCGGTGGGGGTCTCACCCCCTTCGGCCTCGCTGGGATAGTCGTGGCGGAGCGCGTCGAGCGAGAAGGTGAGACGGTTGGCCAGCGCGGCGGCGCGGTCCACCGCGCCCTCGTGCCCCTTGAAAAGGCGGCGCATTTCCGCCCCTGAGCGCAGCCGCCTTTCGGCATTGGGCAGGGCGTGACGGCCCAGCCGCTCCACCGTCACCCCCAGCCGGATCGCGCTCAGCACATCCGCCAGACGACGACGGTGGGCGCGGTGCATCAGGGGACTGGCAGCGGCCACCGTGGGCAGGCCCAGCCGCGCCGCGACCCGCGCCAGCCGGTCAAACCGCGCCGCATCACGCCCGTCGTAATGCGGGCGCATGAGCAGGTGCAGCCGTGCGCCAAACCGCGCCCCCAGCCGCCGCGCCTGATCCTGCCAGCCGGATGCGCTCTCGGGATGCAACAGCAGATGCAGCCCTGCCGCCCCTTCCAGCACATCGCCGAGGCTCAATTCACAGCCCCCCTTGGCCGCGCGCCGCCGCCCCAGCGTCAAGAGCCGGCAAAGCCGCGCCCAGCCCGCACGGTCCTCGGGCAGCGTGGTGAGCGTCAACCCATCGCGCAGCACCAGCCTTGCGGCGGGGATGAGGCGGGGCGTGTTGGCCCAATCGGGTGCGGTGGGGCAGGGCGCAGGCGGGCCGGTCACCCCCTCCCGCGCCTCCCACGCCTGCCGTTCGCGCACCTGCCGCGCGATCTCGCGCGCGCGGGCATGGGCACGCACGATGCCCGCCACGGAATTCACATCGGCAATCGCCACTCCCGCAAGGCCAAGGGAGGCGGCACGCTCGATATACTCCTCGGGATGGGCGGCCCCGGTGAGGAAGGTGAAATTCGAGGTGGCGCAAAGCTCGGTGAACATCGGAATCGATTCGGTCAGGCAGCGATGGAGTCAGTATGTTCACTTTTTGTTCAGATGTGGAGTCGGGCACTTCCTCACGACAGAGGATGAACAAGAAAGTTGAAAACTTTCTTGAACGGAATTTTTTGAAAATTCCGTTTGCCAACGACGCCGAAGCCGGGACGCGCCGCTACTTTCAGCGCCCGTGGCTTTGGTCATAGCCGTTGCGCGCCGGGCCTTGCCAGCCGTCCAGCGCCCCGGCCCGGGGTGCGAACACCTCTACCTTGAGCGGAAAGCACGCCGCCGCATCGCTGGTATGCTCCGAGGAACAATCGCCACCGGGACAGGCGCTCAGCGCGCCCAGAAGGTCGATCTCGGCGAAAAACTCCAGATAGTCGCCGGGGCGAACGGGGCTGGCCTTCATGAAATACTGTCCGGTGTCGCGGGTAAAGCCGGTGCACATGAAGACGTTGAGCACGTCATGCACATGCGCTTCCGCCTCTGCCATCGGCACGCCCAATTCATCCGCCAGCGCGCGCGTCAGGTTCGAGTGGCAGCAATGGTGATACTGCACCCCCGAGAGAAGATTGCCGGTATAGGGATCGCAGCGCGTGCCGATCACATCATGGACCGAGCCGCCATGCTCGTCGATGCCATACCAGCCCAGCGTATCCTCGATGATCGTGGCCATGGGGCGCAGATGGGGGAAGGAGGACCAGAGCCGTTCGCCGGTGGTGACATGGGTGCCATGCAGCGCCCGTGTCTTGCCGGAATAGAACCGCTCCGACAGGTCATGTGCATTCCACAGGTTGAGATCGCCCACCTGAGGGCCGTCAACGCTCTTGATCCGAAAGAACTGCCCCGCCGCCACGCGAAAGCAGGCGGCCTCGCGCGGCGGCGCGATTGCCTCTGCGATCTTCTCCGCCCCCTCGCGCGCGGCACGGTAAAGCGCAAGATCGGGCCGTGGCAGGGTTTCGTTCGGGTAGCAGATCACCGGCGGGATCGCGCGGCGGGCTTCGGCATCGGCGGGGGCTTGGGTCATGGGGTTATCGGCTCCGGTGTGGGGCATGACAAACCCTGGGCGCGTCCCCGTCGCTTGTAAAGACCTCTGCGCCACAGGCCACGCAGTGCCAGCGCACCCGCAGATCGCAGCCGCTCAACCGGTATTCCCGCCAGCGACAGCCGCGCGTGGCGCGGTTGGAAAATATCGCCACAAGGACAAAGGCGACGATCAGCCCGATGACGATCAGCATCCGTTACGCTTTCGCCATCGCCTCGACCATCGCGCCGAATTTCGAGTAGCTGTCCGTCTGGTCCTCGGGGCGCGAGCCTGCCGCCGGATGCCCTTCGGGCGCATCGGCATAGTCGAAATTCACCCCCGTGCCCTCGATGATCCGGTTCATCATGTTGAACAGCGCGCAGACCTGCACCGCCTCATAGAGCGCGGCCTCGGACCAGCCCGCGTCATAGACCGCCTGCGCGTCCCGCTGCACCAGCTTGCTCGGCAGGGTGTTGAGCTTGGCCGCATAGGCCAGGATCGGACGCAGTTTGTCGTCCACCGGCGCCGTATCGAAATCCGCGATCAACGCGTCGATCAGATCGCCGTCGATCCCGAACACCTCGGCATAGGCCCGATGCGCCCCCGCGCAAAAGGCGCAGGCGTTGAGCGCCGAGACATAGGTGGCGATAAGCTCGCGCTCGCCCAGGCTCAATTCCCCCTCGCTGCGCAAGAGGCCGTCGGTATAGTCCATCAGGGGCCGCACATTCTGCGGAAAGCGCGCATAAAGGTCCTTGAGATGCGCGGGGTCGGGCAGGCTTGGCAAAAGCGGCATGTCGGGTCTCCTTTGGACGTGATTGACCACTGTCATACCCAAGCGGGCGCGGGATTTACAGAAGCGGGCGGGATGTTCTCACCCTTGTGATCGCGCGTGCCTGTCGGCTTGCACATGCCTGACAAATCGCTCTCGGACACCATGACGGACGATGCGACACTACTACTGACCGTTTCACACCGCGTCGTCCCGCCTGCGCCGCACACCCCACCCCCGGCGGTTTGACGCCTGTGGGTTTGAAACATTCCCTTTCGCCCGCGCAGCGCCGCCCCTATAACGACAGGCGCTCCGGACCGTGAGTCGCGGGGCTCATCGCGTTCATGGACGACAGGGCACAGGCGCATATGTCTATATTCGATAGGATTCCGAGCCTCTTCTCCTCGGACATGGCGATTGATCTCGGCACCGCCAACACCCTTGTCTATGTCAAAGGGCGCGGCATCGTGCTGTCGGAGCCTTCGGTCGTGGCCTATCACATCAAGGACGGCGTGCGCAAAGTGCTGGCCGTGGGCGAGGATGCCAAGCTCATGCTGGGCCGCACACCGGGCAGCATCGAGGCCATCCGCCCCATGCGCGAAGGCGTCATCGCCGATTTCGACACGGCCGAAGCGATGATCAAGCATTTCATCCGCAAGGTGCACAAGCGTTCGACCTTCTCCAAGCCCAAGATCATCGTCTGCGTGCCGCATGGTGCGACCCCGGTGGAGAAGCGGGCCATCCGGCAATCGGTGCTTTCGGCGGGCGCGCGGCGCGCGGGTCTCATCGCGGAACCCATTGCCGCCGCCATCGGCGCGGGCATGCCGATCACCGATCCCACCGGCAACATGGTGGTCGATATCGGCGGCGGCACGACCGAGGTGGCGGTGCTGTCGCTTGGCGATATCGTTTATGCGCGTTCGGTCCGCGTGGGCGGCGACCGGATGGACGAGGCGATCATCAACTATCTGCGCCGCCAGCAGAACCTGCTTGTGGGCGATTCCACCGCCGAGCGCATCAAGACCACCATCGGCACCGCGCGGATGCCCGATGACGGGCGCGGCACGTCGATCCGCGTGCGCGGGCGCGACCTTTTGAACGGCGTGCCGAAAGAAATCGAGGTCAGCCAGGCGCAGATCGCCGAGGCGCTGGCCGAACCGGTGCAGCAGATCACCGAAGCGGTGATGACCGCGCTCGAGGCGACGCCGCCCGATCTTGCCGCCGATATCGTTGATCGTGGCGTCATGCTCACCGGGGGCGGCGCGCTTCTGGGAGATCTCGATCTTGCGCTGCGCGAGCAGACCGGGCTTGCGGTGTCGATCGCCGAGGACAGCCTCAATTGCGTGGCACTCGGCACCGGCAAGGCGCTCGAATTCGAGAGCCGCCTGCGCCACGCGATTGACTATGACAGCTGAGACGCCCACCTTTTGCTTCGAAGGGGGAGCCATTGGCCAGCGACCGGGGACAGAGCGAGGATTTTAGCGGCCCGCTGAAGCGCCTGCTTCTGGCGGTGCTGATCCTGTGTCTTGTCGCAATCTTCCTCATCTGGCGCATCGACAGCCCGCGGGTCGAACGCTTCCGCGCGCAGGTGGTGGACAGGGTGGTGCCGCAGATGGATTGGGCGATGGCACCTGTTACCGGGGCGGTCAAGGTGCTGCGCGATTTTCAGTCCTACCAGCGCATGTATCAGCAAAATCAGGACCTGCGCCGCGAATTGCAACAGATGAAGGCGTGGAAAGAGGCGGCGCTCCAGCTTGAGCAGGAAAACGCGCGGCTGCTTGACCTGAACAACGTGCAACTGGATCCGCGCCTGACCTATGTCACCGGCGTCGTGATGGCCGATAGCGGCTCTCCGTTCCGGCAATCGGTGCTGATCAACGTGGGCGCGCGCGACGGCATCATGGAAGGCTGGGCGGCGATGGACGGGCTGGGCCTTGTCGGTCGCATCTCGGGACTGGGGCAAAGCACGGCCCGCGTCATTCTGCTCACCGACACCTCAAGCCGCATTCCCGTGACGGTGCAGCCCTCTGGTCAGCGGGCGCTTCTCATCGGCGACAATTCCCTTGCGCCGCTGCTGGATTTCGTCGAGGCCCCCGATCAGGTCCGCCCCGGCGACCGGGTGCTGACCTCGGGCGATGGCGGGGTGTTTCCGGCGGGCCTTGTGGCGGGGCAGGTCTTTGCCGATCCGGGCGGGCGGATGCGCCTGCGCATCGCCGCCGATTATGAACGACTGGAATTCCTGCGGGTTCTGCGCAGCTTTGCCCGGGAGCGGATCGAGGATCCGGGCCACCTTATCGCGCCGCCTCAGGACCCCACGCCCGATGCGACGGCGGAGGCGACCAATGGTTGAGACGGCAGCCCTTCACCTCTGGCTCATGCGCGCGATCTATGTCGGGATCGCCGGGGCGCTTGTCTTTCTGCACCTTCTGCCACTGGACACGCGGCCGCCGGGATGGGCGGGGCCGGACCTTTTCATCGCGCTTACCTTCGCCTGGGCGGTGCGGCGTCCCGATTATGTTCCGCCTCTGCTGGTGGCGGGGCTGGCGCTCATGATGGACCTGCTTTTCCACCGGCCACCGGGTCTCTGGGCGGCGTTCACGCTGATCGGCACCGAGGCGCTCCGTCGCCGCGCACCGGGCCTGCGCGACCGCACCTTCGCGGCCGACTGGGCGGCGGTGGTCGGCGTTCTGGTGGCCGTCACACTTGGGTATCGGTTTGTGCTCACGGTGTTTGTGGTCGATCAGCCCCCGCTCGGCCTCAGCCTGATGCAACTGCTCTCGACGCTGATTGCCTATCCGCTGGTGGCGCTGGCCTCGCATGCTCTGCTGGGTGTGCGCAAACCCGCGCCCGGCGACATGGCAACGGCGCGGCGCCTGCCATGAGACGCCCTACCCGAGATACCGCCGAGAGCCATCGCCGGATCACCCGGCGCGGCCTTGTGGTGAGCGGGGTGCAACTGGCCGTGCTCGGCACGCTGCTCTTTCGAATGCGCCATCTTCAGGTGGATCAGGCCGACGAATTCCGCCTTCTGGCCGATGAGAACCGCATCAACCTCCAGCTTCTCGCGCCCGCGCGCGGGCGCATTTTTGACCGCGAGGGGCGCGTCATCGCCGAGAATGTGCCGGCCTACCGCATCACCGTCACCCGTGAACAGGCGGGCGACGTGGAGGAGGTGCTGGCCCGTCTTTCCCGTCTCGTGGCGCTCGATCCCGGCGAGCTTGAAAAAGCCCGCCGCGATCTGCGCGAATTGCGCGGTGACACGCCGGTGACGGTGGCCGACCGGGTGGATTGGGAGGCGATCAGCCGCGTCGCTGTCAACGCCCCCGCGCTGCCGGGCGTGACGCCCGAGGTGGGGCTGTCGCGTCGCTACCCGCTGGGCGAGGTCTATGCCCATACGATCGGCTATGTCGGCGCGGTGAGCGCGCGCGATATCGAGCGGCTCGATGCGCCCGAGGCGCTGTTGCGCCTGCCGCGCTTCCAGATCGGCAAGCTCGGGCTGGAGGCGCAGCAGGAAGAGCTGCTGCGCGGCAGCGCGGGCGCCCGCCGGGTTGAGGTCAATGCCGCCGGTCGCATCATGCGCGAGCTTGACCGGCAGGAGGGGCGCCCCGGTGCCGATATCCAGGTCACGCTCGACAACGCGCTGCAAGCTTATACGCAGGCGCGCCTTGCCAATGAAAGCGCGGCGGCGGTGATGGTGGACTGTGACAGCGGCGATATCGTCGTGAGTGCTTCCAGCCCGAGCTACGATCCCAACCTTTTCGTGCGCGGCATCTCGTCTGCCAATTACCGCGCCCTGCTGGAGGACCCGTTGCGCCCCCTGCCCAACAAGGCGGTGCAGGGCATCTATCCGCCCGGCTCGACCTTCAAGATGGTCACGGCCCTCGCCGCGCTCGATGCAGGCCTCATAGACTTCAACGAAACCGTTTATTGCCCCGGTCACCGGGAGGTCAGCGGACGGCGCTTTCACTGTTGGAAGCGGGGCGGTCATGGCAACGTGAACCTTCACGTTTCGCTGCGCGACAGTTGCGATGTCTATTATTACGAGCTTGCCCTGCGCGCCGGGATCGAGCGCATTTCCGCCATGGCGGAACGGCTGGGCGTGGGGGTCCAGTTCGATCTGCCCATGACCAGCGTCGCCAAGGGGCTTGCCCCGTCGCGCGAATGGAAACTGGCCAATCGCGATCAGCCCTGGGTCGTTGGTGACAGCGTCAACGCCTCGATCGGTCAGGGCTTCGTGCTGGCCTCGCCGCTGCAACTGGCGGTGATGACGGCGCGGCTGGCGACCTCGCGCAGCGTCATGCCCCGGCTCATCAAGACAATCGACGGGGTCGAACAGCCCTCGGGCCATGGCGAGCCTTTGGGACTGAACGAAAACCACCTGCGCGAGATCCGCCGCGCCATGTTCGCCGTCAGCAACGACAATCGCGGCACCGCCTTTCGCAGTCGCATCGCCGAGGACACGCTGCGACTTGCGGGCAAGACCGGGACCAGCCAGGTGCGCAACATCTCGACCGGGGAGCGCGCGACCGGCGTCATCAGCAACAGCAACCTGCCCCGCGAACAGCGCGACCACGCGCTGTTCGTGAGCTACGCGCCCTTTGACGCCCCGCGCTACGCCGTGGCCGTGGTGGTCGAGCATGGCGGTGGCGGGTCCACGGCCGCAGCCCCCATTGCCCGCGACATGACGCTCCAGGCGCTCTATCGGGGCGATCCACCGCTCGAGGCCTATCCTGCGGCCGACCGCCCACGCATCCGCACCCAGCAGGAAGAGCTGCGCCGCCTGATGGCGCGCCCTGCCCAAGACCCGAGCGACCGCGCATGAGCTACCTGGAATATTCCGTCAAGTCGGCCCCCGCGGGGCCGCGCAAGATCCTCTATCTCAACTGGCCTCTGGCCCTCCTGCTCGTGACCGTCGCCTCGGTGGGCTTTCTCATGCTCTACTCGGTGGCGGGCGGAACCCTCTCGACCTGGGCCGAGCCGCAGATGAAGCGCTTTGCCCTCGGTTTTGCCGTGATGATTGCGGTCGCGCTTGTGCCGATCTGGTTCTGGCGCAACATGTCGCTGCTGGCTTATCTCATATCGCTGGCGCTGCTCATTGCGGTGGCCCTTGTCGGCGTCGAGGGCAAGGGCGCGCAACGCTGGATCGACCTTGGCTTCATGCGCCTGCAACCATCCGAACTGATGAAGATTACCCTGGTCATGATGCTCGCGGCCTATTACGACTGGCTGCCGGTCTCGCGCGTGTCACGGCCGTTCTGGGTGCTGCTGCCGCTTGCCATCATCCTGACCCCCGTCGCCATGGTGGTGCGCCAGCCCGATCTTGGAACCTCGATCCTCCTGATCGTGGGCGGAGGCGCGATGATGTTTCTCGCGGGTGTCCACTGGGCCTATTTCGCCACTGTCATCGCGCTCGGGGCGGGGGCGATCTTTGCGGTTTTCACCAGCCGGGGCACCGATTGGCAGCTTCTGGAGAATTACCAGTATCGCCGTATCGACACCTTCCTCAACCCCGACACCGACCCGCTTGGCGCGGGCTATCACATCACCCAGTCCAAGATTGCCCTCGGTTCGGGCGGCTGGACGGGGCGCGGTTTCATGCAGGGCACGCAATCGCGGCTCAACTTCCTGCCGGAGAAGCACACCGATTTCATCTTCGTGACGCTGGCCGAGGAATTCGGCTTTGTCGGCGCGGTCTCGCTTCTGGCGCTTTACGCACTGATCATCCTGTTCTGCATCGCCACTGCGCTCAGCAACCGCGACCGGTTTTCCTCGCTGCTGACGCTTGGTGTTGCGGTCACGTTCTTTTTGTTCTTCGCCGTCAACATGGCGATGGTGATGGGGTTGATGCCAGTCGTCGGCGTGCCGCTGCCGCTGGTCAGCTATGGCGGCTCGGCGATGCTGGTGCTCATGCTGGGATTCGGCCTTGTCCAGAGCGCGCATGTCCACAAACCGAGGTAAGCCATGACTGCCAACGTCCTCTTTGCCGCCGGCGCGGAACAATGGGCCATTTACAGAGTGCCCCTGCTCGACGCGCTCGACCGTCTGGGCGTCGCGGCCCGCGTTGCGACCGACTTTCCCGCCGATGAGGTGGATTACATCGTCTATGCGCCGGGCAGTGCGGTGCAGGACTTCACGCCTTTCACCCGCGCGCGCGCCGTGCTCAATCTCTGGGCCGGGGTGGAAAAGATCGTCGGCAACCCGACGCTGCATCTTCCGCTGGCGCGCATGGTCGATCACGGTCTGACCCAGGGCATGGTGGAATACGTGTCCGGCCATGTGCTGCGCCATCATCTGGGGATGGATGCCCATATCCTGCGTCAGGACGGTGTGTGGCGGCCCGATGCCCCGCCGCTGGCCCGCGACCGCCGGGTAAGTGTGCTTGGTCTCGGCGCGCTTGGGGCGGCCTGCGCGCGGATGCTTGTCGCGCTCGGTTTCCCCGTCACCGGCTGGAGTCGACGGCCCAGGGAAATTGCCGGTCTGCGCTGTCTTTCGGGCGAGGACGGGCTGCATCGGACGCTGGCAGAGGCCGATATCCTCGTGTTGTTGCTTCCGCTCACGCCCGAGACCGAGAACCTGCTCGATGCCGCGCGTCTTGCGCTTTTGCCGCGTGGCGCGGTCATCGTTAACCCCGGTCGCGGCCCGCTCATCGACGATGACGCGCTTCTCGCGGCGCTTGACAGCGGTGCGCTCGGTCATGCCACGCTCGACGTGTTCCGCGTCGAACCCTTGCCGCCGGCGCATCCCTTCTGGGCGCATCCGCGCGTGACGGTGACACCCCACATCGCCTCCGAAACGCGCCCCGACTCGGCGGCTGAGGTCATCGCCGAGAACATCCGCCGCGGCGAAGCGGGCGAGGCGTTCCTGTATCTGGTGGACCCCGAGGCAGGCTATTGAACGCGCGTCATCCTCGGGGCTGACGCGGCTCTTGTGTCTAGCGCAAGCGCGGCGGTCGCCCGGGATCAGACCCCGGCGCGGCCGGGACAGCCGCCGCCGCTTGAGGGACATCGAACCGCAAGCCACAGCCCGCCATCCGCGCCAGAACCGGATCGTCCGCGCCGAAAAAGCCCACGTCAAGCGCCGCCGCCTCCAGCCCCGAGAAGGCCAGCACCTCCGAGACCGCCCGCGCCAGTGCGCCCTCCGATCCCGGCACGGCACCGACAAAGCCCAGCAAATGCCCCTGTGCACCGCCCTCGTAACGGGCGGCCACCAGCCAGGCACCCTCGGCCAGCCCGGCCATGCTCGCCAGCCGCGCGTCGAGCGCGCGCAGCAGTGCCTCGGGCAGGCCCTTGGGCACGCGGAATTCGACCGGACGCGCGGCAACCTCCTCGGGCATCTCCGGCAGCATTTCCGTCAGCCAGTCCACCGCCTCGGCGGGCAACAGGATCGCCGAGGGCGCAACCCCGAGGTTGAGGCCAAGCCCCACGCCCTGTCCGCTCAGCATCCCCGCAAGCGCGCGGCCCGAGACCACGGCATAGGGCGCGGCCCCTTCGGCAAAGGCCGCCAGCCGCGCCTCACCATCAAAGGCCAGCACGCACGGCTCTCCCTCAGGCTCGAATATCGCCGGGTCGATCCGGTCGTCTGTCGCCTCGCGCGCCAGCAGCAGGCACAGCTCGCTGGCCGCCAGCACCTCGTAGAAATGCCGTCGCGCGCCCTCATCCTCGGGCGCGGCCATCATCCGCGCATGGGCCTTGTCAATCGGGGTCACGTCTGCCCTCCAGCACCTGCCTCACCTCGGACCGCAGCGCCGGGAGCACCTCGGCCTCGAACCACGGGTTTTTCCTGAGCCAGGCGGTATTGCGCCAAGACGGGTGCGGCAAGGCGAAAATCCCCTTGCCGTGATCTCGCCAGCGCCGCACCGTCTCGGTCACGCCCGCCTTTGACCTCAGATGATAGCGATGCGCATGGCCGCCCACCAGCACCGTCAGGCGCACGGCACGCAGATGGGCCATGACGCGGGCGTGCCATGTCCGGCCGCAGACGGGCGGCGGCGGCAGGTCGGCCCCCTTGGCGTCATAGCCCGGAAAGCAAAAGGCCATGGGCACGATTGCCACCCGCTCGCGGTCATGGAACTCTGCCGCGCTCAGCCCGAGCCAAGCGCGCAACCGCGCGCCCGAGGGATCGTCGAACGGCTTGCCGGAGGTGTGAACCCGAAGGCCCGGCGCCTGCCCCGCGATCAGGATCTGCGCATGGGGCCGGAACCAGACCACCGGGCGTGGCGCATGGGCGGTGGCCGTGGCAGCGAAGCGGTCGGCGCAGAGGCGGCAGGCGCGGATCTCGTCACCAAGGCCGCCCGCGTCAGGCAAGCGCAACCCCCGCCGCGCGCATCGCCCTCTCTGCCGCGGCGAGCGAGCCGTCAAGGTCGATCGCGCGGGTAAGATCGCGCTGCACGGTGACGTCATATCCCAGCCGCGCGGCGTCGAGGGCCGAATAACACACGCAGAAATCGAGCGCGAGGCCGACAAGCGTCAGGGTCGTGACCCCGCGTTCCTGCAAGTAGCCGTGCAGCCCCGTCGGCGTGGTCCGGTCATTCTCGAAGAACGCGGAATAGCTGTCGATACGGGGATTGCCGCCCTTCCTGATGATCAAATTCGCCCGGTCGGTCACGAGTGCTGGATGAAAGGCCGCGCCCGCACTGCCCTGCACGCAGTGATCCGGCCAGAGAACCTGTGTGCCGTAAGCCATCTCCACCGTCTCGAACGGGGCCTTGCCCGGATGCGCGGTGGCGAAGGAGGAATGGCCCGCGGGGTGCCAGTCCTGCGTCAGGACAACTTCGGTGTAATCCTCCATCAGGGCGTTGACGCCGGGCACGACCTCATCGCCCTGCGGCACGGCGAGCGCGCCGCCGGGGCAGAAATCGGCCTGAATGTCGATCACGAGCAGTGCATGGGTCATGGCCCGCATGGGTAAGCGCGCCGCGCCCATGCGTCAATCCCGGCTCTTGCCGTGCGGGCGCGGCTTGCGTAAATCCGCCCCATGTATCGCATCGCTGCCCTCTATCACTTCACCCGTTTCGATGACCCGGCCGCCCTGCGCGCGCCGCTGCTTGCCCTGAGCGAGGATGCAGGCGTGTGCGGCACGCTCTTGCTGGCGCGCGAGGGGATCAACGGCACGATCGCGGGGCCGCATGATGGCATTTCCCGCGTGCTTGACCATCTCCGCACGCTGCCGGGATGCGCCACGCTCGACTGGAAGGAAAGCACCAGCGAGGCCGCCCCTTTCGGGCGCATGAAAGTCCGCCTCAAGCGCGAGATCGTCACCATGGGCGTGCCCGATGTGGATCCGCGCGCCGGGGTCGGGCACTATGTCGCGCCCTCCGAGTGGAACGCGCTGATCGAAAGCCCCGATGTCGCGGTGATCGACACGCGCAACGCCTACGAGGTGGCCATCGGCACGTTTCGCGGTGCGGTCGACCCCGGCACCAAGAGCTTTCGCGACTTTCCCGCCTGGTGGGAGGCCAACAAGGCGCGCTTTCACAACAAGCGCGTGGCGATGTTCTGCACCGGCGGGATCCGCTGCGAAAAATCGACGAACTACCTGCTCGGTCAGGGGGTCGAAGAGGTCTATCATCTCAAGGGCGGGATCCTCAAATACCTCGAGGAGGTGCCCGAGGCGGACAGCCTCTGGCACGGAGACTGTTTCGTGTTTGATGGGCGGGTGTCGGTCGGGCACGGGCTGCGGCGGGGGCCGCACCTTCTTTGCCATGCCTGCCGCCGCCCGATCCTGCCCGAGGACCGCGCGCACCCGGACTATGAGGCGGGGGTGGCCTGTCATCAATGTGCGCAAGAGACAACAGAGGCCGACAAGGCCCGTTTCCGCGAGCGGCAGCGGCAATTGCGCTTGGCCGCCGAACGTGGTGAGCGTCATATCCGCTGGATCGCCGAGGGCTGAGCCAGGTCAGGTCACCTCGAACAGCTTGTCGCGCGATGTCTGGCCACGCACCAGCACCAGCCGCGATTTCGCCACCCCGAGCGCTTTGGCCAGCAGCGCCTGCACCGCAGCATTGGCCTTGCCATCCTCTGGCACCACGGTCACGTAGGCGCGCAACGTATCGCCCTCGACCGTCAGTCGCGTGCGCGCGGCCCGGGGCGTCACCCGCACCGCGATGCGGATTCCGGGCGCGGCGAGGTTGGAGAGATCGGGAATATCCAAGGCCAGCCACCCTTCGAGGACTGCTGTCCATGCCAACAGCCCGGACTTTACATCCGATAACGGCGCGCACCATCCAAAGCAAGCGATCCACGACCGAAACAGGGCGCGGCCTGGCAAGGCAAGGGCTAGTCATCCTCGGCCCCGGCCTCATCGGGACGGATAAGGGCAATGTCTCCCGCCGCTTCAAGCCGGCGCACGGCGTTGACCACCTCGGTTTGCGCGGCCTCGGCGTCGCGCGGTCGCACGCGGTCACGCTCGGCGATTTCCTCACGCAGGGCGTCGGCCATGCGTTTGGACATGTTCGCCAGCAGGAAGTCGGCGACCGGGGCCAGATCCCCGGCCTGCGCCCCCGCGAGCGCGGTGACGAGCGTGGACTGATCCACCTCGCGCAGGATGCGCGGCACGTCGGTGGGTTTGACCCGTTCGGGCAGGTGCACGAAGGTAAAGATCGCGCGCCGCACCAGTGCCGCGAAATCCTGATCGGTCTCTTCCAGCCCCTCGAGCACCTCGTCGCGGATCGCCGCCGCCGAATAGTTCAGAATCGCGCCGACCCGGGCCACCGCGCCCTCGGCAAAGGCGGTCTCGGGCACGTCCTGCAACTGCGCGGCAAGCGCGAGGCCGATCCGGTCCACCGCCTCGGGGCTGACCGCGCCGGTCTGCGAGATCGCATAGGTGATGCGGCGCGCCACCGGTCCCGGCAATAGCCCGAGCAACTCGGCCGCGCGCGCCACCTCGAGCTTGGAGAGCATCACGGCAGCGACCTCCGCGCTCTCACCCTCGATCACCGGCACGAGCGCCGCAAGATCGGTGCGGCGCACCAGTTCCCACGGGTCGCCGTATTGGCGCACGCCCGCCTCCTTGCGCAGGCGTGCGGCGGTCTGCGCGCTGATCCGGCCATCGAGCGCCGAAATCGCGCCCGCCACGCCGCGCGGAAAGGTGAGGCCCATCCCCTCAAGCTCGCGCGCGAATTCGGCGACCACCTCCGCAAGGGTGCTGCGGTCGACATAGCGCATGGACCCCATCTGCGTGGTCAGCCGCGCCTGCAACCCCTCCGGCAACTCCTTCAGCGGCACGTCCGCCCCCTCGTTCACGAGAAAGCGCACGATGATCGCGGCCTTTTGCGCGCGGCTGAGATGCGCCGCCGCCCCTTGCCGCGCCGGGGCCTCGATCCGTGCCGGTGGTGCGCCCATGATGCCCTGTGTCCTTCGTCCGAAGATCACCTTAGACCGGCATCCCTGAACAAAGCCTTAACCCGGCCCCGGTTTCTTCTGGCCTCAAATATCCCGGGGGGTTCGGGGGGCTGGCCCCCCGGTCTCAGCCCTCTTGTTCGGCGAGCCACCGCTCGGCATCGAGCGCGGCCATGCAGCCCATCCCGGCGCTGGTCACCGCCTGACGATAGACATGATCGGTGAGATCGCCCGCCGCGAAAAGCCCCGGCACAGAGGTGCGGGTGCTGCCCGGTGCCACCTTGACGTAATCGCCGTGATGCATCTCGACCTTGCCCTTGACCAGTTCGCTGGCAGGGGCGTGGCCGATGGCGATGAACACGCCCTTGCAGGGGATTTCGGTGATGGCATCGGTCTCGACATGACGCACCCGCACGCCCTCGACGCCTTTGGGGTTGTCGGTGCCGGTGACCTCTTCGAGCGTGTGAAACCAGAGCGTCTCGATCTTGGGGTTCTTGAACAGCCGATCCTGCAATATCTTCTCGGCGCGCAATTCGTCGCGGCGGTGAATGAGCGTCACCTTGGAGGCGAAATTGGTCAGGAAGAGCGCCTCTTCCACCGCCGTGTTGCCGCCGCCGATCACGACGATCTCCTGCCCCCGATAGAAGAACCCGTCGCAGGTCGCGCAGGCCGAGACGCCAAAGCCCTTGAACGCCTCTTCGCTCTCCAGTCCCAGCCATTTGGCGCGCGCCCCGGTGGCGAGGATCACGGCATCGGCGGTATAGGTCGCGCCGCTGTCGCCCTTTGCCACGAAGGGGCGGCTTTCCACATCCAGATCGGTGATGATGTCGCCGACGATCTCGCAGCCCATGGCCCGCGCATGGGCCTCCATCCGCACCATCAGGTCGGGGCCCTGAACCTCGGTATCGCCGGGCCAGTTCTCGACCTCGGTGGTGGTGGTGAGCTGCCCGCCCGGCTCGATCCCCTGCACAAGGACGGGCGAGAGCATGGCGCGCGCGGCATAGACCCCGGCGGTATAGCCGGCAGGGCCGGAACCGATGATGAGGCAGCGGGTATGGCGGGTATCGGACATGGGGGGCCTTTCCTTGGGCGGCGGTTCGGGCGGAGATATAGCGGCGGCGCGGGCGGCATGAAACCCCCGGCCGCAGCGGGCTGATGGAAACTATCTTGCGCATGGGTGAAACATTATTGCGCATTGGCGGGCTGCTGCTATAACATCCGCGAAATCAGCAAGGGGAAAACCTATGGCGGGTGCCCGTCTCGATCCGATCGACCGCAAGATCCTGGCCGAGTTGCAGGCCGATGGCCGGATGACCAATGTCGAACTGGCCCGGCGCGTCGGCATCTCCGCGCCGCCCTGTCTGCGGCGGGTGCGCGCGCTCGAGGAACAGGGGTTCATCCGGGGCTATCACGCCGATATCGACCCGCGCGAACTGGGCTTCGAGGTGCAGGTCTTTGCCATGGTGGGCTTGCAGAGCCAGGCCGAGGCGGATCTCTCGGCCTTCGAGGCGCGGTGCCGCGCCTGGCCCTTGGTGCGTGAGTGTCACATGCTCAACGGTGAGGTGGATTTCATCCTGAAATGCGTGGCACCGGACCTTTCGACCTTCCAGCGCTTCCTGACCGAAGAGTTGACGGCGGCCGACAACGTGGCGAGCGTCAAGACGTCTTTGGTGATTCGCGGCGCCAAGGACGAGCCGGGCGTGCCGTTCGACATCCTCGAGGCGCGGCTCGATCAGCCCGCCTGAGCGGCGCGCTCAGACCAGATCGGCCAGTTCGGGCGCATCGAGCGGCAGGCGCATATGCGCGAGCGGGCCAAAATCCTGAGGTGCGGCGACGTGGGGAAAGGCGCTCATCACGTGCCGGAGCGTGGCGGGCTCAAGCGACCGCTCGAAACCCGCGCCGGGATGAAAACTCTCGGTCTCTATGCCGTTCACGGTGATCACGGCGTGCCGCCGCAAGGCGATGTGATAGAGCGTCACCGGCTGTCGTGGTGTCAGGCGAAACGCGGTCATCCCGTCGGCGAGGGCATGGACCGGGGTGAGCACCCGCTCGGCCCCGATCCGCGCGCGCAGGCTGCGCGGGCGCGCCATCAGGCGTGCGCCGGGTCCCATCATCAGATCGGCAAAGGGCCGTCCGATCCCGTAGGCATCCGCCATGATCCGGGTCAGCTGCCCCGGCGTGTCGCTCTCGGGGTGCAGGGTGGTGCTGCCGATCCAGAGCACCGGCAGCGCGCCCTGACCTGCGGTGGAGACGCTATCGCCGGGCAGAATGTCCTCAATGGCCGTCGGCCCGCGTGGCGTCTCGATCAGCGCGCCGCGCGCAAAGCCGCCATGCGCCGCATCGAGCAGGGGCAGCGCGGGCAGGGGGCGTTCGGTCTCGCTGACCGTGCCCCCCAGATCGAGCCAGAGACAGTGGTAGCGGCGCGTCGGCAGGTCGTCGGAGCGAAGGGGCAAGGTGCGCGCAGAAGGCGCACCAAGGCGGGGTATCGTCATGCTCAGTCCCTCAATTCAGGCAGCCCGATGCCGCAGCGCCCCCGCAGCCGCGATCACCCGACAAAATTCGATTTCCCCTTCATGACGGGCAATCTGGGCAAATCTGGTCCCGTGCCGCAGAATTTCCGTGTCACTGTCTCCGCAGACCAATCAAAGCGGTGAAGAAATGCAGGATTGTCCGTCAGTCGTCATGCGTTGACGCCCATGCAAAAAGCCGCCCCGAGAGGCGGCTTTCGCAGGTCGCTGACAGAGGATCCCGCAGGATCAGTTCTGTGCGTAATATTCGATGACGAGATTCGGTTCCATCATCACCGGATAGGGCACATCCGAGAGGCCCGGCTGGCGCACGAAGGTGGCGACCATCTTGGAATGATCGACCTCGACGTAATCGGGCACGTCGCGCTCGGCCAGTTGCACGGCCTCAAGCAGCACCGCCATCTGTTTCGACTTGTCGCGCACCTCGATCACGTCCCCCTCTTTCACGCGGTAGGAGGGGATGTTGACGCGCTGACCGTTCACCGTCACATGGCCGTGGTTCACGAACTGGCGCGCCGCGAACATGGTCGGCACGAACTTGGCGCGATAGACCACGGCATCGAGGCGGCGCTCCAGCAGGCCCACCAGATTTTCACCGGTATCGCCCTTGCGGCGCTCGGCCTCGGCAAAGATGCGGCGGAACTGCTTTTCGGTCAGGTCGCCATAATAGCCCTTGAGCTTCTGCTTGGCGCGAAGCTGAAGGCCGAAATCGGAAATCTTGGCCTTGCGGCGCTGGCCGTGCTGGCCGGGGCCGTATTCCCGCTTGTTGACAGGCGATTTCGGCCGGCCCCAGATGTTTTCGCCCATGCGGCGGTCGATTTTATACTTGGCAGACGTGCGTTTGGTCACGGCTGGTCTCCTTCTGATATGTCAAAAGGGCGTTGTCCTCTGGATTGCTCCCGACAGGCATCCCCTTGCGGGGGCCACCAACACCAATGAAGCCGCGCTTATATATGTCCGCCCTGTGGTGTCAACCGTCCCTTGCGCGCGGGCGACGGCGCGTGTTCAGATGGGCGCGACACGGGATGGAGAGATGGCATGAATCTGGCAAGACTGGCGGCAGAGGCCGAGGCGCGTGGCACACCGGTGCGTGCAGGCTTGATCGGCGCGGGCAAGTTCGGCTCGATGTTTCTGGCGCAGGTGCCGACGATCAAGGGCCTCGCGGTCGCGGCCATCGCCGATCTGGACCCTGACCGCGCGCGCCGCGCCTGCCGCACCGTGGGCTGGGACGAAGGCCGGGTGGCGGCGACCGCCTTTCTTGATGACGGCGCAGCACTTGCCGCGCGCGACGATGTGGATGTGGTGATCGAGGCCACCGGCCATCCGCGCGCGGGCATCGCCCATGCGCGCGCCGCCATCGCGGCGGCCAAGCATGTGGTCATGGTCAACGTGGAGGCGGATGTGCTCGTGGGCCCCGCGCTTGCCGCCGAGGCACGGGCGGCGGGCGTGGTCTATTCGATGGCTTACGGCGATCAGCCCGCGCTCGTTTCGGAAATGGTCGACTGGGCGCGCGCCACCGGCTTTCACGTCACCGCCGCTGGCAAGGGCACCAAATACCTGCCCGCCTATCACGAAGTCACCCCCGACGACGTGTGGTCGCATTACGGGCTGACGGCGCAAGAGGCCGCAGAGGCGGGGATGAACCCGCAGATGTTCAACTCCTTTCTCGACGGCACCAAGAGCGCCATCGAGATGGTCGCCATCGCCAATGCCTGCTGTCTCGACGTGCCCGAGGCGGGCCTTGCCTTCCCGCCCTGCGGTGTCGATGACCTCGCCCATGTGCTGCGCCCGCGCGACCTTGGCGGTCAGCTTGCGGGGCGTGGCATGGTGGAAACGGTGTCATCGCTCGAACGCGACGGCCGGCCCGTGTTCCGCGATCTGCGATGGGGGGTCTACGTGGTGTTCGAGGCCCCGAACGATTACGCGGCGGCCTGTTTCCGGCAATACGGCTTGCCCACGGACAGCACCGGGCGCTTTGCCGCGATGCACAAGCCCTATCACCTGATCGGGCTGGAACTCTCGGTCTCGGTGCTGAGCGCGGCCCTGCGCGGCGAGTCCACGGGCCAGGCACGCGAGATGCGCGGCACCGTCGCAGCCGTGGCCAAGCGCGATCTCAAGATGGGCGAAATCCTTGATGGTGAAGGCGGCTACACGGCCTGGGGCAAGGCGCAACCGGTGGCGCGGGCGGGCGCGGCGCTTCCGATCGGGTTGGCACATGGGGTGGCGATGCGCCGCGACGTGGCGCGCGGCACTGTGCTGAGTTTTGACGACGTGGCGCTTGGGGTCGATCCGGTGGCCGATCTCTATCGCGGTTTGACCGCCACCTGAAACGGCAAAGCGCCGCCCCCGGCTCAGCCCTTCCCGATCCTCGGCTCGGTGCCCGCGCGCAGCCGCGCGATATTACCCCGGTGCCGCCACAGGATGAGCGCCGCCAGCGCGATGGCCAGCACCACAGCGCCGCCCTGCCCGAGGATCAGCATCCACACCGGGGCCGTCACCGCCGCCACCAATGCGGCCAGCGAGGAAATCCGCATGAGCACCGCCGTGGCGAGCCATGTCAGGCAAGCGGCCACCCCCACCGGCCACGCCAGCGCCAGAAGCAGGCCGAGGAATGTCGCCACGCCCTTGCCCCCGGCAAAGCGCAGCCAGACCGGGTAGCAATGGCCGAGGAAAGCCGCAAACCCCGCGATTTGCGCCGCATCCTCGCCCGCAACGGCACGCGCCAGAAGCACCGCCACCGCCCCCTTGCCACCATCAAGCAGCAGCGTGAGCGCGGCCGCCGTCTTGTTGCCGGTGCGCAGCACGTTGGTCGCGCCGATATTGCCCGATCCGATCTCGCGCAGATTGCCCAGCCCCATGAGCAGCGCCAGCACCATGCCGAAGGGGATAGAGCCAAGCAGATAACCGATCACCGCCCAGAGCAGGAGGGCCGAGGGGGTGCTTTCGATCAGGGGCATCAGGGGGCCTCGTAAACGCAGGTGCCAGCGACATAGGTTGCCATGACCTTACCTTGCAGGCGCGCGCCGTCAAACGGCGTGTTCTTGGATTTCGAGCGCAGTGCGAAGCGGTCGAGGATGAAGGGCTTGCCCGGATCGAAGCGCACCAGATCGGCGGGCGCGCCGAGGCCGAGCCGCCCCGAGGCAAGGCCGAGCCGCTTTGCCGGGTTCAGCGACAGGGCGCGCCAGAGCGTCGGCAGGTCGAGCGCCTCGGCATGATAGAGGCGCAGTGCTGCGGGCAGCAGCGTCTCGAGCGCCACCGCGCCGCTCGCCGCCTCCTCGAAAGGCAGGCGCTTGCTTTCCTCGTCCTGCGGGGTGTGCATGGAACTGATGATATCAATCAGCCCCTCGCGCAGCGCCTCGATCACGGCCTGACGGTCCTCTTCCGAGCGCAGGGGCGGCTTGACCTTGAAGAAGGTGCGGTAATCCGACACGTCCAACTCGTTCAGCGTGAGGTGATGGATGGATGTGCCCGCCGTGATATCAAGACCGTTGCGTTTGGCCCTTTGCAGGGCTGGCAGGGCACGCGCGGTGGTGATCTGATCGGCATGATAGCGCGCGCGCGTCATCTCCAGAAGGGCGATGTCCCGATCCAGCCCCATCCGTTCGGCCATGGGAGAGACGGCGGGCAGGCCGCGCAGACTGGCGAATTTGCCGGAGGTGGCCGCCGCGCCCGCGCTCAGGCCGGGGTCCTGTGGATGGCCGATCACCAGCGCGCCGAGGCTGCGCGCATAGGTCAGCGCGCGGCTCAGAACCTTGGTGTCGCGCACCACGTGGTCGCAATCGGTGAAGGCCACCGCGCCCGCATCCATCAGAAAGCCGATCTCGACCATCTCGCGCCCCTCGCGCCCCTTGGTGAGCGCGGCCATGGGCAGGACGGTGACGGGGGCGGCCTCGTTGGCGCGGCGGCGGGCGAATTCGAGCACTTCGGGGGTGTCGATGGCGGGCGTGGTGTCAGGCCGGGTGACCATGGTGGTGACCCCCCCCGCCGCCGCCGCGAGGCCCGCCGAGCGATAGCTCTCCTTGTGCCGCTCGCCCGGCTCGCAGACCTTGACGCCGATATCGACGATACCGGGCGCGAGACACTGCCCGCCGCAGTCGATTGCGGTCTCGGCCTGCGGCATGTCTTGGCCGGTGCCGCGCGCGGCGATCACGCCCTTTTGGACCAGGAGCCAGCCGAGGGTATCCGTCCCCGCCTCGGGGTCGATCAGGCGGGCATTGGTGAAAAGGGTGGTGGTCATTCTCCGTCCTCGGCAGATATGCGCCTTAAGAGACGCGCGACATGGGGTCGGAACGTGTCATGCAGACGAATGGCGTGACGAACAAGCCATTCGTGCTGCCCTGACCAGTCGGCCTCACTACCAACCTCTGCATCAAGCGCATGACATATTCTGGCGTCCTGCTTGTCCGGCAAGGCTTGCCAGTCGAGCGCGGTCCCGAATGTCTGTTCGATCACATCCTTGTTGGCTTGCAGGGCCGCGAAATCCCGCTTTGCCCATTTTCCGGTCAGATAGATTTCGACGCGCACCCAGTTGTCCCGCGTATTCATGGCCATTCCGAGGAGCACGCCGGTCTTGCCGATCCCGTGGACAAGCCATGATTGCGCTGGGGCCGAGACCGGGCGCAGCGGGCCGCCCTTCTGGGCGACAAGTGCCTGAACCCCTTGCCAGTATCGTTGTTGCAGCGCGCGCGTCGGTGTCAGCGCCTCTTCGACCGAGCGTTTGGCCGAGGCTGTGCTCCGCGACCAGTCATTCGGCTTGCTCACCACGTTGAACTTGGGCGCGGCGGGGCTGTCGCCGATGCGCCACAACTCCACCTCCAGCGCGAAGAAGCGCACCTCGCTATCGGTGATCTCGTTGAGCCAGTCCATCGCCGCGCGGTGCTCGTCGGCCACCCGCGCGGCGATCCAGACGATGGTGACGGCATCAAGCCCCGCCGCATAGGTCATCAACTGCCCCAGATGCGTGTGATCGGTGCGCTCCAACTGGTTCTCGACCAACACCCAGCGATCCGAGAGCGTATCCTTGCAAAGGATATCGGCGCGGAACGGCCCGACATTCTGCTCCACCGCCTCAAGTTCCAGATCAATACCCAAGGTCTCACCAAGCAGCGCAAGATTATCCTCGCGCGCCAGCCAAGGCGTGAAATCCTGCGCCTCCGATTGCCAGATGTCGCGCAACTCGACCCTGCGCAGCCTGCCCAGTTCGCTCATCCCGCCAGCCAAACCATCACCACGGTCAGCGCCACCAGCACCAGAAGCGCCAGCATCGCGATCTTGCCGGACATGCGCGGGTCTTTCGGTTCCTGCATCATTCCCTCCCCATCGCCGCGCGAATCCGCGCCTCGGTTGCGGCGCGATCGGCCTGATACTTGATCAGATGCTTGTCGCCCGAGGCGGTCACCACCTGCACGGCACTGCCCAGACCGCGCACGGTCTTGATATCCGACAGACGCACCGCGCGGGTTTGCGGGCCCAGGAGCCGCCGGTCGGTCAGATCCCAGCGTGCCTTCAATTCATCCGAGGCCACGTAAAAGCCGCGCACCGCAATCGCCGCAAGCCCCCCCAAAGCGCCGGTCCAGACATGCGGATTGCCGATTGCCCAGAGCACCGCCATGCCAAGCGCCATCGCCCCCGCCGCCAGCCAGGCATGATCGCGCCAATAGGTCGCGCGGTCGGGATGAAAACTCCGGGTCACGCGCTCGCCGTCCTCAAGCGCGGTGGTGGGCGTCATGGCATGGATCAGACCCTCGCTCATGCGCCCTCCGCCAGCCAGAGCACCAGCGCCGCAAGCACCGCGAGCCCGAGGAAGAACACCAAAGCCGCCAGGCGGGCGGCCCGTCCTGGCCTTGCGTCGCCCTTGGTGCCAGTCACGCCCGCCGCCCCGCCCGCAGGCAACGGCGCGAATCGCACCGGCGCGCGCGCTTCCTCGAACCGCCCCACAAGGCGCAGCGCCGCCCCCACCGAGAGCCGCAGCGCGCGGCCCTGAAAGGCGCGCGACGGCAGCAAGAGGACGCGCCCGCTCAGCCCGTCAAGCTGTGCGCGCATCGGCCCGATCTCGGCCTCGCCGATCCCGTGCCCCTCGGCGAGGTAAGCCGAGAGCGTCATATCCTGCAAATCCGCCATGTCGAAAAGCTCGATCTCGTCACGGGCCAGCCCGTCGGCCCCGAGTGCCGAAACCACCTCTTGTTCGGACAACGCCTTGTCCATCACCGCGAAGACCCGCAGCACATGCGCTTCCTGCGCCGGGATATCGAGCGTGACGCTCACGCCGCGCGCCGCGCGCGCAGGCCCTGCGCCAGAAGGTCCATGGCCGCCATGCGCACCGCGACACCCATCTCCACCTGGTCCTGGATCACCGAGCGGTTGATGTCGTCGGCGATCTCGCCGTCGATCTCGACACCCCGGTTCATCGGGCCGGGATGCATCACGATGGCGTCCGGTTTCGCAATCGCCAGCTTCTCGGCATCGAGACCGTAGCGATGGTAATATTCCCGCTC
Organism: Roseovarius sp. MBR-6; assembly: GCF_040547525.1. Taxonomy (NCBI): domain Bacteria; kingdom Pseudomonadati; phylum Pseudomonadota; class Alphaproteobacteria; order Rhodobacterales; family Roseobacteraceae; genus Roseovarius; species Roseovarius sp. MBR-6. Next base: position 88,907 of record NZ_JBEPPW010000002.1, on the reverse strand, counting down.
GCTGGGGATGAACCCGCCATCCATCCGCTCTTTCTGAAGGCGCAGCATCATCACCACATCGACCCCCTCAAGGCCTGCGCGCATGTCGTCGAAGACCTCGACGCCGAACTCGGCGATCCCGGCAGGCATCAGCGTCGGCGGCCCGATCAGGCGCACCCGGTTCTCCATCTTGCCCAAAAGCAGGATGTTCGACCGCGCTACCCGGCTATGGGCGATATCGCCGCAAATGGCGATGCTCAGCCGGTGCAGCCGCCCCTTGGCGCGCCGGATCGTCAGCGCATCAAGCAGCGCCTGCGTGGGATGCTCGTGCCGGCCGTCGCCTGCGTTGAGAACCGCGCAGCGCACCTTTTGCGCCAGGAGATCGACCGCGCCGGAATGGGGATGACGCACCACAAGCAGATCGGGATGCATCGCGTTGAGCGTGAGCGCCGTGTCAATGAGCGTCTCGCCTTTCTTGAGGGAACTGGCCTGCATCGCCATGTTCATCACATCCGCACCCAGCCGCTTGCCCGCCAACTCGAAACTGGCCTGGGTGCGGGTCGAGGCCTCGAAGAACATGTTGATCTGCGTCAGCCCCCTGAGCGCGTCGCCATGCTTGGCCGCGCTGCGGTTGAGCGTGACATAGTCCTCGGCCAGATCGAGAATGGCGGTGATGTCGCCGGGCGCGAGCGGCTCGATCCCGAGAAGATGCGCGTGGGCAAAGGTCATGCCGCCTCCTTGCGAATTCCCTCGCTTATAGAAACGCGCGCCCGCATCGGCAAGCCACGGCCCGGCTTCACTGTTCCACAAATACTCAAGCCCCGCGTGCCGGATGCGCGGCGGCGTGGCCCCTTTCGCCCGCCCGCGCCCCGGGGTAGCTTTCGGGTCATGGAATCGACCCTGACCCCGGAGGCGGCGCTGGCGAGCCTCGCCTGGCAGATCGAGCTTGGCGCGACCGAGGCGATCGGGGACGTGCCGCTCAACCGTTACGACCTGCCCGAAAAGTCCGCGAAACCGCCGACGAGGACGGCCGGTGCATCCTCCGCGCCCGCGCCACAGGCGACTGACCCCGTCGCCGAGGCCGAAGCCACCGCCCGCGCCGCGCCCACGCTCGACGCGCTGCGCGCTGCCATGGCCGCCTGGCCGCATTGCCCCTTGCGGCAGGGCGCGCGCAGCCTTGTCTTTGCCGATGGCCGCCCCGGTGCGCGGGTGATGATCCTGGGCGAGGCACCGGGGCGCGAAGAGGATATCGCGGGCCGCCCCTTCGTGGGGCGCGCCGGTCAGTTGCTCGACCGGATGCTTGCGGCCATCGGGCTTGACCGGCATGCCGAGGACCCGGCGCGCGCCGTCTACATCACCAATGTCCTGCCCTGGCGGCCACCGCAGAACCGCGACCCGCAGCCCGAGGAAATCGCCATGATGCGCCCTTTCGTGGCACGCCATGTCGCCCTGGCCGCGCCCGATCTGCTCATCCTCATGGGCAACATAAGCTGCGAGGCAGGGCTGAACCGACGCGGCATCACCCGTCTGCGCGGGCAGTGGGCCGAGGCGTTCGGCCGACCCGCCCTGCCGATGTTCCACCCCGCCTACCTTCTGCGCAATCCGGCGGCCAAGCGCGAGGCATGGGCCGATCTGATTCTTCTCAAATCGCTTCTGGGCAAGGCGGCGGAATGATTGTCGATCCGTTCACGCTCTTGGCCTTTCTGCCTGCCGGTCTGGCGCTCAACCTCACGCCGGGGGCGGACATGATGTTCTGCCTCGGTCTCGGCCTGCGGGCGGGCCCGCGCCCGGCCCTCGCCGCAAGCGCGGGCATATCCGCGGGGGGCATGGCGCATGTCACGCTGGCGGGACTGGGCCTTGCCGCCATGATCGCGGCGTTTCCGCTGGCGCTCGACGTTATCCGCTGGCTGGGCGTGGCCTATCTTCTGTGGCTGGCCCGGGGCGCACTTCGGCAGGGACCGATCCGGGCGCAGGCCCGCACGATGGGCGCGGCCCGCGCGTTCCGAGAGGGTATGGTGGTCAACCTGCTCAACCCGAAGGTCATTCTTTTCGTGCTCGCCTTCGTGCCGCAATTCGTCGATCCCGCGCGCGCGATGCTGCCGCAATTCCTTGTTTTCGGGCTCATTCTGGCGGCAGGCGGGTTTGTCATCAACGGCCTCGTCGGCGTCTTTGCCGGTGGGCTGGGCCGCCACCTTGCCACCTCGCCGCGCCTCGCGCGGGCCCTGGGGATCGCATCGGCCACGATTTTTACCGCTTTGGCCATCCGTTTGGCCGTCATGCAAAGGACCTGACCCCATGTCGCGTATCGACGAGACCAAGGATTTCATTCCGGTGCGTATCGCACTGCTCACGGTGTCGGACACGCGCGACCTGACGCAGGATCGCTCCGGCGACGTGCTGGCCGAGCGGATCGAGGCGGCGGGGCATCTGCTGGTGGACCGCATGATCGTGCGCGACGAGCGTGACCAGATCGCCGCGCATCTGCGCGACTGGATCGCCGATCCGGGGGTCGATGTGGTGATCTCGACCGGTGGCACCGGCCTCACGGGGCGCGATGTGACCGTCGAGGCGCACCGCGATGTCTACGAGAAGGAGATCGACGCCTTCGGCACGGTCTTTACCATGGTCTCGATGGGCAAGATCGGCACTTCGGCGGTGCAGAGCCGCGCGACGGGCGGTGTGGCGGGCGGCACCTATCTCTTTGCCCTGCCCGGAAGCCCCGGTGCCTGCAAGGATGCCTGGGACGAGATCCTCCGCCTTCAACTCGATTACCGCCACCTGCCCTGCAACTTCGTCGAGATCATGCCCCGTCTCGACGAGCATCGGCGCCGGAAATAGCGCGCGCGCCCGTATTACAGGGGCGTGACTTGGTTTTCGCCCCGTCGCGGTTACATTGTCGAGGGTGCCGCATCCCGGCACCATGTCTCTAGGGTCCGCGTCATGCGCTTTCTTCGTCAGGGGCTTCTCGGTCTCTTTCTGCTCTCGGTCACACTCGGGCTTCTGGCCTATGCGGGCCAGACCCTGCGCCTTGCCGTCGAAGAGCGCGCAGGCCGCGAGGCGCGCGTGCCCGAGCGGCGCGAGCGGGTCTTTGCCGTGCGCGTGATCCGGCCCGAGGCCGAGACCGTGACGCCCACCCTGACCGCCTTCGGCCGGATCGAGAGCCGCCGCACGCTGGAAATCCGGGCGCAGGCGGGGGGTGTCATCACCGAGCTTGCGCCGGGCTTCGTCGAGGGCGGAACGGTCACGGCGGGGCAGGTTCTGGCGCGCATCGACCCCGCCGATGCCGGGGCGGCGCTGGCGCGCACGCGCACCGATCTGGCCGATGCCCGCGCAGAGGAGCGCGAGGCGGTGCGGGCGCTGGACCTGGCGCATGACGAACTGGCCGCACGGCAGGAACAGGCCGAGATCCAGACCCGCGCGCTGGCGCGGCAACGCGATCTGGAATCGCGCGGCGTGGGCACGCTGACGGCCATCGAGGCCGCCGAATACAACCTCGTTCAGGCGCGGCAGGCAGTGTTGGCCGGTCGGCAGGCGCTGGCGCTGGCCGAGGCGCGCATCGATCAGGCCGCCACCGCCACCGCCCGCGCAGAGCTTGCCCTGTCGGAGGCCGAGCGGCGGCTGGCCGAGACACGCATCACCGCCGGATTTTCGGGCACGCTGAGCGAGGTGAGCGTGGTCGCGGGCCGCCTTGTCTCGGCCAATGAACAGCTTGCGCTTCTGGTGGACGGGCGCGCGCTCGACGTGGCGTTTCGCGTCTCCAACGCGCAATATGCCGAGTTGATCGACAAGAGCGGCGCGCTGCGTCCCGCCCCCGTCACCGTCACGCTCGAGAGCGGCGCGGCGCGGATCACAGCCACAGGGCGCGTCGCGCGCGAGGCCGCAGCGCTGGCCGAGGGCGAAAGCGGGCGCATGATCTTTGCCACGCTCGATGACGCGCCCGCGATGAAGCCGGGCGATTTCGTGACCGTCACCGTGAAAGAGCCACCGCTTGGGGATGTCGCGCGCCTGCCTGCCTCGGCGCTTGGCCCCGATGGCGCTGTGCTGGCGCTCGGTGCCGATGACCGGCTGGAACGGGTGCCGGTGACGCTGTTGCGGCGTCAGGGCAATGACGTGCTTGTGCGCGCCGGGGACGTCGCGGGCCGCGAGATCGTGACCGAGCGCAGCCCTGCCCTCGGTGCGGGTCTCAAGGTGCGCCGCCTCACGTCCGAGGCCGCCACGTCAGGGGCGGAAGAGGGCGCGGCCAGCAGCGCCGCGCGCCGCGAGCCCCGGATGGGGGGATAGCCGGGTGGCGGGCATCCTGTCGTATTTCACGCGCCACCGCACGGCGGCCAACCTGCTTCTGGTGGTGCTGGTGGCGCTTGGCCTTCTGTCCCTGCCCAAGATGCGGGCGCAATTCTTTCCCGATGTGGTGGTCGACAATGTCACCGTCTCGATCACCTGGGAGGGGGCGAGCGCCGAGGACGTGGACAGCGCCATCGTCCAGCTTGCCGAGCCCGCGCTCTTGTCGGTCGAGGGGGTGACGCGGGCGCGCAGCACCTCGCGCGAGCAAAGCGCCAGCATCGTGCTCGAGTTCGAGCCGGGCTGGGACATCGGCCGCGCCGCCGACGAGGTTCAGGCCGCGCTCGACCAGATCACCACATTGCCCGAGGAGGCCGAGGAACCGGTGGTGCGGCGCGGAGCCTGGCTTGACCGGGTGACGGATGTGGTCATCACCGGGCCGATGGAGGCACAGCAACTGGCGCGCATCGCCGATGAATTCGTGGCCCGTCTTTTCGCCGTTGGCGTCACCCGCGCCACCATTCAGGGTGTCGCCGCGCCCGAAACGCTGGTCGAGGTGCCCGCCCGCGCGCTCATCGCCCATGACGTGACCATGGCCCAGATCGCCGCGGCCATCGCCGCGCGCGTCGATGCCGACCCGGCGGGCGATGTGACCGGTGCCAATGCGCGGCTGCGCACCGGCACCGCCACGCGCGGCGCGCCCGAGATCGCCGCCATTCCGCTGCGCCTCAACCCCGACGGCAGCGCGCTGACCATCGGCGATGTGGCCTCGGTGCGCGGCGGCGCGGTGGACCGGGGGCTGGCCTATTTCGTGGGCGACCGCCCCGCCATCACCGTGCAGATCAGCCGCTCGGCGCAAGGCGATGCGCTGCGCATTCAGGCACAGGTCGAGGAGGTCGCCGCCGAGATGCTGCGCGCCCTGCCCGAAGGGGTGGAGATCGGCCTCGTGCGCACCCGCGCCGAGGCGATTTCGGGCCGTATCGCCATGCTGCTCGACAATGCCGCCATGGGTCTGGCGCTTGTCGTCGGGCTGCTCTTTCTCTTTCTCAACGCGCGCACCGCCTTCTGGGTGGCGGCGGGGATTCCGGTGGCGATGCTGGCCGCGCTGGCGATCATGTATGCCGCCGGTCTCACGCTCAACATGATCTCGCTGTTCGCGCTGATCATCACGCTGGGGATCGTCGTGGATGATGCCATCGTGGTGGGCGAACATGCCGATGCGCGCCACCGCAAGCTGGGCGAGCCGCCGATGGTCGCCGCCGAACGCGCCGCGGGGCGCATGGCGCTGCCGGTCTTTTCGGCCACGCTGACCACGCTGATTGCGTTTTTCGGGCTGGCGGTGATCGGCGGGCAGTTCGGAAGCCTGATCTATGACATTCCCTTCACGGTCATCGCCGTGCTGGCGGCCAGCCTTGTGGAATGTTTCCTGATCCTGCCCAACCACATGGCCCATGCCCTTGCGCATTCCGCCAGGGAGCATTGGTATGACTGGCCAAGCCGCGTGGTCAATCGCGGCTTCGGAGCCTTTCGCGACCGGGCCTTTCGCCCGCTCATGGCGCTGGTGATCCGCGCGCGCTATGCGGTCATTGCCGGGGCGATCCTGCTTCTGGCGCTGCAAGTGGGGGCGTTCCTGCGCGGCGATGTGACCTGGCGGTTCTTCAACGCGCCCGAACAGGGCAGCGTGACGGGTAATTTTGCCATGGTGCCGGGGGCCACGCGTGCGGATGCGGTGGCGCAGATGCGCGCGCTGCAAGAGGCGGTGCTGGCGCTCGGGGCGGCGTATGAGGCCGAACACGGTCTCAACCCCGTCGAGCATGTCATGGCGCAGGTGGGTGGGGCCGCGGGGCGCGGCATGGCCGGGACCGACACCCGCGACGCCGATCTGGTGGGGGGTATATCCATTGAGCTGATCGACCCCGATCTTCGCCCCTATTCCAGCTTTGCCTTCGTCGCCGACCTTCAGGATCGTGTGCCGCGCCTGCCGCTCACCGAAGAGCTGAGCTTTCGCGGCGCGCGCTCGGGCCCCGGCGGCGACGCGCTCGACATCGCCCTTTACGGGGCCGAGGCGGAGGTGCTCAAATCCGCTGCCGAGGCACTCAAGACCCGGCTCGCGCGCTACCCCGAGGTCTCGGCGCTGGAGGACAACCTGGCCTGGGACAAGGCCGAACTGGTGCTGGAACTCACCCCTCACGGGCAGGCGCTCGGGTTCAGCATCGACGAGTTGGGCCGCACCCTGCGCAACCGCGTGAACGGCATCGAGGCCGCCACCTACCCGGACGGGCCGCGCTCTGCCGCGATCCGGGTGGAACTGCCCGAGGCGGACCTCTCGGCGGATTTCCTCGACACGATGCAATTGCGCAGCACCAGCGGTTATTACGTGCCGCTTGCCGATATCGTCCATGTCACCACGCGCACCGGCTTTGCCACCGTTCGGCGCGAGAACGGGCTGCGCCATGTCAACGTGACCGGCGACATCTCCGAGGACGACCCCGAGCGCGCCGCCGAGATCATGCGCGTGCTCGAGGCCGAGATCCTGCCCGAGATCGCGGGCACCTATCAGGTGGAATACCGCATTGGGGGGCTCTCGGAGCAGGAAAACGAGTTCCTGTCGGACGCACGGCTTGGCCTGATGCTGACGCTTCTGGGCATCTATCTCGTGCTGTCGCTGGTCTTTGCAAGCTGGACGCGGCCCATGGTGGTGATGGCGGTCATCCCCTTCGGCCTTGTGGGCGCGATCTGGGGGCATATCCAGTGGGATGTGCCGCTGTCGATGTTCTCGGTGGTGGGGCTTCTGGGGATGACCGGCATCATCATCAACGATTCCATCGTGCTTGTGACCTCGATCGACGACCATGCGAAGGGCCGTGGCCTGATCCCCGCCATCATCGAGGGGGCGGCGGACCGGCTGCGCCCCGTTCTGCTGACCACGCTGACCACGGTGCTGGGGCTGGCGCCGCTTCTCTTCGAGCGCTCGACACAGGCGCAATTCCTCAAGCCGACGGTGATCACGCTTGTTTACGGTCTGGGCTTCGGCATGGTGCTGGTGTTGCTGGTGGTGCCGGCACTTCTGGCCATCGGGCGCGATCTGGCGCGGCCATGGGCGGCGCTGCGCCGGGGCTGGCGGGTGCCGGGGGCGGCTTTGGTGCTGCGCGGGGCGGCGGCGGGGCTGGCGCTGTGGTTCGCCGTCACGCTTGGCCCGGTTCTGCTCACGGGTGGCTTGCCCGAGGCGCTCGCAGTCTTGCCGCTCTCGCCGCTGGCGGGGGCGCTGGCCCTCTTCGTCACCGGTGCGGCGGTGCTGCTGGCGCTCCTCGCGGCGGGCATCGCGCTTCTCCCCGGATCGGTCTTGCGCCGGTCCTGATCCGGCGCTACCCCTCGATCATGCGGATCCTGCGCGACCACAGCTTTGCCACAGGCACCGATCGGGGTGCCTCGGTTGCCATCGGCAATTTCGACGGGGTGCATATTGGCCACCGCTCGGTGATCGAGCTTGCGCGCAAGGCGGGCGCGGCCGTTGGCGCGCCGCTCGGCATCCTGACCTTCGAGCCGCACCCGCGCGAGTATTTCGCCCCCGACGCGCCGCCCTTCCGGCTGATGAGCGCCGAGGCGCGCGCGCACCGGCTGGAAAAGCTGGGGGTCGAGTGGCTCTATGAGTTGAGCTTCAACGCCGCCATGGCGGCGCTCTCTCCCCGCGCCTTCGCGCAGGAGGTGCTGGCCGACGGGCTTGGCATTGCCCATGCGGTCGTGGGCGCGGATTTCTGCTTTGGCAAGGGGCGGGCGGGCAATGCCGCGATGCTGCGCGATTTCGGCGCGGAAATGGGCTTTGGCGTGACCGTCGCCACGCTGCTGGAGGGCGAGGGCGGGCAGGTCTCCTCGACCGCGATCCGGGCCGCACTCGGAGAAGGCCGCCCGCGCGACGCCGCCGCCATGCTGGGTCACTGGCACCGCATCGAAGGGCCGGTGGTGGGCGGCGAACGGCGCGGGCGCACGCTTGGCTATCCCACTGCCAACATGTCCATCGCCGGTCTGCACCCGCCCAAATTCGGCGTCTATGCGGTGCTTGCCGATGTGCTCGACGGGCCGCACAAGGGGCAGTATCACGGCGCGGCCTCGCTTGGCGTGCGGCCGATGTTCAAGGGCGAGGCGGCCAATCTGGAGACATTTCTTTTCGATTTCTCGGGCGATCTCTATGGCGCGCATCTCTCGGTGGGCCTTGTCGACTATCTGCGCGCTGAGGAGACATTCCCGAGCCTGGAGGCGTTCATCGCGCAGATGGATGCCGATTGCGCCCGCGCTCGCAGCATATTGGCCACGATATGAGCGATCCCATCGACCGCAGCGGCCTCCGGCCCCGCTACTGGGAGACGGTGCCGCTTGCCCGCATGACGCAGGCGGAATGGGAGGCGCTTTGCGACGGATGCGGCAAATGCTGCATGAACAAGCTTGAGGATGACGAGACCGGCGAGGTTGCATTCACCCGCGTCGCCTGCCGCCTCTTCGACGATACCACCTGCCGCTGCGGGCAATATCCGATCCGCCATCAGTTCGTGCCGGAATGTATCTCATTGAAGCCCCACACCATCGAGCGCCACGCCTATTGGCTGCCCGAGACCTGCGCCTACAAACTGCTCCATCAGGGCAGGCGGCTTTATGACTGGCACCCGCTGATTTCGGGCACCGCGCAGAGCGTGCATGATGCGGGCGTGTCGATGCAGCACCGCACCCTGCCCGAACACGAAGTCCCCGAAGAGGACTGGGAAGACCACATCATCGAGGAGCCAATCCCATGAATTTCGCCTCCGACAATGCAGGCCCCGCCCTGCCGCAGGTCATGGATGCCATGATCGCCGCCAATGAAGGCTTCATGCCCTCTTACGGCGAGGACGCGCTGATGGACCGGGTCCGCGACCGGCTGCGCGAGCTGTTCGAGGCCCCCAGGGCCAGCGTCTACCTTGTCGGCACCGGCACGGCGGCCAACGCGCTTGGCCTTGCCACGCTGTCGCAGCCCTGGCAGACGGTGTTCTGCACGCCGCTCGCGCATATCCATGTGGACGAGTGCAACGCTCCCGAATTCTTTACCGGCGGCGCGAAGCTCAGCCTTGTGGGCGCGGCCGACAAGATGACGCCCGCCGAGTTGCAGGCCGCCATCGCCGCCTGGCCCGCCGGTGACGTGCACGCGCCGCAATACGGGCCGCTTGCGCTCACGCAGGCGACGGAACGCGGGCGGCTTTATAGCTGCGCCGAGATCGCCGCCCTTTGCGACGTGGCGCGCGCGCACGCGATGCCCACCCATCTTGATGGCGCGCGCTTTGCCAATGCCATCGCCGCGCTCGGCTGCACCCCTGCCGAGATGAGCTGGCGCGCGGGGATCGACGCGGTCAGCTTTGGCGGCACCAAGAACGGCTGTCTGGGGGTCGAGGCGGTGATCTTCTTCTCGCCCGAGAACGCCTGGGAGTTCGAGCTGCGCCGCAAACGCTCGGCGCATCTCTTCTCCAAGCACCGGTTCCTGTCGGCGCAGATGCTGGGCTTTCTCGAAGGCGACACCTGGCTGGACGCCGCCCGCACCGCCAATGCCCGCGCCGCCTATCTGGCCGAGGGGCTGCGCGGGGTGGCCGAGGTCGATTTCGCCTATGAGCCGGAGGTCAACATGATCTTTGCCCGCCTGCCGCGCGCCACCCACCGGCGGCTGCGCGCAGCGGGGGCCACCTATGCGCTCTATGAAGGGCCGCTCGACGAGGGCCCCGGCGACACGCCGCTTCTCGCGCGATTCGTCTGCGACTGGTCGATCACCGAAGAGACCATCGACCGGTTTCTGGCGCTTCTGCGCGGCTGAAAGAGCTCAGGCCGCGCCGTATTCCGCATCGGTGACATGGGCGAGCCAGTCCGCCGTGCGCCCGTCCTCGGCCTCCTGGATCGCCAGATGGCACATCATCCGGTCAGGTGCCGCGCCGTGCCAGTGCTCTTCGCCGGGCGGAATCCAGACCGTGTCGCCCGCGCGGATCACCTCCACCGGACCGCCCCGCGTGCCGATCAGCCCGAAGCCCGAGACGACATGCAGCGTCTGGCCCAGAGGATGCGTGTGCCAGGCGGTGCGCGCGCCCGGCTCGAACGTGACCCGCAGCGCCCGCACCCGTGCGGGGGCGGGGGGCGCGCTCACCACCTCCTGCCAGACCCTGCCCGTGAAATAGGCCGGTTCGGCAAGGCGGCTGGCGACGCTTTCGGTCCTGATGATTTCCATGGCTCTCTCCACTGTGGATATGTGGCGATCCTAGAGCGCGGGCGCGCCGATGCAATGCGCGTATTTCACGCCCGAATCCCTTGACGCCCCCCGGCTTTGCGCCTAAAGACCGCTGACGGAATTCGGGGCGCTGCCTGTGGCGGTGCCCGTTTGTGTTAAGAAGGGCCTGCACGCGCCCTCACCCCAGGACGAGGATGACCCCATGTCGCGCCGCTGCGAACTGACCGGAAAAGGCCCGATGACGGGCAACAACTCCAGCCATGCCAACAACAAGACACGTCGTCGGTATCTGCCGAACCTCAACGATGTGACGCTGCAATCCGAGACCCTGAATCGCGGTATCAAACTGCGGATCTCGGCCCATGCCCTGCGCAGCGTCGATCATCGCGGCGGGCTCGACGCCTTCCTTGCCAAGGCCAAGGACGACGAACTGTCGGCCTCCGCGCTGAAGGTCAAGAAAGAGATTGCCAAGGCGCAGGCCGCCACCGCCTGATCGCGCCCGGCACGTCATGACACAGCCCTGCCGCGCTGCGGCGGGGCTGTTTCGTTTTGTCGCTTGGCAGTGCGCCACGCGCGGGCCTATACCTGTCGCGATGATCCGCTTGCGCCCCCTCACGGCCCTCGGCCTCTGCCTCTTTCTGGCGCTGACCAGTGTCACGCTGGCCGTGGCGCGGGGCACGCCGCTGCCCGTGGGCGAGGTCGTGCTCTGCACCGGGGAGGGCACCCGCACCGTCCTCGTCGATGCCCAGGGTGCGCCCGTGGCCCCGCCGCATATCTGCCCCGAGTGCCTTCTGGCCTTTCACGCCACCACCCCGCGCGATCCGCTGCCCGCGCCGCACCCGGCCGTGACCTTCGCGCGCTATCCGTTTGCCGGGGCGGCCCATGTGATCCCGTTGCTCCCGCCCCCGTTGCGCGCGCGCGCGCCGCCCCGACAGGCCTGATCCTCTTCTCTCATCATCAGACCCAAAGGAGCGACATCATGTCCCTGAAACTCAGTCTTGCCGCCACGCTCGGCCTTGCCCTTGCCACGCCTGCCCTTGCGCAGGAAATCCACATCCTTGACACCTATGCCCGCGCCGCCAGCCCGATGGCCAAGACCGGCGCGGCCTTCATGCTGATCGAGAATATCGGCGATGCCGGTGACCGGCTGATCGGCGCGAAATCCCCCGTCGCGAAAATGGCCCAACTCCATACGCATCGTGAGGACGGGGGCGTGATGAAAATGGTTCATGTCGAAGAGGGCTTCGATCTGCCCGCCGGGGAAACCCTGGTGCTGCAACGCGGCGGGAGCCATGTGATGTTCATGGGGCTGACCGAGAGCTTCGAGCAGGGCAAGGAAATTCCGCTCACCCTGATCTTCGAGAAATCCGGCGAGATCACCGTCGATGTTCCCGTGGACCTCACGCGCAAGGCCGAAGGGCACGGGCACGGCAACTAACCGTCGGACAGGAGCCCGGCAACCCAGCCGGGCACCTCTCTTGACGCAGGGCCCTGCCGCCGCGTGTGGAAATCGCCCGCGACGGCGGATGGCTCCGGATTGATCTCGATGCACTGCGCCCCCGCGCGCGCCGCCTCCTGCGCGAAACCGGCGGCGGGCCAGACCTGACCCGAGGTGCCGATGGCCGCGAAGAGCGACGCCTGTGACAGGTGGCCCAGGACCTCCTCCATCCGGTAGGGGATTTCGCCGAACCAGACCACATCGGGGCGGCAGGCGTGCGCGCCGCAGTCCGGGCAGGCGTCGCTCGTGGACATGGCCAGCGGGGCCTGCCAGCGATGGCCGCAGACGGCACAGAGCGCACGGGAAAGCTCGCCGTGCATGTGGATCACGTCGCGGTTGCCTGCCGCCTCGTGCAACCCGTCCACGTTCTGCGTGATGATCAGGACCTTGGCGCGCGCTTCGGCCTGCAACCGGGCAAGCGCCAGATGCGCCTCGTTGGGCCGCGCCTGCGCCGCCTGCGCACGGCGTGCATTGTAGAACCGGTGCACGAGAGCAGGGTTGCGGGCAAAGGCCTCGGGCGTGGCCACGTCCTCGATCCGGTGCTGCGCCCAGATCCCGCCCGCATCGCGGAAGGTGCCAAGCCCGCTCTCGGCGGAAATGCCCGCGCCGGTGAGAATGACGATCTTTTCCATCGTGCCCTCCTGCCCTATCTGTGGCAAAGCGGAGGCCCCATGACCACCCGGATTCTGTTCGTCTGTCTTGGCAATATCTGCCGCTCGCCCGCCGCCGAGGGGGTGTTTCGCGCGCTTGCCCCCTGGACCGTCACCGACAGCGCGGGCACCTCGGGCTGGCACGAGGGGGAGCCGCCTTACGGCGCGATGCAGGAAGCCCTGCGCGCTCGGGGGATCGACATCTCGGACCTGCGCGCGCGACGCGTGCGGGCCGAGGATTTCGAGCGGTTCGACCTGATCCTTGCCATGGATGCCGAGACGCACGCCGACACCGAGGCGCTGCGCCCTGCGGGCAACACCACGCCCTTGCGCCTGTTCAACGCTTACGCGCCGGATTGGGGCGCGGATCATGTGCCCGATCCCTATTACACGCGCGATTTCGAGGGCGTGCTCGACCTGATCGAAGCGTGTGCGCGCGGGCTTCTGGCCGATGTCCGGTGCTGACCGGGCGAGACCAGGAAAATTCGGGAATTATCCTGGTCTCGCCTTGGGGCAGGGGGGTGACTTCGGATTTCCCGAAACCCCGCTTCACGGCTTGCAAAAACCCCGTCACGATCGCGGCAAGGTGCTTGCCGCGCGGCCTGTGTCCTTCCATCCATAGGAGAGAGGAGCCTGTGCCATGCCCGTCACCTATCTCAAGGCCGCCACCCACACCCCGCCCGAGACCCCGGCGGACATCGCCGACACGGTGCGCATCATGCTGGCGCGGCTGCGGGTGGGGGGCGCGCAGGTGGCGCTGGAATATGCCCGGGTCCTTGACGGCTGGCAGGGGGCTGTCACCGTCAGCCGCGCCGAGATCGAGGCGGCAAGCGCGCGGGTGCCGCAGGCCCTGCGGGAGGATATTGCCTGGGCGCATGACAACATCCGCCGCTTCGCCGAGGCACAGCGCGCCACCGCGCGCGACATGGAGATCGAGCTGCGCCCCGGCCTGATCGCAGGCCAGAAACAGATCCCCGTGCAGGCGGCGGGGTGTTACGTGCCGGGCGGGCGCTATAGCCACATCGCCTCGGCGCTCATGTCCATCGCCACGGCGCGCGCGGCGGGCGTGCCCGACATCACCGCCTGTTCGCCGCCCTCGGGCGGGGCGGGCATCCCCGATGCGCTGCTTTACACGATGCACCTTGCCGGCGCGTCGCGCATCCTGTGCATGGGCGGGGTGCAGGGCATTGCCGCCATGGCCTTTGGTCTTTTCGGTGCGCCGCGCGCCGATATCCTTGTCGGTCCCGGCAATGCCTACGTGGCCGAGGCCAAGCGGCAGCTTTTCGGCCCCGTCGGCATCGACATAGTGGCGGGGCCCACCGACAGCCTGATCCTTGCAGATGACAGCGCCGATCCCGGGACCGTCGCCGCCGATCTTGTGGGGCAGGCGGAGCACGGGGCCAATTCGCCGGTCTGGCTCGCCACCACGCATCGCCCGCTTGCCGAAGCGGTGATCGCCCGCGTGCCCGCCCTCATCGCCAGCCTGCCCGACCCCAACCGCAGCGCGGCGCAGGCGGCCTGGCGTGATCTGGCGGAGGTGGTGCTCTGCGATACGCCCGAGGAGATGGCCGCCCATGCCGATGCCCGCGCGCCCGAGCACCTGCATGTGCAGGCCGAGGGTCTCGATTGGTGGCTTGGCCGCCTGACGGCCTATGGCTCGCTCTTTCTCGGTGAGGCGACCACTGTGGCCTTCGGCGACAAGGCGGCGGGGCCGAACCATGTCTTGCCCACCTCGGGGGCGGCGCGCTACACAGGGGGGCTGTCGGTGCACAAGTTCCTGAAAACCGTCACCTGGCAGAAGGTCGCGCCTCAGGCGCTTGACCAAATCGCCGGTGTGACGGCGCGGCTGAGCCGTGCCGAGGGGATGGAGGGGCACGCGCGCAGCGCAGATATCCGCATGGGCGCGGGCCGTCGTGCCCTCTCCTCAACGGGCTAGGACACGCGCATGAAGACAGTCGGGATTCTTGGCGGCATGGGACCCGAGGCCACCATCCTGCTGATGCAAAAGGTGCTGGCTGCGGTGCCCGCGCACGACGACGCGGATCACGTGCCGCTTCTTGTCCATCAGAACCCGCAGGTGCCGAGCCGCATCAAGGCGCTGATCGAGGGCGGCGGAGACGATCCCGGCCCGACGCTTGCCCGGATGGCACGCGATCTGGCCGCAGGCGGCGCAAAGGCCCTCGCCATGCCCTGCAACACGGCCCACCATTATGCGCCCGCGATCCGCGCCGCGTCCGACCTGCCCTTTCTCGACATGCTGGATCTGACCGCCGCGCATCTGACGCAGAGCGGCGCGCGGCGCGTGGGGATGCTGGCCTCGCCCGCAACGCGGCTGGCGGGGGTGTTCGACGCGCCTTTCGCCACCCGTGGTCTGACACCCGTCTTTCTCGATGACGACGCGGCGCTTCTGGGAATTATCCGCGCCGTCAAGGGCGGCACGCCGCTCGGCCCTTTGCGCCCCCGTCTCCGGGCCGAGGCCGAGGCGCTTTTGTCACAGGGGGCCGATCACCTGCTCATCGCCTGCACCGAATTGTCGCTGATGACCGATGCGCTGCCCGAGGGGGTTTCGAGGACCGACAGCCTCGATTGCCTGACATCCGCAATTGTGGATTTTGCCCAAGGCTGAGGCCGGTCTATTCCGCCGCGCGGCCCGCGACCTTTTCGAGATGCAATCGCAGATGCTCGGCCTCGTAGCGGGCTTCGCGCAGTCCCTCCATGGTGGCCGACAATTCCGCCTCCGCCTGGCTGAGCTGATTGGTCAGTTCGGCCTCGCGCTGTTGCAGATAGGTGATGGCCTGATCGCGGGTTTCCTCGGCCTCGTGCAGTTCCTGCGCCAGCCGCTCCAACTCTCCCACATCCGACGCCTGCACCCGCACGAAGCGATGCACCAGCCAGTTCGCGAACCAGCCCATGCAGAACGCCACGAAAAGCACGATGGCCGTGGCGATGATGAATTCAGTTCTGTTCATCCGCGGATGGGTCCTGACTGTCCGTGCCGACTGCGCCTTCTTCCCCCGTATCCTCGAGGCTTTCAAGCCCTGTCTGCACCTCGGCCACGGGCTCGGGGCGAATCACCCGAAATTCGATCCGACGATTGGTCTCGCGCCCCTCTTCGGTGTCGTTATCGGCAATCGGGCGGCTCTCGCCATAGCCTTTCGCGTCGATCATGGATGTCAACACGCGGCGCAGGCGCAATTCATCGAGCACCGCGCGCGCGCGCTCGAGGCTCAATTGTCCGTTCATTTCCTCGCGGCCCTGGCTGTCGGTATGGCCGCCGATTTCCATGCGGATCTCGCCACAGGCCTTGAGGATGTCGGCGATGGCATCGAGGATCACGGCCCCTGCGCTGTCGATCCTGGCCGAGCCCGGCTCGAAGCCGATCTTCTGCGCGCTCTGCACCTCGGCGACCTGCGTCTCGCATTCCTCTGGGGTGGGCAGGCTTGCCAATGGATCAAGTTTTTTCTGATAGGTCACGTCGATGGAAAATTTCTCGGTTCCGTCAAGGCGGTCGGCCAGCAGCTGCGCAATCTCGGATCCGGCGGATTTGCGCCCGGTCTTGCCCGTTATGTCCAGCCGCTCGGGGGTGACGGTCACGGCGCCGTTCTCGAGGTGGCTAAGCGCCTCAAGCGCCAGAAGCACCCGCATCGGCCAATCGCGTGGCAACCCCTCGGCCACCCGCGCCGTCGTGTGCACGGCACCGGAGGAAAACCGGGCGCGCGCAAAACTCGTGACCGTCTCGCGCATCCGTTCGCTGTCCACGCGCCCGCGCAACAGCACCTGCCCTTCGGGCGAGAGCGTGGCGATGAATTCGGGTGCCAGCGGCGCGCTTGCGTCCGGCAGCGGCGGCAGCGTGGCATCGAGCGCGAACACCTCGGGCAAGGCCACCTCGAGCGCGCCCACCACATCATCAAAGAGGACCTGATCGGTCCCCGCCTCGGCCAGCAGCGCAATATCGGCATCGGTGAAGGTTACACTGCCCGCGCCCAGCTTTGCCAGTGCGGCAATCGCCTCTTCGGCGGCGCGCGCCCATTGCGGTGTCGGCACGCCCATGCCCACGACACATTCCGCGCGCGCGCTCAGCCCGACGCGCCCGGCCGCGCGCAGGATGCGGTCGCGCGCCTCGTCGGTATCGGCAGAGCACGCATCGAAGCGCGCGCCGCGCTCGTCGATCACAAAGCGCAGGGTAAAAGGCGTGATCACCGGGCGGGGGGCGGAGATGTCGAGCGCAAGCACGACATTCTCGGGGGGGCGGCGGGCCAGATCGATCTCGACCCGGTTCTTCTCGGCGGCGCTGTCCACCATTGCGGTGATCTCGACGCGCTCGGCGGTCACGGAAATCTTGCTCCGCGGCAAAAGCCCGAGCGAGCGCACGGCATAGCGCAGCGCGGGCCGCCATGTGGCGGGCGCGGGATAATCGGCGGCATCGAGCAGATCGGCCACCGGCGCGCCATTGGTCGCCTCGGCAATATCTTCCATGAACTTTTGCCGGTCGAGGGTCGCAGGCACGAGACCGATCAGGGAAATTCCCCGCTCGTTGCGCAGGATCTCGATGGCAAATTGTGGCGTGGCGAGCACCTCGCCCTCTGCCACCACGGTCTGATCGAGCACGCGCGCCGCGTCCACCACCGACCCCGCCACCGAGAGCGCGGCAAAGCGCGCGGCCTCGCTTGGCGCGGTGCCGGCCAAAAATACCTGAAGCCCGTCGGTGCCGACCTCGGCCCAGTGCATGCCGCGCGCGTCGAGCGCGTCGCGCACCGCGCTGCGGGAGCCGTCCTCGATCGCGCTCACGGCAAAGCCTGCGGCCACGACACAGAGCACGCCCGCCCCGAGAAACGTCCCGCCGATGGTCAAGAGGGTGGAGAGGCGCATGAGCAGCGGCCTTGGTCGTTGAAACACGCCCCGTCTTAGGCGCGCGTCCGGCCAAGCGCAATCAGACCAGAAGCGCACCGGCGAAAAACAGCACAGGCAGAAGCCCTGCATCGCGGTTGGAGCGGAAAAGATGCAGGAGGCGCGCGGTATCGTCGAGCCTGAGCCTGCGCAACTGCCAGTGCATGTGCCATCCCATCGCCCAGACCCCGCCAAGCGCAAGCATGAGCGCCACGGGGTTCGGCGGGCCTGCCAGAATGATCGCCACCGCCATGAGCGCCACCGTCGCCACCAGAAACCGCCGCAGCCAGCGCGGAGAATTCTCGCCAAAAAGCCGTGCCGTGGATTTCACCCCGATGAGCGCGTCATCCTCGGCATCCTGATGGGCATAGATCGTGTCATAGAAAAGCGTCCAGGCGATCCCGGCGAGATAGAGCACCACCGATGGCACCTCCAGCCGCCCCGAATGCGCGGTCCAAGCCAGTAGCGCGCCCCAGTTGAACGCAAGGCCAAGAAATACCTGCGGCCACCACGTAAACCGCTTGGCGAAGGGATAGACCGCCACCGGCAAAAGCGCGAGCACGCCAAGCGCAATCGCCGCCGTGTTGAACGTGAGCAGGATCAGGAACGCCACCAGCGCCTGCGCCCCCATCCAAAGAAGCGCGCCGCGCACGCGCACCTGTCCCGAAGGGATGGGCCGCAGGGCGGTGCGCGCCACAGAGCCGTCGATGTCGCGGTCGGTGATGTCGTTCCAGGTGCAGCCCGCCCCGCGCATCAGCACCGCGCCGATGCCGCAGCCCGCGAATATCCACGCGTCATGCCAGCCCGCGCGCCCGTCTGCCAGCATCGCCAGCAACAGCCCCCACCAGCACGGCAACAGCAACAGCCACGTGCCGATAGGCCGGTCGGCGCGGCTGAGCCGGAGGTAGGGGCGCGTGGCCTCGGGGGCGCAGCGGTCCACCCAGTTGCCCGCATAGGCATCGGCGACGGCCTTTGTCGCCTCTGGTGTCCGGTTTCCCTCGCTCATATGCTGGCCTCATGACAGGGGACAAGATCAGGCTTTATCTAGAGCACCCGCTGGGGGAAGGGCAAACCCTTCCTCTGAGCCAGCCGCAGGCGCATTACCTCTTCGGGGTGATGCGGCTGGGGCCGGGGGACGGAGTGCGCGTGTTCAACGGGCGCGACGGCGAATGGCGCGCGGTGGTGGCCGAGGCAGGCAAGCGGGCCGGGCTGTTGCGCTGCGAGGCGCAGACTGCACCGCAGCGCAACCCGCCCGACCTGTGGCTGATCTTTGCCCCGATCAAGAAAGCGCGCACCGATTTCATCGTCGAGAAAGCCGCGGAGATGGGGGCCGCGCGCATCTTGCCGGTGCAGACCGATTTCACCAATTCCGAGCGTATCCGGCAGGACCGGCTTCAGGCCCACGCCGTCGAGGCCGCCGAGCAATGTGGCGGCACTTTCGTGCCCGAGGTGGCCGATCTCACGCGCCTTGACCGGCTGCTTGTGGACTGGCCCGAGGACCGGCACCTGATGTTTTGTGACGAGGCGCTTGTGGGCACCGCGCCCGCCTTGCCCGGTGGCACCGGCGGTGCGTGGGCCGTGCTGATCGGCCCCGAAGGTGGATTTTCCGGGGCCGAGCGCGCGCGCCTCCACGCCTTGCCGCAGGCCCATGCCATCAGCCTGGGGCCGCGCATCCTGCGCGCCGATACCGCCGCCGTTGCCGCGCTCACGCTCTGGCAACTGAGTTGCGGGGACTGGGGATGAGCCTTGTGCGCCCCGGCGCGTCCCATACCCTGCGCCGCTGGCGCGAGGTGCTGGTGGCGCTTGGTCTGGCCGCGCTTGGCCTGTGGTGGGCGCTCACCGGCTTTGGCCTCCTGGCATGGCTGGGCTGGGCGTTGCTGGCCGCGGCCGCCGCGCTTGGCCTCGCCGGGGTGCAGCGGGTGCGGTTTCGCCGCGGTGCGGGCGGGCCGGGGGTGGTGGTGGTGGATGAGGGGCTGATTGCCTATCTCGGCCCTGTCACCGGCGGCGCAGTGGCACTGTCGGAGATCACCGCGCTGGGCCTCGATCCCGAGGGGCCGCATTGGGTGCTCAGCCAACCGGGTCAGCCCGCATTGCGTATTCCGCTCGATGCCGAAGGGGCGGAGGCGCTTTTCGATGCCTTCGCCGCGCTTCCCGGCCTGCGCACCGAGCATATGCTGGCGCGGATGCGCCGCCCCGGCCCCGCGCCCGAGACGCTCTGGCAGCGGCACATGCGTTCGACATCCTACCCAAGGCTGCATTGACACCCGCGCGGAATACCGCCAACTCTGGCCCCCGACAAAAACGCACGCCGTTCAGGAGACCCGAGCATGTCCATTCCCCAATCCGGCGGCGGGCCGATCGAGCATCAAAGCCAGCTTGCCGAGTATCTGGCGAGCGGGTGCAAACCCAAATCCGACTGGCGCATCGGCACCGAGCACGAGAAATTCGGCTATTGCAAGGACACGCTGCGGCCTCTGCCCTATGAGGGGCCGCGCTCGATCCTTGCCGTGCTGGAGGGGCTGCGCGACGGGCATGGCTGGACCCCGGTCGAGGAGGGGGGCCACCTCATCGGGCTGGAAAAGGACGGCGCGAACGTGAGCCTCGAGCCGGGCGGGCAACTCGAACTGAGCGGCGCGCCGCTGGAAACCATCCATCAGACCTGCGACGAGGTGAACGAGCATCTGCGCGACGTCAAGGACATCGCCGACAAGGTGGGGGTGGGCTTTATCGGCCTTGGGGCAGCCCCGATCTGGATGCATGACGACATGCCGCTCATGCCCAAGGGCCGTTACAAGCTGATGGACAGCTATATGCAAAAGGTCGGCACCATGGGCCGCAGCATGATGCGCCGCACCTGCACCGTGCAGGTCAATCTCGATTTCTCATCCGAGGCGGACATGGTGCAGAAATTCCGCGTGGCGCTGGCGCTGCAACCCGTGGCCACCGCGCTTTTCGCCAATTCACCTTTTTTCGAGGGCAAGCCTAACGGGCACAAATCCTGGCGCGCGCGTGTCTGGCGTGACCTCGATGCGGCGCGCACGGGGATGCTGCCCTTTGTCTTTGACGAGGGCTTCGGGTTTGAGGCCTATGCAGAGTATGCGCTCGATGTGCCGATGTATTTCGTCTACCGCGACGGGCGGTATATCGACGCTTTGGGGCAAAGCTTCCGCGATTTCCTGCGCGGCGAGTTGCCCGCCCTGCCGGGTGAGAAACCCACGCTCAGCGATTGGGCCGATCACCTCACCACCATTTTCCCCGAGGCGCGGATCAAGAAATTCATGGAGATGCGCGGTGCCGATGGCGGCCCGTGGCGCAGGCTTTGTGCGCTGCCTGCCTTCTGGGTCGGGCTGATGTATGACCAATCCACGCTCGATGCCGCCTGGGACCTGTGCAAATCGTGGGATGCCGAGACCCGCGACAACCTGCGCGTCGCGGCCAGCGTGGACGGGCTTCAGGCGAAGGTGGGGGGCATCGACATGCACAGCCTCGCGCGCGAGGTGTTGGACTTGTCCCATGCCGGGCTCAAGGCGCGGGCGCGGCCCGGTGGCGGCGGCATGATCCCCGACGAGACCCATTTTCTCGATGCGCTGCGCGAGAGTGTCGAGAGCGGCCGCACCCCCGCCGATGACCTTCTCGCCCGCTATCACGGCGACTGGCAAGGCGATCTGAGCCGCATCTATGCCGATTACAGTTACTGAGCGCGACTCGCGGCCGCGCGGCGCAATGCCGCAACTGCAAAATGGCCGATTCAGGGAAAATCTTGCGTGAAAGTCACTAATCTGTAGCATTTCAATCCGTTCGGCTTGCGAAACGGTCGATTCCGGGAAAATCGTGAGGCGAATCCCTGTTAGTTTTGAATACCGGGCCTTGAAGACCCGGGTGACGAAACAAACGAGGGAGACCCCAGAATGTCCGATAAATTCGTCGTCGGCTACGACGGCAGCGTGTCGGCGCGGCGCGCGCTGGAATTCGCTGTCGAGCGGGCCCGCGCGCAGGGCGGCACGATCGTGATCGCGCATGTGCTTGAATGGTCGCCGTATTCCTTCCTGAGTGCCAGCGAGCTGGAAGAGCGCCACAAGCGCCGCCGCGAAGAGATGGCCCGCGCCGAGGAGATGCTCAACAAGACCGTGGTGGCCGAGCTGAAAGACGCCGGGATGCCGGTCGAGGTGGTGATCCGCTACGGCAGCACCGCCGAGTTGCTGGGCAAGATCGCCAGCGAAATGGGCGCGGTGCAGATCGTCGTCGGGCGCGAGGGGCAATCGGCGCTCGAGGCGCGGATCTTCGGTTCGGTCGCGGGTGCGCTTGTGCAGACATCGCCGGTGCCCTGCACCATCGTGCCATGACAACGAGACCAACAGGGACAAAAACAATGCAGCAAAAGAATATTTTCGCAGCGTTTGCCGCGCTTGCGGCGCTCTCCGCCGCTCCGGCGCGGGCGCAATCCATCGACGAGACGGTGAACCGGATCTTCGCCGATTCGACCGGCTGGTTCGTCAATCTCATCTTCTCCAACTTTCCCGGCACCACATTCCCGTGGATCGTGGCCTGGCTGGTGATCGGCGCGACGGTCTTTACCCTTTATTTCGGGTTCATCCAGTTCCGCGCGGTCGGCCATTCCATTTCGCTGGTCAAGGGCGACTATTCAGATCCCAATGACGCGGGCGAGGTGAGCCATTTCCAGGCGCTTGCCACCGCACTTTCCGGCACCGTTGGTCTTGGCAACATCGCCGGCGTGGCCGTTGCGGTCAGCATTGGCGGCCCGGGCGCGACCTTCTGGATGATCCTCGCCGGGCTCATGGGGATGGCGTCGAAGTTCACCGAATGCACATTGGGCGTGAAATACCGCAACGAATACCCCGATGGCCGCGTGTCGGGCGGACCGATGTATTACCTGTCGAAGGGGTTCACCGAGCGTGGGCTGCCGGGGGGCAAGATCCTTGCCGTGCTGTTCTCGATCTTCTGCATCCTGGGCGCGCTTGGCGGCGGCAACATGTTTCAGGCCAACCAGGCGCATCAGCAGATCTCGGGGATCCTCGGGGCCTATCCGGGCTGGATCACGGGCGTGATCTTTGCCGCCGTCGTGTTCGCGGTGATCGTCGGCGGGATCAAGTCCATCGCGCGGGTGACCGAAAAGGTCGTGCCGTTCATGGGCATCCTCTATGTCGGCACGGCGCTGATCATCATCGTGATGAACGCCGATCAGATCGGCTGGGCCTTCGGACAGATCTTTGCCGGGGCCTTTACCGGGCTTGGCGTCGCGGGCGGCATGGTCGGCGCGCTGATCCAGGGCTTCAAGCGCGCGGCCTTCTCGAACGAGGCGGGCGTGGGCTCTGCGGCCATCGCCCACGCGGCGGTGCGCACCAAGGAGCCGGTGACCGAGGGCCTGGTGTCGCTTCTGGAGCCGTTCATCGACACGGTGGTGATCTGCACGATGACGGCGCTCGTCATCATCATCACCGGGCAACTGGTGGCGGGACCGGATGGCAATTACCTGCTCAACGAGGCGGGCACCGCGATCCAGACCGTCGGCGGCACCTCGGGCGTGGGCCTCACCTCGGCGGCCTTCGGCAGCGCGATAAGCTGGTTTCCCTATGTTCTGGCCATTGCAGTGATCCTGTTCGCCTTCTCGACGATGATCAGCTGGTCCTATTACGGCCTCAAGGCCTGGACCTACCTCTTCGGCGAGGGACAGACCACGGAACTGGTGTTCAAGGTGATCTTCTGCATCTTCGTGGTGATCGGGGCCGCGGCCAATCTCGGGCCGGTGATCGACTTCTCGGATGCGGCGATCTTTGCCATGGCGGTGGTCAACATCATCGGGCTTTATTTCCTGATGCCGATCGTCAAGCGCGAGTTGAACAGCTACCTTTCGCGCCTGAAATCCGGCGAAATCAAGAAATACAACTGATCAGTGTGAAAATGACGAGGGCCGGGGATCATCCCCGGCCCTCGGCGTTTGTAACGGCGCGATCGGATCACGCAAGGCTGCGGGTGATTTCCTCGCGCTCGAAGATCTCGATCACGTCGCCCTCGCGCACATCGTCGTAATTCTCGAAGGCCATGCCGCATTCCTGACCGGATTGCACTTCGGCAACCTCGTCCTTGAAGCGCTTGAGCGTCTTGAGCGTGCCTTCGTGGATCACCACGTCGTCGCGCAGCAGGCGCACGCCCGCGCTGCGCCGCGCCACGCCTTCGGTAACCAGACAACCCGCGACCCGGCCCACGTTGGAGACCTTGAAGACCTCCTTGACCTTGGCATAGCCGATGAACTTCTCGCGGATCTCGTTGCCCAGAAGGCCGCTTGCCGCCGCTTTCACATCGTCCACCAGATCGTAGATCACCGAATAATAGCGGATCTCCACACCCTTCTGGTTGGCGCTGTTGCGCGCGGGCGCGTTGGCCCGGACGTTGAAGCCCAGAACCGGCGCGCCAGAGGCCTCGGCGAGGCCAATATCGGATTCGGTGATCGCACCGACGCCCGAATGGAGCACGCGCACGCGCACCTCCGCGTTGCCGATCTTCTCCATCGCCTGAACGATGGCCTCGGCAGAACCCTGCACGTCGGCCTTGACGAGAATCGGCAGTTCCTTGACGTTCTCGTCTTCCTTGGCCTTGGCCAGAAGCTGCTCGAGCGAGGTGCCCGCACCGGCGGTGGCGCGCTTTTCCTTGGCCTTCTCGTGGCGGTAATTGGCGATCTCGCGGGCCTGCGCCTCGGTCTCGACGACGTTGAGCACATCGCCTGCTTCGGGCGTGCCGTTGAGGCCCAGCACTTCGACCGGGGCCGAAGGGCCGGCTTCCTTGATACGCTCGCCGCGGTCGTTGACCAGCGCGCGCACCTTGCCGTATTGCTCGCCCACGACGAAGATATCGCCCTGCTTGAGCGTGCCTTTCTGAACCAGAACGGTGGCGACAGGGCCACGGCCCACGTCAAGCTGCGCCTCGATCACGGCACCTTCGGCGGCGCGATCCGGGTTGGCCTTCAACTCGAGGATCTCGGACTGAAGCGCAATCGCCTCAAGCAACTCGTCAAGACCCTGCCCGGTCATGGCCGATACCTCGACATCCTGCACGTCGCCCGACATCTTCTCGACCACGACCTCGTGGCGCAGAAGATCCGAGCGCACCTTGTCGGGATCGGCGGCGGGCAGGTCGATCTTGTTGATCGCCACGATCATCGGGACGCCTGCGGCCTTGGCGTGGTTGATGGCCTCGATGGTCTGCGGCATCACCGCATCATCGGCGGCCACGACCAGCACGACGATATCCGTCACATGCGCGCCGCGTGCGCGCATCGAGGTAAAGGCGGCGTGGCCCGGCGTGTCGAGGAAGGTGAGCAGTGTGCCGCTGTCGGTGGTGACCTGATAGGCCCCGATATGCTGGGTGATGCCCCCGGCCTCGCCCGCGACGACCTTGGCATCGCGGATTGCATCGAGAAGCGAGGTCTTGCCGTGATCCACATGGCCCATGATGGTAATGACGGGCGAGCGCGGCTTGAGATCCTCGGGCTTGTCGTCGACCGCGTCGATCACGTCCTCGACATCCGAATCACTGACCCGCACGATGCGGTGGCCGAATTCCTCGATGATGAGTTCGGCGGTATCGGCGTCGATCGGTTCGTTCTGCGTCACCATCATGCCCATCTGCATGAGCGACTTGACCACGTCGCCGACGCGCTCGGCCATGCGGTTGGCAAGCTCGGAAACGACGATCACCTCGGGCAGTTGCACGTCGCGCACGACCTTTTCGCGCTCCTGCATCCCGCCCATGGCCTTTTGACGCGCACGCTCCTGCTTGCGCTTCATCGCGGCCATGGATTTGTGGCGACCGCCTTCGCCCGCAAGCGCCTGATTGAGCGTGAGCTTGCCGGTGCGGCGGCCATCGTCGCCTGCTGTCCGGCTCTTGTTGCGGCGATTGTCGCGGTCATCTTCTTCGCGGCGGCGCGGGGCAACCGGGGTCGGCCCCTTGGCCGGGCCGGGACGCTCTCCGGTATCGGGCGCGGGGGCGGGGGCGCTCTCGCGTGCCTTGGCCTCGGCGGCCTCGCGCACGCGGATCTCGTCTTCCTCGGCTTTCTGGCGCGCGCGGTCCTCGGCCTCGCGCTGCTCGCGCTCCTTGGCTTCGGCCTCTTCGCGGCGGCGCTGGCGGTCTTCCTCGCGGGCCTTTTCCTCCGCCTCGCGGCGGATGGCATCCTCGGCCTCGCGTGCCTTTGCGGCGGCGAGTGCCTTCATCCGGCGTTCAAGCTCGGCATCGGAAATCCCCGCAGGGCGCTTGGTGGCCCCGGAGGCGGCGACGGAGGGTGAGCTGCCCACGCCCACGGACGCGCCCGGCTTGGGCACGACCACGCGCTTGCGTTTGGTTTCCACCACGACGTTCTTGGTGCGTCCATGGCTGAAGCTTTGCTTCACGTTCCCCGCACGGGGACCGCCACGCACACCCAAGGGTTTCTTTCCGTCGTTGTCGCTCATTTGCTCTTACTTTCCTTTCCGGCGGGCAGTCCCGCCGTCCGAGACGCGCAGACCTTTCAGTCTTGCCGCCTCCTCTACAACACGTTGCGCCAAACCTCCATAGCCCAGCACGGCGTGGATCGTGGTTTGACGGCTGAAGGCCTGACCAAGCTCGTCGGCGGTCAGCCAGCCGATATAGGTGCCGCCTTCGGGCGTGCTCAGGCCCGATTTGCCGCGCTCCGAGCCATCGCTGGCCTGAAGCAGAACCCGCACCTCTTCGCGCGCGAGCCGGTCCTTGACCTTCTCATACCCGGCCACCGCGCCCCCGCCCTTGCGCGCAAGGCTGATGAGGTCGATCACCCGGCGCGCGATCAGCGCCTCGACCTGCGCGGCCAGCCCCTCGGGCACCGTCACCGGCTGTTTCGCGGCGCGCGCGAAAAGCCCCTTGGTCGCCGCGCGCTCGATGGCGGCGCGGTCCGGCACCACATAGATGCCACGCCCCGGCAGCTTGGCCGCGATGTCGGGCACCACCGCGCCATCAGGCCCGATCACGAAGCGCACGAGCGCCGATTTCGGGCGCACCTCGCCCGTGGCGATGCACTTGCGTTCGGGACCGTCCGCGCGATCCTTTGGGTGCCCGCCGCGACCCATGCCTGACCCCGGAGCCTGACGGATCAGGCCCCGGCCTCCTCTTCGCCGCCCTCGACCGCTTCGGTCTCGGGCAGAAGATCATCGGGGTCCACCCAGCCCAGCATCACGCGGGCGGTCATCACCATGTCCTGCGCCTCTTCCAGCGAGATGTCGAAGGGCTCCAGTATCCCGTCATCCTTGACGCGCGCGCCCTCTACCGTCGTCCAGCCGCCGGCCAGTTCCCAATCGGCGCAGGTGGCGAAATCCTCCAGCGTCTTGACGTCGTCCTTGGCCAGCGCCAGCACCATTTGGGGGGTCAGCCCCTCGAAGCCGATCAGGCTGTCCTCGACCCCAAGGGCACGCGCCTCCTCAAGCGCCGCCGCAGCCTGCGCCTCGATCACGTCGCGGGCGCGCGCCTGAAGCTCTCCGGCGGTGTCCTCGTCCACGCCGTCGATGACCAGAAGTTCGTCGACCTCCACATAAGCCACCTCTTCGAGATTGGTGAACCCCTCGGCCACCAGAAGCTGGGCAAAGAACTCATCCAGATCGAGCGTGTCCATGAACAGTTTGGTGCGCTCCTCGAATTCCTTCTGGCGACGCTCGCTGTCCTGCGCTTCGGTCACGATGTCGATGTCAAGCCCGGTCAGTTGGCTTGCCAGTCGCACGTTCTGCCCGCGCCGCCCGATGGCAAGCGAAAGCTGATCCTCGGGCACCACCACCTCGATGCGCTGCGCGTCCTCGTCGATCACGACCTTGGCCACCTCGGCGGGTTGCAGCGCGTTGACAAGGAACGTGGCCTGATCCTCGTTCCACGGGATGATGTCGATCTTTTCGCCCTGAAGCTCGTTCACGACGGCCTGAACGCGGCTGCCGCGCATCCCCACGCAGGCGCCGACCGGGTCGATCGAGCTGTCATAGCTGATCACGGCGATCTTGGCGCGGCTGCCGGGATCACGGGCGACAGCCTTGATCTCGATGATGTTGTCGTAGATCTCGGGCACTTCCATCTTGAACAATTCGGCCATGAATTGCGGATCGGTGCGCGACAGGAAGATCTGCGGGCCGCGCTGCTCGCGGCGCACATCCTTGACATAGGCGCGCAGACGTTCGCCGGGACGATAGGCCTCGCGGCCGATCTTTTCGTTGCGACGCAGAACCGCCTCGCCATAGCCCTGAAGCTCGACGATGATATTGCCGTATTCCTCGCGCTTGACCACGCCGTTGATGATGGTGCCTGCGCGATCCTTGAACGCCTCGTATTGGCGGTCGCGCTCGGCCTCGCGGACCTTTTGCAGGATCACCTGCTTGGCGCTCTGCGCGGCGATGCGGCCCATTTCCACCGGCGGCACGGCCTCGTGGAACGTGTCGCCCACCTGCGGCGTGCCCGCCTCAACGGGGTCGATGCGCACGCCGTCGCGCATCCAGAACTCATCGCGCCCCGGCGTTGCGGCGATGAAATAGGCCTTGGCCTGCTCAGGCGTGAATTCGGCCTGATAATTCTCCAGCGCGTCATCCGCAACCACGGTGCGCACGCGGGTAAAGGCGGCGCGGCCCGTCTTGCGGTCGATCTTTACATGGATGTCCATTTCCGAGCCGTAGCGGCTCTTGGCGGCGCGGGCGAGGCTCTCTTCCATGGCTTCGATCACGAGGCCGGGGTCGATCATCTTTTCGCGGGCCACCGCCTCGGCGGTCTGCAACAGCTCAAGCTGGTTGGCGGATGTGATTGCCATGGTCTCAGTCCTCCTCGGAACCGCTCTCGGTTTCTATCTCGTCATATTGCGTCTCGTCGATCACGCCTGCGGCCTTGCGCGCGCGCAGCATCTCGCGGATCAATTCATCCGTCAGGATCAGCTTGGCATCCGACAGCCAATCGAAATCGAGGCCGATGGTGCCTTCCTCGATATTGATCAGCACCTCGTTGCCCTCGACCCCCGCGAGCACGCCCTTGAAGCGTTTGCGCCCGTCGATCAGATCGGCGGTCTCAAGCCGCGCCTCATAGCCCTCGAAGGCCTCGAAATCCTTGAGGCGGGTCAGCGGCCGGTCGATGCCGGGGCTCGACACCTCAAGCGTGTAGGCGTCAAGGATGGGGTCCTCCACATCGAGGACGGCGCTGATGGCGGTGCTGAGCGCGGCGCAATCGTCCACCTCGATACCGCCCTCGGGCCGGTCGGCCATGATCTGAAGCAGATGGGTCTTGCCGCCCATGAGGCGCACGCGCACAAGCTCGAAGCCCATGTCCTCGATCACCGGGGTGATGATCTCGGCAAGCCTTCGGTCAATGGCGGCCTTTGCGATGAGGTCGTTTGTCATGTCGTCCAAGCACAAAAAAACGGGCGCGCGGCCCGTCCTGTTTCCCGGTGGAACCATCGGAGACCCCGAGGTGCCGCTGTTGAACGTTCATATAGGCCCCCGTTCCGGGCTTTGCAAGCGCCGATTTCACGCGGGCGCGCCCCAGCCGTCTGACTGCATTTCGCGCAACCGGCTGGCGGTGCGCTCGAACTCGAAAGAGCCTTCGCCCTCGATATAGAGAAACTCCGGGTCCGCCGCCGCCGAGCAAATCAGCCGCACGCGCGCCTCGTAAAGCGCGTCGATGAGGGTAACGAAACGTTTCGCCTCGTTGAAATTCGTTCGGCCCAGTTGGGGGATGTTCTCCAGGACCAGCAGGCGAACCGACTGTGCGAGCGCGAGATAATCGGCAGGGCCAAGCGGGCGGCCGCACAGATCATAGAACGCGGCGCGCGCAACACCGTTGTGAAAGGCGGGGATCTCCACTGCGCGCCCCTTGACGATGATCTCGTGGGGCACGGCCTGACCGCCGGTCATGTCCTGCCAGATGGTTTCGATCACGGCCCGATTCGCGGACGTGAGCGGGGTGAACCATGTCTGCGCGCCCGCCAGCCGATTCTGGCGGTAATCGGTGGCGCTGACCATTTCATGCACGACCATCCGATCTTTCAGCAGCGCGATGAAAGGCAGGAAAAGCTGCCGGTTCAACCCGTTTTTGTAAAGATCGTCGGGCACGCGGTTGGATGTGGTCACCACCACCACCCCGGCGGCGAAAAGCGCCTCGAAGAGCCGCCCCACGATCATCGCATCGGTGATGTCGGTAATCTGCATCTCGTCGAAGGCCAGCAGGCGAACGGATTTCGCCACTTCGGCCGCCACCGGGGCCAGCGCGTCGGCCTCGCCCCGCGCGCGCGCGGCGTGAAGGCCCGCGTGTATCTCCTGCATGAAGGCGTGGAAATGCACCCGCCGGTTGGGCACGTCCAGCGTATCGACAAAGAGATCCATCAGCATCGACTTGCCGCGCCCCACGCCGCCCCAGATGTAAAGTCCCTTGGGCGGGTCTGGCGCGCGGCGGAACCATCCCTTGGGCGGGGTCTCGGCAAGGGCGGCGCGGATGCGTTCGAACTCGGGCAGGAGGGCCTCTTGCGCCGGATCGGGCGTGAGCTTGCCCTCGGCGACAAGCCGGGCATAGAGATCGGGAAGCGTTTCCATGAGCGTTCGCATACCGCGATGCCTCTTGGGCGGCAATGCTCAGCCGCGTTCCGCGAGCCGCCGCATGACGCCCACAAGCTCGGCGCTGATCCCCGGCTCCGAGAGGGCGTGACCGGCGAGCGGCACCATCCGCAGATCGCAGGCAGGCCAGAGCGCGGCCAGCCGGTGCGCGGCGGCGGGCGGGCAGATCATGTCATAGCGTCCCTGCACGATGGTGCCGGGGATATGGGCGATGCGGCCCATGTTGGCATGGATATGCCCGTCCTGATCGAGAAAGCCGCGATTGAGGAAATAGTGATTCTCCAGCCGGGCGAAGGCACGCGCGTAATCGGCGGGACTGTCGCCGCCCACCCCGGTGGAATGGACGGTGGCCAGTGCGTTTTCCCACGCCGACCACGCCTTGGCATGGGTGATCTCCTGCGCCATGTCACCGGAAAAGAGCCGCTTGTGATAGGCGCCAATCATGTCGCCGCGCTCGACCTCGGGGATGAGGGTTATGAACCGCGCCCATGTCTCGGGCCAGAAGGCCGCAGCCCCCCCGCCATAGAACCACTGAAGCTCGGCCTCGGTCATGGTAAAGACGCCGCGCAGGATCAGGTGGCGCGCGCGGTCGGGATGGGTCTGGGCATAAATCAGCGCCAGCGTCGCGCCCCAGCTTCCGCCGAAGACGAACCAGCTTTCGAGCCCGAGCGCCTCGCGGATGCGCTCGATATCGGCCACCAGATGCCATGTCGTGTTGGCCTCGACGCTGGCATGGGGCTTGGATCGACCACAACCGCGTTGATCGAAAAGCACGATCCGATACACCTCGGGGTCGAAATAGCGCCGCATCGCCGGGCTTGATCCGCCCCCCGGCCCGCCATGCAGCACCACCACCGGCAGGCCGTCGCGCCGCCCCGACTGTTCGACATAGATCGAATGGCCGTCGCCCACATCGAGCATCCGCCGCTCGAAGGGCTCGACGGGGGGGTGCAGATATTGCACTGCGCTTTTATGGCCCGAGACTTTGTCCATGGATGTCCTATATATCGCCCGTCACCAATTGAGCCACAGGGAGACCGGAATGCAAGTCGCGCAGAGCACAATCGATCCCGCCGAGGTCGCCAAATTCGAGGCGATGGCCGCAGAATGGTGGGACCCGAACGGCAAGTTCAAGCCGCTGCACATGCTCAACCCTTGCAGGCTCGACTATATCACATCGCAGATCGCCGCCGAGTTCGACCGCGACCTCGGCACCGCGCGGCCCTTTGACGGGCTGCGCCTGCTCGATATCGGCTGCGGCGGTGGCCTGCTGAGCGAGCCGATGGCGCGGCTTGGCGCGACGGTGGTGGGTGCCGATGCCGCGCCGCGCAACATCCCCGTGGCGCAACTCCATGCCGAACAATCGGGCCTTGCCATCGACTACCGCCACACCACCGCCGAGGACATGGCCGCAGCGGGTGAGCGGTTCGACGTGGTGCTCAACATGGAGGTGGTCGAGCATGTCGCCGACCCGCTGACCTATCTGCGCGCCTGCCACGATCTTCTCAAGCCCGGCGGGCTGCATGTCTGCTCGACGATCAACCGCAATCCGAAAAGCTTTGCCATGGCCATTGTCGGTGCGGAATATGTCATGCGCTGGCTGCCCAAGGGGACGCATGACTGGTCGAAATTCATCACGCCGGACGAGCTTTACGGGCTTCTCGCCAAGGCCGGTCTCGACCCGGTGGACCGCAAGGGGTTCGTCTTCAACCCGATCACCTGGCAATGGCGCCTGTCCGCGCGCGACATGAGCGTGAATTATGTCACCGCCAGCCTGCGGGCGGCCTGAGCCGCCCGTCAGGCGTGCGCCCTACTTCTTGAGCGCGTCGCGGATTTCCATGAGGATATCAAGCTCGCTCGGGCCGGGGTCTTCTGCCGGGGCCGCTTCCTTGGGCTTGGACGCCACGTCCTTCGCACGGTTGACCAGCTTGACCAGGATGAACACCACCCAGGCGATGATGAGGAAATTGATCACCGCCATGATGAAGCGGCCATAGGCAAAGACGGCGGCACCCGCCTCTTCGGCGGCGGTGATGGAGGCATAATCGCCCGAGCCGAGAACGATATAAAGGCCCGAGAAATCAATGCCGCCAAGAAACAGGCTGATGATCGGGTTGATGAGATCGGACACCATCGAGCCGACAATCGCGGTGAACGCCGCGCCGATGATGATGCCCACGGCCATGTCCATGACATTGCCCTTGGCGATGAATGCCTTGAATTCCTGAATCATGTCCGTCCCTCTTGTGACACTGATACCGGGTGACTTCGTCCACCCACGGCGCGTGTTTAGCATATGTCACACAAGGGCCAGCGAAAAATCTTGCCGCGCGGGCAGGGGAAAGATCGCGCCGCGCTCACCCTCTTGCACGCGCCCCGACCCTCGCCTAGCGTGCGCACGGACGCCCTGACGGAGATCGCCATGCACCTTCCCCTGACCGAGACCGACGCGCTTTTCTACCTTCACCATGGGCCGTCGCGGGATGGGGCCGCCACCTTCGTTTTCGTCAACGCGCTGACGGGGTCCACCGATGCCTGGGAAGCGGCGGTAGCGCCCGCGCTGCGCGCGCAGGGCTTCGGCACGCTGAGCTACAATTTTCGCGGGCAGGCGGACTCGCCCTTCGATCCGGCGCTGGCGCTGACCGAAAGGGTGATCGTCGCGGATCTGGAGCGGTTGCTGGCCGAGGTTTCCCCCGCGCGGCCCATCCTTGTGGGCCTCTCCATCGGCGGGCTTTACGCCGCGCGCGCGGTGCTGAACGGTGCGCAGGTGCAGGGTCTCGTGCTGCTCAACACGTTGCGCGAGATCGGGCCGCGCATCGACTGGGTCAATACCGCCATGGCGCAAATCGTCGAACATGGTGGCGTGTCGCTCTTTCTTGACGCGCTCTTTCCGCTGCTGGTCAACGGCGATTTCGCCGCGAAGGCGCGGGGCAATTTTCTCAAGGGCGGCTATGCGCCGCTGCCACCCGAGCATGGCCACATGAACCTGATGCGCAACGCCGCCCATGCCGACTGGGCGCTCGATTACAGCACCCTCACCCTGCCGGTTCTGGTCATCACCGGGCTTCAGGACCGCGTCTTTCTGGACCGCGAGGTGGTGGACCGGCTCTACGCCACCCTGCCCGATGCACGGCGCGAGGACTGGGCCGAGGCGGGCCACCTGCTACCACAGGAAGCGCCCGACCGGCTGGCCGCAAGCCTTGCGCGCTTCGGCGCGGAGACCTGCCAATGAACATCCCCGAGAAATGGGCCTATCCGGCGGTGATGATCGGCGTCGCGGGGCATGCAAGCAGCGAGTTTTTCGCCAAGCTTTCGGGCGTGGCAGGGCCGGAAACAAGCGTCTGGCGTTACCTGCTGGGCGGCTTCGGCCTCATCCTCTGGGCGCTCTGGGGCCGGGACAGCCGCGACCTGATCACGCCGCTGCGCAAGGAGGGGCTCAATATCGTCTGGCTGTCGCTGATGGGCGTCACCGTCACCTATCTCTTCTTTCACTGGGCGCTCGATTACGCGACCGTCATTCAGGTGGCCACGGTCACCACCACGATCCCGATCTTTGTCGGCATCGCCAACTGGGTGGTGAACGGCGTGCATCCCGGCACGGTCAAGATGATCACCGGCCTGCTTGCGGTGCTGGGCATTGCGGTATTGCTGACCGATGGCGCGCTGGCCGCGCTGGCGGGCGAGGCGGGCACGCTGCCGGGCGTGCTTCTGGCCATGGGCTGCGCCGCGCTCGGCTCGTTTTACGCGGTGCTGATCAAGCCGGTGATGGGGCGCCACGGCGGGCTCAAGATCATCGC
Organism: Roseovarius sp. MBR-6; assembly: GCF_040547525.1. Taxonomy (NCBI): domain Bacteria; kingdom Pseudomonadati; phylum Pseudomonadota; class Alphaproteobacteria; order Rhodobacterales; family Roseobacteraceae; genus Roseovarius; species Roseovarius sp. MBR-6. Next base: position 54,993 of record NZ_JBEPPW010000002.1, on the reverse strand, counting down.
GCTCACGATGATGATCGGCGGCATCGGCCTGTGGTTTCTGGTGGGCGCGGCCTGGGGGACATGGGTCAACCCCCTCAGCATCGTCGAGAAACCGGCACTTGCGGCCTGGTCGCTGGTGGTGCTCGCGCTCTGGAACACCACGATCACGCAACTCATGTGGTTCGGCGGGCTGTCGGCGGCACCCGACATCACCCGCGCCTCCTATCTCTTCTTTCTCAAGCCGATCATCGCGGCGGCGCTGGCGATCCTGATCCTCGGCTCCTACCCGACGCTGTTGCAGGTGCTGGCCATCGTGCTCGTCACCGCCTGCGTGGTGGTCGAGCTTTACTGGCCACGCCTGCGCGCGCTCGGGCGGTCCTGATCGTCGCGTGACACAAGCTGCCCTGTGCTGTGCACTGGGCCGCTCTTGGGCTGAAGGGGAACGATGCGCGGCGGCGCGTTCCGCGCCTTTGTTCCGCGCGAAGGCAAGACGTCAACGACAGAAACAGGCTATTCACCCCGTCAGCACGCGCGCAAAACGCCTTGTCTCAGGCCGCCCGCGTCTCGATCACCGCGCTTTGCTCCAGCGTGCGGTGGACCGGGCAGCGGTCGGCGATCTCCATCAGGCGCGCGCGCTGTTCCTCGCTCAGGTCGCCCTCAAGCCGGATGGTGCGCACGAAACGGTCCACCTTGGCCTCGGCGCGGCTGTCGGCGTCCTGCGCATGAACCTTGTGGTGGCAGATATCGACGCTGACATGGGCAAGCGGCCAGTCCTTGCGCCGCGCATACATGCGGATGGTCATCGAGGTGCAGGCCCCCAGCCCCGCGGCGAGAAACCCGTAGGGCGACATGCCGCGATCGGTGCCGCCATAGGCCGCAGGTTCATCGGCCAGCATGTGATGCGAGGGGCCCGCGTTCACGTCCTGCAAGAAACCCTGCGCGTCGGCCTCGCTCACCCGAACGATCCCTTCGGGTGCGCCGGGCGGAGGGGCGGGCGGCGCAAGGTCGAGATACCGCGTGGCCCAGGCTGCGATCACCTTTGCTGCGTATTCGGCGTCACCGGCATCGGTGATGAGGTGGTCGGCATCGTCGAGGGTGACAAAGCTCTTGGGGTGTTTCGCGGCCTTGAAGATCTCGGCGGCGTTCTCGACGCCGACGGTTGCGTCGCGCGGCGCGTGCATCACCAGAAGGGCGCGGCCCAGCCCCGCGATCTTGTCGCGCAGGGTCTCGGCCTGCACATCGCGGACGAAATCCCGGCCAATGCGGATGGGCCGCCCGCCAAGCGTCACCTCGGCCGCGCCCTCCTCTTCGATCCGCTCAAGCGCGCCTGCGAAATTATGGGTGACATGGCCGGGATCGAAGGGCGCGCCGATGGTGACGACCGCGCGCACGCTCTTGATTCGTCCCGCCGCCGCCAGCGCCGCCGCGCCGCCAAGGCTGTGTCCGACAAGCAAGCCGGGGGCCATGCCGCGCGCCGAAAGTGCCTCGGCGGCGCGCTCCAGATCCTGCACGTTCGAGGTAAAGGACGTGTTCTCGAACTCGCCCCCAGAATGGCCCAGCCCGGTGAAGTCAAAGCGCAGCACGGCAATGCCCGCCCCCGCGAGCCGCGCCGCGATGCGCCGCGCGGCGGGGATGTCCTTGGAGCAGGTAAAGCAATGCGCGAAAAGCGCCGTTGCCAGATGCGGCCCCTCGGGCAGGTCGAGACGGGCCGCAAGTTCGTGGCCGTCATGGCCGGTGAAGGTCAGGCGTTCGGTGGGCATTGCGCATCCTTTGTCGCTTGTCGTCCGGGAGAGTAAGCAGCCCGCCCCGCGTCCGCCACCCTTGGCCCCCGAAGGTCACGCGATGGTGAGGGATGCCGGGGATTCGCTTCAAATACTTCGCATTTCGCGGGCGGCGCACCACCCGCTGTTAACCTGCTTCGGCCATCCTGTGAGCGGGGAACAGGAAAGGGCGGGTCATGTCCTGGCAGGTGCGCACGGGTGCCGATGTCTGGCGCTTTACGGCGGTGATCTCGGGGATCGTTCTTCTGGGCAGCATCGGGTTGCGCTTTACCGTGTTGCCGATGGATCTGGCGACGCGGACGCTTTTGCCCGGATCGGCCATGGCGCTTGTGCTCGCGGCCCCGATCGCGTGGTTCGTGGGCCAGCGGATGCGCGAGGTGGCCCGCCTGGGTGACCGGCTCGAACATGCGCTGCATCACGACATGCTGACCGGGGTTCACACAAGGCTCAGCTTTTATCAGCGGGCCGGGGCAATGAACGGCGGCACCTGTGCCGTGATCGTCACCGATATCGACAATTTCAAGGGGTTCAACGACCGCTATGGTCATTTCGCGGGCGATCAGGCGCTGCGACAGTTCGCGGCCATGCTGACCGCCAATTGCCGTGCCGCCGATCTTGTCGCGCGCTTCGGCGGTGAGGAATTCGTCATCGTCATCATGGGGGCCGGGGCCGATGAGGGGCTTGCCGTTGCCGAACGGCTGGCCGCGCGGGTGCGCGCCAGCCCGATCTTCTTCGGCGAGCATACGCTGCGCCTGACGGCGAGTTTCGGGGTCGCCACCCTGCCGCCCGGCGGCGACATGGACAGTGCCATCCAGCAGGCCGACCGCGCCCTTTACCGCGCCAAGCATGCGGGGCGCGACCGGGCCTTCATGTTCGATCCCGCGCAGGACGGCGCGGCGATCCCGATGGGCACGGCGGCGGAATAAGAGGATCAGCCACCATCAACCCCGGCCCATCAACACCTGATCGAACGGGTAGCGCGTCAGGTTCTCGTATCCTGTTTCGGTGATGAGGACCTGATCCTCCAGCTTGATCGAGAAATCGCCGCCGACCTCGCCCACCAGCGCCTCGACACAGAGCACCATGCCCGGCTCGAGCACGTAATCGAACGCCCCCGGCACGGCCATGTCGGGATAGGCCACCAGTGGCCACTCGTCGCACAGACCCACACCATGCATCATGCAGCCATATTTCTGCGCCTGGAATTTTTCGGCCAGTCGGTGACAGTTGGCGCTCAGCTCCGGGATGCCGATACCGGGGCGGAGCAGGTCCATATTCGCCATGATATGCTCATGTGCGTGCTGCATTGCCGCGACCATGTCGGGCCGGGGGGCGGCATCGCCGATCCACCATGTCCGGCTGATATCGACGCAGATCCCGTAGCTGCCGATCAGGTCGGTATCGAAGGCCACGATCTCGTTCATCTTCACCACGCGCGGCCCGCATTCCTGAAACCACGGATTGGTGCGCGGCCCCGAGGCCAGCAGCCGCGTCTCGATCCATTCGCCGCCGCGCCGGATGTTCTCGGCATGGAGCACGGCCCAGATATCGTCTTCGCAGGTCCTGCCGTCGCCGACAGTCGCGCGGGCAAAATCCTCCATCACGCGCACGGCGGCCTCGCAGGCATGGACCGCGCAGCGCATCGCCCGGATCTCGTCGGGACCCTTGACGGCGCGGGTCTTTTCGGTGACCTCCTCGCCCTCCATGATCATGAGCCCCTGCGCCTCGAGCGCGCGCAGCCCGTGCAGCATCACCTTGTCCACCGCCAGCCGCCGGTTGCCGGGGCTATGCTCGGCCAAGAGCGCGGCAACCTCGCGGGCAAAGACATCGGCGGCCACATCCACCTTGTCGCCCCGGTCGAAATAGAAAAGATCCGCGCCCGAGCGCACCTCGGCCACGAGCGGGTTGAAGGACGAAAGAAACGGCGCGTTCTTGTAATCCCAGAGCACCATATGCCCGTCGGCGCACAGGAGCAGCGCGCGAAACGGGTTGTGCGTGTTCCAAAGCTGCATGTTGGTCGAATCGGTGGCATAGCGGATGTTGAGCGGATCAAAGAGCAGGAGGCCGGCATAGTCGCGCGCCACAACCGCCGCCGTCAGCCGCGCCCAGCGGTGCCGGCGCATCGCCTGCAAATCGGGCAACTCCAGTCCTGCCGCCGCCCATTCGTCATAGGCCAGCCGCGTCGGCCCGATCTCGACCCGGTCGGGATCGTCAGGCGTGTTGTCGCCCCGGCGCGGGCCGCAGGTCGGGTCGATCTTGCGCGTATCGCGGTAAGGGGTGTTCATGACAGGGCCTCCCCCGGCCATGGTCGGACGGTCGCGCGCGGCCCGCACCCTCGGTTGCGACATGGCGCGGGGTCGTTTTCGGCGCAGGTGACGCAGGGTCGCGCTTGTGCCGCGGCGCGGCGCGGAGATGATCGCGGCCGAGACCCGAAGGGAGAGGACCATGACCACCATCATCGAGGACTATGTGACGCGCCTCACCCCGCTCGCGCGCGGGCGCATCAAGGGGGTGGCGCGGCTCGACATCGCGGGTCACGGCAGCGTTCTTCTGACCGAGGCAGGCGCAGAGGCCGGGGACGGCCCCGCCGATGTGGTGCTGAGCGCGCGCGACGAGGTGTTCCGCGCGATCCTTGCGGGCGAACAGAACCCGGTGATGGCCTACATGTCCGGCAAGCTCAAGGTCGAGGGCAACGTGCAGCGCGCGCTCAAGGTATCGGGCATCCTGACGGCGGGCTGATCCGTCGCAACACCGGCCCTTGCCATCATCCGCGCCGCTTGAGGTCGCGCCCGTCCGGCACCGGGACGCGATATCGTTTCAAGGCGGCGGCCACTCTGACCGCGCGCGGATCGCGCCTGTTTCGGTTTGCCGAGACGGGGACGCGCAAGGCTTGCCCTTCTGCCCTGCACACGCGACACTATCGCCGAAGAGGCAAGAGGTGACACATGGCCGGGCTGGAAGAACGGATCGCGCAAGCGCGGGGCGACGTGCCCGCCGATCTGGTGTTGCGCGGCGGCACGGTCTTTGACCTTGTCACCGGGGCGATGATCGCGGGGGATGTGGCGATTTGCGACGACACGATCGTGGGCATCGGCGCGGACTATGACGGTCTGCGCGTGATCGACGTGGCGGGCCTCATCCTTGTGCCGGGTTTCATCGACACGCATCTGCATGTGGAAAGCTCATTGGTCACGCCGCTGGAGTTTGACCGCTGCGTGACGCCCCATGGCGTGACCACGGCGATCTGTGACCCGCACGAGATTGCCAATGTGCTGGGCGTGGACGGCATCCGCTATTTTCAGGAGGCAAGCACGCGGACGGTGATGGATCTGCGGGTGCAGCTATCGTCCTGCGTGCCCTCGACGGATATGGAAACCTCCGGCGCGGCGATCGGGGCCGAGGATCTGCGCGCCCTGATGGGGCATCCGTCGGGTATCGGGCTGGCGGAGGTGATGAACTATCCCGGTGTGATCCACCGCGATCCCGGCATGATGGCCAAGCTGCGGCTCTTCGAGGGGGGGCATGTGGACGGCCATTGTCCGCAGCTTTCGGGGCGCGATCTCAACGCCTATTGCGCGGCCGGCATCCGGACGGAACATGAGGCGACCACCGAAGCCGAGGCGCGCGAGAAGCTGCAAAAGGGGATGCGCGTGCTGATCCGGGAGGGCTCGGTCAGCAAGGATCTGGATGCGCTGAGCGGTCTGCTCACGGAGGTGACGGCACCCTACATGTGCCTGTGCACCGATGACCGCAATCCGCTCGATATCGCCGAGGAGGGGCATCTCGACCACATGATCCGGGCGCTCATCGCGCGTGGTGCAAGCCCGCTGGCCGCCTATCGCGCGGCGTCCTTGTCGGGCGCGGAGGCGTTCGGGCTGCGCGACCGGGGGCTCATTGCGCCGGGGCGGCGGGCGGATATCGTGGCCGTGGGGTCGCTTGCGGCCTGCGACGTGCGGCGGGTGATCTGCGGCGGCGTGGTAGCGGATGCGGCGGCTTTTGCCGCGCGCGGGGACGTGGCCCCGGTGGGGCGGCACTCGGTGCGCGCGCCGCGCGTGACCGCAGAGGCGTTCCGGGCGGCGGGCAACCGCGAGGCGACGGATGTGATCGGCATTCTCGAGGGCAAGATCCTCACCGCGCATCTGCACGAGGATGTGCCGATCAGCGATGGCGACAAGCGGCCGGACCCGGCCCGCGATCTGGCGCGCATCACCGTGATCGAGCGGCATGGCAAGAACGGCAACATCGCCAACGGCTTTGTGCGTGGCTTCGGGTTGCAGGCGGGGGCGATAGCCTCGACCGTCTGTCACGATCACCACAACATCGCCTGCGTCGGCGTCGATTACGCCGACATGGCGCTGGCGGCCAATCGCCTGTCAGAGATCGAGGGCGGTTTCGTGGTGGTGCGGGACGGTGCGGTGCTGGCGGAATTGCCGCTGCCGGTGGCGGGGCTGATGAGCCTCGCGCCGTTTGAGGAGGTGCGCGACCGGCTGGTGGACCTGCGCGCGGCCGCGGTGTCGCTGGGCGTCACGCTGCGCGAGCCATTCCTGCAACTGGCCTTTCTCGCGCTGCCGGTGATTCCCGCGCTCAAGATCACCGACCGGGGGCTGGTCGATGTGGCGCGGTTCGAGTTGATCGGGTAGCCCCCGCCGCGCATGACACGGCGGGGCTGATGCCTCAATTCGGGATCTGCCCGGTGATCCCCTCGACATAGAAATCCATGCCCAGAAGCGTGCCGTCATCGGCCACTTCGCCCTCGGCGAGCCAGACGCTGCCATCCTGTTTGTTGAGCGGGCCGGTGAAGGGGTGATACGCGCCGCTCGCCATGGCGTCTTTCAATGCCAGCGCCTCGGCTTTCACCTCGGCGGGCACGGCATCGGATATCTCGCCGATGCCGACCATGCCGGGGCCGATCCCGTCCCAGGTCTCGGTCGTCTCCCAGGTGCCGTCGATCACCGCCTGGGTGCGGGCGATATAGTAGGGGGCCCAGTTGTCGATGATCGAGGAGACGCGCGGGAAGGGCGCGTATTCGGCCATGTCCGAGGCCTGCCCGAAGGTCACGACATTGCCGGCCTTCTCAGCGGCGGCCTGCGGGGCGGTCGAATCGGTATGTTGCAGGATCACATCCGCGCCCTGCTCGATCAGCGCCTGCGCGGCGTCGGCCTCTTTCGCCGGATCGAACCACGTGTAGGCCCAGATGATCTTGAACTCGACATCGGGGTTGGCCTTTTTCGCGTGGATATAGGCCGAGTTGATGCCGCGAATGACCTCGGGGATGGGGTAGGAGGCGATATAGCCGATGATGTTGGATTTGGTCATCTTGCCCGCGATATGGCCCTGCACCGCGCGCCCCTCGTAGAACCGCGCCGAATAGGTGCTGACATTGGGCGCGGTCTTGTAGCCGGTGGCGTGCTCGAATTTCACATTGGGGAATTTCGCGGCCGCAGCCAGCGTCGGCTCCATGAAACCGAACGAGGTGGTAAAGATCAGGTCTGCCCCCTGAAGAGCCATCTGCGTGATCGCGCGTTCGGCATCGGCGCCCTCGGGCACGCTCTCCTGGTAGACGGTTTCGACCCGGTCGCCGAAATGCGCCTCGACGGCGAGGCGGCCCTTGTCGTGCTCGTAGGTCCAGCCGCCATCGCCGATGGGGCCGACATAGATAAAGCCCACCTTGGTCTTGTCCTGCGCGACCGCCCCGGTCGCAAGGCCGAGCGCAAGCGTGGCTGTGGTCAACAGATGTCTGAGGTTCATTCTGGGTCTCCCTGTTGTGATATTATTGCGAGGCGTGAAAGACGCGGCCCAAGGATGCGGGCGCGCGGGATTTGTCGCGCGCCATGATGACCAGCACGAGGATGGTGATCAAGTAGGGCGACATCGAAAGATATTCGACCGGGATGGCAAGCCCCGCCGCCTGAAGGTTGAGCTGCAACACCGTGACCCCGCCGAAGAGCCACGCCCCCAGCAGCACGCGGCCCGCCTTCCACGACGCGAACACCACCAGCGCCAGCGCGATCCAGCCCGCGCCCGAGGTCATGCCCTCCGTCCATTGCGGCACGCGGATGAGGCTGATATAGGCCCCGCCCAGCCCCGCGCAGGCCCCGCCGAAGAGGATCGCCAGCACCCGCACCCGCACCACGCGATAGCCAAGCGCATGGGCGGCGTCGTGGTTCTCGCCCACCGCGCGCAGGATCAGCCCGGCGCGGGTATATTTCAGCACCGCCCAGACCACCGCGACCAGCGCCAGCGCCAGATAGACCATCAGATCGTGGGAAAAGAGCACCCGCCCCAGAAAGGGCAGGTCGCTGAGCGGCCCGAAATCGAGCCGGGGCACTGGCGGCGGCTTGATGCCCTGATAGCCCTGCCCCAGAAGCGACGACAGCCCCAACCCGAAGAGCGTCAGCGCCAGACCGCTCGCCACCTGGTTGGCCAGCGCCAGTTGCGTGAGCGCCGTGAACAGCAGCGCCAACACCGCGCCGCCCGCCGCCGCCGCCACGAAGCCCATCAGCGGCGAGCCGGAATTGACCGCCACGGCAAAGCCGCAGATCGCGCCGGTGATCATCATCCCCTCGACGCCGAGATTGAGCACGCCCGCGCGCTCCACCACCAACTCGCCAAGCGCGGCGAGCAGAATGGGCGTCGCCGCCACGATGATCGCTGCCAACAAAAGGGACGGGTCGATCGCGCCCATCACGCCGCCTCCCTCTTGTGCACACGGATGCGGTAATTCGTCAGCAGGTCCACCGCCAGCAGGAAAAACAAGAGCATCCCCTGGAAAAGCTGGATCGCGGCAGCGGGCAGGCCCAGCGTCGATTGCGCCATTTCGCCACCGATATAGGTAAGCGCCATCAGAAGGCCCGCCAGCGCGATCCCCACCGGGTGCAAGCGGCCCAGAAAGGCCACGATGATCGCGGTAAAGCCATAGCCCACGTTGAAATCAATGCTGATCTGGCCTGCGGGGCCTGCCACTTCGAACATGCCCGCCAGCCCCGCGAACGCCCCCGCGGTGCCAAGGCAGAACACCACCAGCCGACCGGGGCGCACACCTGCAAAGCGCGCCGCGCGCGGGGCCTGCCCGGCCAGGCGGATGTGAAAGCCAAGGCTGTGACGCGAGAGCAGGATATAGGCCGCGATCACCGCGATAAGCGCCGCGGCCACCCCCCAATGCATCCCCGTTCCGGCGATCAACTCGGCATTATGGGCGCTATCGTATTGGCGCAGGTTGCGCGAACCGGGAAAGCCGCGCCCCTCGGGGTTTTTCATCAGCCCGAGCGCCATGGCGGCCAGCAATTGTTCGGCCACGTAGACGAGCATCAACGACACGAGGATTTCGTTGGTGCCAAAGCGCAGCTTGAGCAGGGCCGGGATCATCGCCCAGGCCCAGCCGCCGAGCGCGCCCGCCAGCACCATCAGGGGAAAAATCAGCGCGCTTTCATACGGATAAAAAGCCAGCGCCACGCCCGCGCCCGCCAGCGCGCCGACGATGTATTGCCCTTCAGCGCCGATATTCCAGATGCCCGCCCGAAACCCGAGGCTGAGACCGATGGCGATGAGGATGAGGGGGGCGGCCTTGATCAGGAGTTGCGGGCGGTAATAGAACGAGAACTCGCCGAAGAGCGGCTGCCAGAAGATCGTGGCGATGGCCTCGACCGGGTCCTTGCCCAGCGCGGCAAAAAGTGCGCCGCCCGCGATCATGGTGATCAGCACCGCCAGCGGCGGGGTGGCGAAGGTCCAGAGCCGCGAGGGCTGCGGGCGTTTCTCCAGCCTCAGCATGGCGCGGGCCTCGTCGTCGCAGGGGGGCGCTGCCCCCGTCGCCCTGCGGGCGCCTCCCCCGGGATATTTCGGGCCAGAAGAATCCGGGCGCGGGCATGGCGTTTCTTCTGGCGGCAAATATCCCCGCCGGAGGCCCCGGTCTCTTTGTGCAAGAGCTCAGACACGCGCCACCTCCATGCCATGCGCGCCGCCCATCATCAGGCCGATCTCGTCGAGGCTCAGGCTGGCGGTGGGCCGCGCCTCCGACAGGCGCCCCTCGTTGAGCGCGGCAAAGCGGTCGGTGATTTCCAGAAGTTCGTCGAGATCCTGGCTGATGCACAGGATCGCAGCCCCTTGCACCGCGAGGTCGATCAATGCCTGACGGATGGCAGCGGCGGCGGCGGCATCGACGCCCCAGGTGGGCTGATTGACCACCAGCACGCGGGGGCGTTGCAGCACCTCGCGCCCGATCACGAATTTCTGGAGGTTGCCCCCCGACAGCGCCCGCGCCGCCGTTTCCGGCCCCGGCGTGCGCACATCGAAGTCCGCGATCACGCGGGCGGCAAAGGCGCGCGCCGCCCCCCAGCGGATAAAGCCGTGGCGTGTGAGCCCCTCGCGCGTGGCGGCGCTGAGCAAGGCGTTTTCCGTCAGGCTCATGTCCGGGGCGGCGGCGTGGCCGAGGCGTTCCTCGGGTGCCGCGAGCAGGCCCCGCGCCCGACGCGCGTTGGGACCAAGCCGCCCGACGGGCGCGCCGTCAAGCCGGATCGTGTCCGGATCGGTCAGCCGTTCGCCCGAGAGCGCGGCCAGAACCTCGTCCTGGCCGTTGCCTGCCACCCCGCCGATGCCGAGGATCTCGCCCTGCCGCAGGGTGAAGGAGACGTCGCGCAGCGCGGTGCCGAAGGCCGAGGGGGCAGGCAGCGAGAGCGCGGTCACCTCCAGTGCGATCTCGCCCGTGCTCTGCCCGGCGCGGCGCGGCGCGGCGAAACTTGCGCCCACCATCGCCTCGGCCATCTCGCGCGCCGAGGTCTCCTGCGGCACGCAGGTGCCGACATTGCGACCATGGCGCAGGATGGTGGCGGCGTCGCAGAGCGTGCGGATTTCCTCGAGCTTGTGCGAGATGTAGAGGATCGCGACCCCCTCGGCTGTCAGTTTGCGCAGGGTGGCAAAGAGGATCTCCACCTCCTGCGGGGTCAGGACCGAGGTGGGCTCGTCCATGATCAGAAGACGCGGGTCTTGCAGCAGGCAGCGGATGATCTCGACCCGCTGCCGTTCGCCCGCCGACAGATCGCCGGTGAGGCGCGCGGGATCGAGCGGCAGCCCGTAGGTCTGCGACACTGCGCGGATACGCGCGGCAAGGGTGCGCATCGGCGGTGGCGCTTCCATGCCGAGCGCCACGTTCTCGGCCACGCTGAGCGCGTCGAAGAGCGAGAAATGCTGGAACACCATCGCCACCCCCGCCGCCCGCGCCGCCGAAGGATTGGCGGGCGCATAGGGCGCGCCGCGCAAGGACATCGTGCCGCTGTCGGGCTTCACCAGCCCGTAGATCATCTTGACCAGAGTGGATTTGCCCGCCCCGTTCTCGCCCAGAAGCGCGTGCACCTCGCCTGCGCGGATATCGAAGGACACCGCGTCATTGGCGATGACACCCGGATAGGCCTTGGTGAGGCCATTGATGCTGAGCAAAGGCGTGGTCACGCGCGTCTGTCCCCGCCCCTTGGCGGGGCCGCTCCCTGTGTTTGGCAGACCCTAGACCAGCCTTTGGGGGTTCGGCAATGGATTGTGGTGCAGGCAGGCTTTCGTTCCCGCAAGGCTGCGGCTAGTCTGCCCATATGTCCGGCAACCCCCGATTCATTCACCTCCGGGTGCATACCGAATATTCGCTCCTCGAAGGGGCGGTGCGGCTCAAGAAACTGCCGGGTCTTTGCGAAAAGGCGGGGATGCCCGCCGTCGCCGTCACCGACACCAACAACATGTTCGCCGCATTGGAATTTTCCGTCGCGGCGCAGGGTGCGGGCGTGCAGCCGATCATGGGCTGTCAGGTCGATCTGGCCTATCAGGAGGCGGCACCGGGCGAGCGCGCCAAGCCGCCTGCGCCGGTGGTCCTGCTGGCGCAGAACGAGGCGGGTTACGGCAACCTGATGAAGCTCAATTCCCGCCTCTACCTGCGCGGCGATGGCAGCCTGCCGCATGTGACGGCGGAAGAGCTTGCCACCCATGCCGAGGGGGTGATCTGCCTGACGGGCGGCCCCGATGGCCCGGTGGGGCGGCTCTTGCAGGGCGGGCAGCGTCCGGCGGCGGAAGCGCTCATGGCGCGGCTCAAGGCGGCGTTCGGCGACCGTCTTTACGTGGAGGTGCAGCGCCATCCCGGCGAGGGCGGCGCGCCGGAGGCGGAGCGGCTGAGCGAGCGGGGCCTGATCGAGATGGCCTATGCCATGGACCTGCCGCTTGTCGCCACCAACGATGTCCATTTCCCCGAGGCGCGCATGTATGAGGCGCATGATGCGCTCTTGTGCGTGGCCGAGGGGGCCTATGTCGACCAGAGCGCGCCGCGCCGCCGCCTCACGCCGCAGCATTATTTCAAAAGCCAGGAGGAGATGGCCGCGCTTTTCGCCGACCTGCCCGAGGCGCTGGAAAACACGGTCGAGATCGCGCGGCGCTGTGCCTTCGGTGCGTATAAGCGCGATCCGATCCTGCCGCGCTTCGCCGATGACGAGGTGGACGAATTGCGCCGTCAGGCGCGCGAGGGGCTGGCGGCGCGGCTCTCTGTCATCCCCCATGCCGCGCCGGTGGAAGACTATGAAAAACGGCTCGAATTCGAGCTGGGGGTCATCGAGGGGATGGGCTTTCCGGGCTATTTCCTGATCGTCGCCGATTTCATCAAATGGGCCAAGGAGCAGGATATTCCCGTGGGTCCCGGGCGCGGCTCGGGCGCGGGCAGCCTCGTGGCCTATGCGCTGACCATCACGGACCTTGACCCGCTGCGCTACAGCCTGCTCTTCGAGCGGTTCCTGAACCCCGAGCGCGTGTCGATGCCCGATTTCGACATCGATTTCTGCATGGACCGCCGCGAGGAAGTGATCCGCTATGTGCAGGAGAAATACGGCCAGGACCGGGTGGGGCAGATCATCACCTTCGGCGCGCTTTTGTCCAAGGCGGCGGTGCGCGATCTGGGGCGGGTCTTGCAGATGCCTTACGGCCAGGTGGACCGGCTGTCGAAGATGATCCCCGTCGAAGGGGTCAAGCCCGTTTCCATCGAGAAGGCCTTGGCCGACGAGCCGCGCCTGCGCGACGCGGCGCAGGCCGAGGAGGTGGTCAAACGGCTTCTGGACTATGGCCAGCAGGTCGAGGGGCTGCTCAGGAACGCCTCGACCCATGCCGCGGGCGTGGTGATCGGGGATCGCCCGCTCGATGAGCTGGTGCCGCTCTACCGCGATCCGCGCTCGGACATGCCCGCGACGCAATTCAACATGAAATGGGTGGAGCAGGCGGGGCTCGTGAAGTTCGACTTTCTCGGTCTCAAGACGCTGACCGTCATTCAGAACGCCATTGCGCAGATCCGCGCCGGGGGGCGTGACCTGCATATGGCCGCCGACGGCAGCACGATCTATCAGCCCGCGCCGGGGGCCGAGAACGATATCGGGCAGATCCCGCTCGATGATGCAAAGACCTACGAGATGTATGCCCGCGCGCGCACGGTCGCGGTGTTCCAGGTGGAAAGCTCGGGCATGATGGACGCACTCAAACGGATGCGCCCGACCTGCATCGAGGATATCGTGGCGCTTGTCGCGCTCTACCGGCCCGGACCGATGGAGAACATACCGACCTATTGCGAGGTCAAGAACGGGCTGCGCGAGATCGAAAGCATCCATCCGCTGATCGACGATATCCTCGAAGAGACCCAGGGCATCATCGTCTATCAGGAACAGGTGATGCAGATCGCGCAGGTCATGGCGGGCTACAGCCTTGGCGGCGCGGACCTGTTGCGCCGCGCCATGGGCAAGAAGATCAAGGAGGCGATGGACGCCGAGCGGCCCAAGTTCGAGGCCGGTGCCATGGCCAATGGCGTGGACAAGCGCAAGGCGCGCGAGGTCTTTGACCTGCTGGAGAAATTCGCCAATTACGGCTTCAACAAGTCGCACGCCGCGGCCTATGCGGTGGTGAGCTATCAGACCGCGTGGCTCAAGGCCAATCACCCGGTCGAGTTCATGGCCGGCGTGATGAATTGCGACATTCACCTCACCGACAAGCTGGCGGTCTATTTCGAGGAGGTGAAGAAGGGGCTGGGCCTGCCCTGGGCGCCGCCTTGCGTGAACCGCTCCGAGGCCGTTTTCGTGGTGCGCGCGGGTGTGCTGCACTATGCGCTCGGCGCGCTCAAGAATGTCGGTGTCGAGGCGATGCGCCTCATTGTCGAGGGGCGGGGCGAGAGCGCCTTTGCCACGCTGTACGATGTCGCGCGGCGCGTCGATCTCAAGCGGGTGGGCAAGCGCCCGCTGGAAATGCTGGCGCGGGCAGGGGCGTTCGATGTGCTCGACCGCAATCGCCGCCGCGTGTTCGAGAGCATCGAGGCGCTGATGAGCTATTCGGCGGCGATCCATGAGCAGAAGGCATCCGATCAGGTCTCGCTCTTCGGCGAGGCGGGGGACGATCTGCCCGAGCCGCGTCTGGCCCCCGTCGAGGACTGGCTGCCCGCCGAGCGTCTGACCGAGGAGTTCAAGGCGGTGGGCTTTTACCTCTCGGGTCATCCGCTCGACGATTACATGACCGTGCTCAGGCGGCAGGACGTGCGCGCGCTCGACGAGGTTCTGGCGCGGGCGGCGCAGGGGCCGTGCATCGTCAAGATGGCCGGTGTCGTGGCCGGTCGGCAGGAGCGCAAATCGGCGCGCGGCAACCGCTTTGCCTTTGCGCAACTGAGCGACCCGACCGGCGGCTACGAGATCACGCTCTTCTCCGAAGTGCTGGAGAAGTCGCGCGACTATCTGGAAGCCGGCGCGCAGGTGGTGATTCAGGCCGAGGCGACGATGGAGGCGGAACAGCTCAAACTGCTCTGTCGCTCGGTGATGCCGGTGGACGGGATGGTGCAGGATGCGGGCGCCGTGGGCCTGCGCATCTTTGTCGATCAGGCCGAGGCGATTGCCTCGGTCGCGGCGGTGCTGAACGGCGCGGTGCGGGCCGTGCGCGGCACGCGCCCCGGCCCGATCCATTTCCGCCTTCTGGGCGCGGGCCTGCCCGGCGAGGTGGAGATCGACAGCGGCACCGAGTTTCCCGTCACCCCGCAGGTCAAGGGCGCGATCCGAAGCCTCTCCGGCGTGGTCATGGTCGAGGAAATCTGAACGCGGTTAAGCCGGTGTTAACCGGGTTTGTGCCTCAGTCGGGCGATGCGCTGGATTGTCGTTTTCCTTCTCGTGGCTGCCTGCAACGTGCCAAGCCCCGCCTTTCGCGGGTTGGCCCCCGAGCGGGTGAGCGTGGGCGGCAGCGTGTTCGATATCCGCATCAAGGGACGGCACGCGCAGGCGATCCGGATCAACCGGGAATGGGCACCGCGCACGGGTTCGGTGGCCCCTCGCGCGGCGGCGGCCATCGCGGCGCTGAGCGGCTGTGACGCACCCCGCCTCTGGGGCGATCAGGCGATGATCGAGGCGGTGCTCATCTGCACGGCAGAGGCGCGCGCCCATCGTGGCGTCGCGCGGCCCCATGTCTGCCGCGCGGTGCCCACGCAGCGGCGGCTGACCGAAATGGCCTGTCAGCCGGTGGCGAGCGGCTTTTCCATGAAAAGCGAACTTGGCGCGTCCGGGTAATTACCGAACGGCCCGCGCAGGGCAAAGCCGTGGCGGGCATAGAGCCGCTGCGCGTCGAGGAGCAGATTGCCCGTCTCGAGCCGCAGGCAGGGCAGGCCGTGTGCGCGCGCCTCGGCCTCGATCCGGGTCAGCAGCGCGCCCGCGACGCCCTGCCCGCGCGCCTCCTCGGCCACGAACATGGATTTCACCTCGCCATAGCCCTCGCGCAGCGCAAGTGCGCCGGTGCCGAGCGTCTCCGCGCCCCGCCTTGCCACGAAAAAGCGGATGTCGGGGGCGGCGAGCGCGTTGACATCGAGAAAGAAATTGTCCTCGGGCGGGAAGAGCGCCCGCATCAGGGCATGGGACCGGTGCAAAAGCGCGGTGGCCCCCGCGTCGTGCGGGTCGGCTGGAGACACGGTCAGGGCGGGCTGGGTCATGGCGGCTTTCCGACGGGGTGGCGGCAGGCTAGGGCCACCCGTGTGCTTGCACAACCCCGCAATATGCTGTGTATAAGGGCGCGATCCCGCCCATATGCTGTGGTTGTGTGTTGACACCCCAGCCCCTCGCCCTGCACTCTGACGAGTCAACGGAATCACCTAACCCGGACCCGCGCGCGTGCAGTTCACCAAGCTCAGACTGACCGGCTTCAAGAGCTTCGTCGATCCCACCGACCTTGTCATCTCGGGCGGGCTGACGGGGGTTGTGGGGCCCAATGGCTGTGGCAAGTCGAACCTTCTGGAGGCGCTGCGCTGGGTCATGGGCGAGAACCGCGCCTCTGCCATGCGCGGCGACGGCATGGAGGACGTGATCTTTGCCGGGGCGGCGACGCGGCCTGCGCGCAATTTCGCCGAAGTGGTCATGCACATCGACAATTCCGAGCGTCTGGCTCCGGCCGGGTTCAACGAGGCCGACCATCTCGAGATCACCCGCCGGATCACCCGCGATGTCGGCAGTGCCTACAAGGTCAACGGCAAGGAGGTGCGCGCGCGCGATGTGCAGATGCTTTTCGCCGATGCGTCCACGGGCGCGCATTCGCCCGCGCTGGTGCGGCAAGGGCAGATATCGGAACTGATCAACGCGCGACCCAAGGCGCGGCGGCGGATTCTGGAAGAGGCGGCGGGCATTTCCGGCCTCTACCAGCGACGGCATGAGGCGGAGCTGAAGCTGCGCGGCGCGGAGACGAACCTGACCCGCGTCGATGATGTGGTCGAGCAGATGGCGGCGCAACTGGCGCAACTTGCGCGGCAGGCGAAACAGGCGGCACGCTATCGCCAGATCGGCGAGGATTTGCGGCTGGCCGAGGGCCTCTTGCTCTGGCGGCGCTGGCGCGAGGCGGAAGAGGCGCGCAGTCAGGCCGCCGAGGCGCTGCGTGCCCGCACGGTCGATGCCTCGCGCGCCGAAGGTGCTGCGCGAGAGGCCACGCGCGCCCGTGTCGCCGCCGACGATGCCCTGCCCGCCAAGCGCGAAGAAGAGGCCATCGCGGGTGCGATCCTGCAACGGCTGACGGTGCAGCGTGACACATTGGCCCAGCAGGAGGCGGGCGCGCGCGAGCGCATCGCCACGCTGAGCGCGCGCATCGCGCAGCTTGAGCGCGACATGGAGCGCGAGGCGGGCCTCAACCGCGATGCCCATGACACCATCGCGCGGCTTGACTGGGAGGCGGGCGAGCTTGCCAAGGGGGCCGAAGGGCACGAGGCGCGGCTGGCGGCGGCGCAGGACGAGGCGCGCGATGCGGCGCGCGTGTTGCAAGAGCGCGAGAGCGATCTGGGCCAGGTAACCGAGGACATGGCGCGGCTCTCGGCGCGGCACCAATCGGCGCAGCGCCTGATCGAGGATCACCGCAAGACGCTGGCGCGCAGCGAGGCCGAGGCCGAACGCGCCCGCGCCGCGCGCGCGCAGGCGCAGGAGGCGCTGACGCGCGCCGAGGCGGATCACGCCGGGGCATTGCGGGCCGAGACCGAGGCGCACGAGGCGGCAGAGGCCGCCGAGGCGGCGCTGGCGGCAGCGGACGAGGCGCGCAGCTTGACCGCCGCGCGCGAGGCCGAGGCGCGCGCCGCCCGATCCGAGGCCGACGGCGAACTGGGCGCGCTGCGCGCCGAGGCGAACGCGCTGTTGCGGCTTGTCGAGCGCGACACCGCCGAAGGCGGGCAGATCATGGACCGGCTTCAGGTGCAGCACGGCTTTGAAAAGGCGCTGGGCGCGGCGCTGGCCGACGATCTGCGCGCGCCCGAGGTGGCGGCGGACGGGCCGTCGGGCTGGGCGCTTCTGCCCGGCTATGGTGTGCCGCAGCCGCTGCCCGAGGGGGTTACGGCGCTGAGCAATCATGTCTCGGTGCCCGAGGTGCTGGCGCGGCGCATGGCGCAGATCGGCCTTGTCGAGCCGGAGGATGCCGCGCGGCTGCAACCGCTCCTGAAACCCGGTCAGCGGCTGGTGAGCCGCGCGGGCGACCTGTGGCGCTGGGACGGGTTCCGCGCCTGGGCCGAGGATGCGCCGAGCGCGGCCGCCCTGCGGCTCGAACAGATCAACCGGCTGGAGGCGCTCAAGCAGCAGCTTGAAGACGCGAGCGCACGGGCGGACGGGGCGACGCGCGCGCATGAGGCGTTGCGCGCCGATCTG
The DNA here is from genome assembly GCF_040547525.1 of Roseovarius sp. MBR-6. NCBI lineage: Bacteria > Pseudomonadati > Pseudomonadota > Alphaproteobacteria > Rhodobacterales > Roseobacteraceae > Roseovarius > Roseovarius sp. MBR-6. The sequence continues at coordinate 37,097 of NZ_JBEPPW010000002.1, read as the reverse complement.
AGCGCCCGCACCGAGGCCGACCGCGCCGCCCGCGCCGCGCGCCGCGAGGCCGATGCGGCGGTCAATGCCGCGAGCCGTGCGCTGAGCCGGGCCGAGGCCGACCGCAACCTTGCCGCGTCCCGGCTCGACTCCTCTGGCCTTGCCGTCACCCGCCACGAGGATGAGGCGATGGCCGCGCGCACCGCGCTGTCGGAGTCCGAGGCGGTTCTGACGGGTTTGGATGATCTGACGGCGGCGCGGGCTGAGCTCGAAGATATCCGCATCACCGTCGAGGCCGCGCGCATGACGATGATGACGCGGCGCTCGGCGGCGGAGGAATTGCGCCGCGAGGGCGAGCGGCGCACCGCGCGGCGGCAGGAAATCGCCAAGGAGGTCAGCGGCTGGCGGCACCGGCTGGAGACGGCGGAAAAGCGCAGCGCGGAACTGGCCGAACGCAAGGCGGCCTCGGAAGCGGAGTTGAGCGCGGCGCGCGACGCGCCCGACCTGCTCGCGGCCAAGCGTGCGGAGTTGTCCGATGAAATCGCCCGCGCCGAAGCACGGCGCGCGGCGGCCGCCGATGCTCTCTCGACGGCCGAGGGCGTGGCACGGCAGGCGGCGGTAACCGAACGCGAGGCCGAGCGGCTGGCATCAGAAGCGCGCGAGGCGCGGGCGCGCGCCGAGGCGCGGGCAGAGGCCGCCCGCGAGACCCGCGATCTGGCCGCCGAACGCATCTCCGAAGCGGTCGAGATGACACCCGACGCGCTGCTTGAAAGCCTTGGGGCCGATCCCGACACCCTGCCCGCCTCGGAGGCGATCGAGGCCGATGTGGCGCGGCTCCGGCGGCAACGCGAGGCGCTTGGCGCGGTCAACCTGCGCGCCGAGGAGGATGCCCGCGAGGTCGAGGCCGAGCATAGCGCGCTGGTCAAGGAAAAGACCGATCTGGAAGAGGCGATCCGCACGCTGCGCAACGGGATTGCCAGCCTCAACCGCGAGGGGCGCGAGCGGCTCTTGACCGCGTTCGAGCAGGTCAATTCCAATTTCACGCTGCTGTTTCGCCATCTCTTCGGCGGCGGCGAGGCCAATCTGGTGCTGGTCGAGAGCGACGATCCATTGGAGGCGGGGCTGGAGATCCTGTGCCAGCCGCCGGGCAAGAAGCTCTCGACGCTGAGCCTCTTGTCGGGGGGCGAGCAGACGCTGACGGCGCTGGCGCTGATCTTCGCGGTGTTTCTGGCCAATCCCGCGCCGATCTGCGTGCTGGATGAGGTGGACGCGCCGCTTGACGATGCCAACGTGACGCGGTTCTGCGACCTTCTGGACGAGATGTGCCGCCGCACCGCGACGCGGTTCCTCATCATCACCCACCATGCCGTGACGATGAGCCGGATGGACCGGCTTTTCGGTGTGACCATGGCCGAGCAGGGGGTGAGCCAGCTTGTCTCGGTCGATCTGCGCAAGGCCGAACAAATGGTCGCCTGAGGTGGCGGGCGGGCCGGATTTCAGCCACGAGCAGGCCGCGCGCGCGCTTGGTCATCTTCGCATCGCCGGTGTGGACGAGGTCGGGCGCGGGCCGCTGGCGGGGCCGGTGACGGCGGCGGCGGTGATCCTCGATCCTGACAACATTCCCGAGGGGCTGAACGATTCCAAGGCGTTGAGCGCGGCGCGGCGCGCCGTGCTTGCCGCGCGGATCCGCGCCGTGGCGGAGGTATCGGTCGCCCATGCCTCGGTCGAGGAGGTTGACCGCCTCAACATCCTGCGCGCCGCGCATCTGGCGATGGAGCGGGCCATCGCGGGCCTCGATCCGGCGGCGGATTTCGCGCTGATCGACGGCAATCTTGTCCCGCGTAGCCTCATGCTTCCGGCGCGGGCAATCGTGAAGGGCGACGCGCTCTGCCTCTCGATCGCGGCGGCCTCGATCGTGGCCAAGGAGGTGCGCGATGCGCTGATGCGGGATTTGGCGCAACAGTGTCCCGGCTATGGCTGGGAGAAGAACGCCGGTTACCCGTCAAAGGCGCATAAGCAGGCCCTCCTAGATTTGGGGGCGACCCCCCATCATAGGCGTTCGTTCCGGCCCGTCCACAATATCTTGTATCAAGAAAAATAACTAACCATCTGATTCAAAAAAGAAATTGACCGCGAATCAGGTTTGACTCATTCTCTGACCCAACGACCAGAGCGCCAAAGCGCCGGGACAGAGGCAGAGAATGACAATCATGACGAGACCCAAGGGCGCGCCCGCGCTCCCCCTCAACACGATCCTTTCCGGCGATTGCATCGAGGCGATGAACGGCCTTCCCGAGGCCAGCATCGACCTGATCTTTGCCGATCCCCCCTATAATCTTCAGCTCAAGGGCGATCTTCACCGGCCCGACAACAGCGCGGTGGACGCGGTGGATGACGCCTGGGACCGGTTCGACAGTTTCGCCACCTATGACCGGTTCACGCGTGACTGGCTGGCGGCGGCGCGGCGGCTGCTCAAGCCCAATGGCGCGCTCTGGGTGATCGGGTCTTATCACAATATCTACCGCGTGGGGGCCGCATTGCAGGATGCGGGGTTCTGGATCCTCAACGATGTCGTGTGGCGCAAGGCCAACCCGATGCCGAACTTTCGCGGCAAGCGGCTGACCAATGCGCATGAGACGCTGATCTGGGCCAGCCGCGAGGAGGGGGCGAAATACACCTTCAACTACGAGGCACTGAAATCGCTCAACGAGGGGGTGCAGATGCGCAGCGACTGGGTGCTGCCCATTTGCACCGGGCACGAACGGCTGAAGGACGCGCAGGGCGACAAGGCGCATCCGACGCAAAAGCCCGAGAGCCTGTTGCACCGGGTGATCGTGGGCACGACCAATCCGGGCGATGTGGTGCTCGATCCGTTCTTCGGAACCGGCACCACCGGCGCGGTCGCCAAGATGCTGGGGCGCGATTATATCGGGATCGAGCGCGAGGCGTCCTATCGCGCCGTGGCCGAGAAGCGGCTGGCGGCTGTGCGCCGCTATGACCGCGAGGCGCTTTTGGTGTCCGCCTCGAAGCGGTCGGAACCGCGCGTGCCCTTCGGCACGCTGGTCGAGCGCGGGATGCTGCGCCCCGGCGAGGTGCTGACCTCGGTCAATGGCAAGGCGGCGGCCAAGGTCCGCGCCGATGGCACGCTCGTGGCCGATGGCGTCAACGGCTCGATCCATCAGGTCGGCGCGCATCTCGAGGGTGCGCCCTCGTGCAACGGCTGGACCTATTGGTGTTTTCGCCGCGACGGCAAGAGCGTGCCCATCGACGTGCTGCGCCAGCAGATCCGCTCGGAGATGGGCGAGCGGCCCAACTGATCCGGAAACACCGCCGATGTCCGGGGCCTGACTTTCCCGGACATCCTTACCTCACCCCGTCGCGCCGGTCGTGACGGGGCTTTTTCGTGGCCTCAGACCGCCGCCAGCCGTCGCGCGGCCAGCCAGCTTGCCAGCGCCATGACCCCGGCCGTGGCAAGGCAGAGCGGCAGGCCGCCCGCCTGATAGCTCAGGCCCGACAGGAGCGTGCCGATGAGCCGACCGGCGGCGTTGGCCATGTAGTAGAAGCCCACATCGCGGGTGATCCGGTCCGCCGCGCCGAAGGCGAGGATCAGATAGGAATGGACCGAGGAATTGATGGCAAAGACAAAGCCGAAAAGGAGAAGCCCGGCCACCAGCGTGCCCGTGAGCCACGGTGCCGGACCACCCGCGAAGAGCGCGCCAAGCGCCAACGCAAAGGGGATCGGCACCAGCCACCCCGCCCAGCGGATCGCGCGCGCGGTGATCGCGCTCTCGGGTTGTGATCTCGCCCCCAGAAGGCGGGGGGCAAGCGCCTGCACCCCGCCATAGGCGATGATCCAGAGCGCCATGAAGCCGCCCACCAGAAAGAACGCCTCGCGCCGCCCCGCGTCGGTGCCGTCCGACAGCACCATCTGGAAATAGACCGGCACGCCCACCACGAACCACACGTCGCGCGCGCCGAAAAGGAACATCCGCGCAAGGCTGAGCCGGTTGACGCGCGGATCGGCAGAGCGCCAGCCGCCCCAGGCCTCGGCGGATTTCATGCGTCCCGGCAGACCGGCGGGCAGGAAGAGCACCACCGCCGCAAGGATGACCGCGAGAAGAGCGGCCATGCCCCAGACGGCCGCGTTGAACCCCGCAAGGCCGAGGAGCGCCGCGCCAAGGAAAAAGCCCGCGCCCTTGACCGCGTTCTTGGAGCCGGTGAGCCAGGCCACCCAACGGAACAGCCCGCCGTCGCCCGAAGGTGCCAGCAGCTTGACGGCGGATTTCGAGGACATCTTGGCCAGATCCTTGGCCACGCCCGAGATGCCCTGCACCGCCATGACGAAGGCGACCGAGGCAGCGATGCTCCATGCCGGGTCAAGCTGTGCAAGGGCCACAAGCGCGCCGATCTGAAGCGCAAGCCCGCCATAGAGCGTCGCCGCCAGCCCGAAGCGCGCGGCAAGCCACCCCGCCGCAAGGTTGGTCACGATCCCCGCCACCTCGTAGAGCAGGAAGAGCCAGGCCAGTTGCACAGGCGTGAAGCCGAGCGTGTTGAAATGCAAGAGAACGAGCATCCGCAGCGCGCCATCCGACAGCATGAAGGCCCAATAGGCCGCCGTGACGGCCGCATAGGCGCGCAGCGGATTGGCGGTCTGCGTCACAGCGTGGCCGCGACCATGCGGGCGATGTCGCCCAGACGGCAGGCATAGCCCCATTCGTTGTCATACCACGCATAGACCTTCACCTGCGTGCCGTTCACGACCATGGTCGAGGGCCCGTCTATGACCGAGGAGCGCGGATCGTTGGTATAGTCGGACGACACGAGCGGGCGCGTCTCGAATCCGAGGATACCGGCAAGCGGCCCGTCGGCTGCGGCCCGGAAGAGCGCGTTGACCTCTTCCACGGTGGTTTCGCGGGCCATCTCGAACACGCAATCGGTCAGCGAGGCATTGAGCAGCGGCACGCGCACGGCATGGCCGTTCAGGCGCCCCTTGAGGTCGGGATAGATGAGCGTGATCGCCGTGGCGCTGCCGGTGGTGGTGGGAATGAGGTTGGTGAGCGCCGAGCGCGCGCGGCGCATGTCCTTCGCCGGGCGGTCGACGATGGTCTGGGTATTGGTCACGTCATGTATCGTGGTGATCGCGCCGTGACGGATGCCGATGGCCTCGTGCAGGACCTTGACCACCGGTGCCAGGCAATTGGTGGTGCAGGAGGCGGCGGTGATGACGCGCTGCGTGCCGTCGTAAAGGTGATGATTGACGCCATAGACAAGGTTGAGCGCGCCGCCGTCCTTGACCGGGGCGCTGACCACAACCTTCTTGACCCCGGCGTCGAAATAGGGGGCGAGTTTCGCCCCGGCCTTGAACACGCCGGTGCAGTCGATCACCAGATCGACGCCCATCTCGGCGAGCGGCAGGGCCGCGATGGCCCGCTCATGGGTGAGGCGGACGGTCCGGCCATCCAGCACCAGGGCACCGGGAGCATGGCCCACCGGGGTGCGCCAGCGGCCATGGACCGAGTCGAACTCCATCAGGAGGGCGTGCTGTTCGGCATCGCCCACGGGATCGTTCAGCAGCACGATCTCGCCACCGCTGCCGCTGTCGATCAGGTCGCGCAGAACAAGCTTTCCGATGCGGCCAAGGCCGTTGAGGGCAATCCGGGGCATGGGATGTCAGGCTTTCTCTTGGGTTGCGGCGTCGGTGCCGATCTCGTCCACGCGGGCCTGAAGCGCCAGGCGGCTCAGGCTCTCGAAGGGCAGTTCGACAAAGGCGGTGATCCGGCGGCGCAGCGCGGCATAGGTCTGGGCAAAGACCAGCGCCTTTTCCGCCTCGGTGCCGGTGGCCTTGACCGGGTCGGGCAGGCCCCAATGGCCGGTGATGGGCTGGCCGGGCCAGGGCGGGCATTCCTCGCCCGCTGCCGTGTCGCAGACGGTAAAGACGAAATCCATCACCGGCGCGCCTTCGGCCTGAAACTCGGAGACATGCTTGGAGCGCATGTCCTCCACGCGGTGCCCGTTGCGCCGCAGGATGTCGAGCGCCAAGGGGTTGAGCGTGGAGTTGGGGTTGTAGCCGGCGGAAAACGCCTGAAACCGACCCTTGCTCAGATCGCGCAGCAGCGCCTCGGCAAAGATCGAGCGGGCCGAATTGCCCGAGCAAATGAAGAGGACGTTGAACCTGTCGGTCATGGGGCTGTCCTTTGTGGCGAGGAGGGGGGCGATGAGATCGGGCCGCGCGCGTCCCACATCGAGCGCGAGATAGCCGATCAGCGCCTCGGTGGCGTCAAGATCGACCGAATAGAGCAGCGTGCGCCCCTGCCGTCTGGAACGGATCAACCCGCAGGCGGCAAGGTCGGAGAGGTGATGCGAGAGGGTGTTCTGTTTCAGGCCAAGCGCCGCGGCGATATCCGTGGGGCGCTGGCCGTGCGGCGCAAAGCGCATGAGTAGCCGGAACACCGCAAGGCGCGCCGGATGGCCAAGCGTGGCGAAGGCGAGAGAAGCATCATTTATTTCCATAATTCCCGATTAATGGAAATCAAACATGTTTCAAGTGAAGGTTTCGTGACATCACGCCCCTGGCGGCGGTCCGAGCGAGGCGCGGCAGGCGATGCTTGTCTCCAGTTTCACGCTCGGCCCCGGATCTTTGCCCGCGCAAAGCGTGATAAGCATCTGTGCCGCGCGGCGGCCCATCTGGCGGTGGGGCACATGCACCGTGGTAAGCGCGGGCGTGACGATCCCCGCCAGTTCGATATCGTCAAAGCCGGTGACCGAGACATCGCCGGGAACCGACAGCCCCATCTCGCGCGCGGCCATCAGCGCGCCCGCGGCAAAGACATCATTGCCGCAGAGCACGGCGGTGGGGCGCGGCCTGCGCGCCATCAGCCGACGAAACGCGGCGGCACCGTTCTCGATGGAATAGGCCATTTCCTCGACTGCGAGCGCGCCGGCATCCTGCCCCCTTGCGCGCATCGCCGCCCCGATCCCATCGAACCGGGCGCGGGCGCGGTCATTTTGCGCACGCGGCGCGGTGATCGCGGCCAGGTGGCGATGCCCCAGCCCCAGCACCTTTTCCGCCAACGCCTGCATGGCGGCCCGATTGTCGAACCCGATCGACAGGCGCGGCGAGGCCGGGTCATGCACCCAGGCGGCAAGATAGGGAATGCGCCGCCGGTCGAGCAGGTCATAGGCCGCTTCTGTGCGGTCATGGCCGATCAGCAGAAGCGCATCCGCCCCGCGTGCGACGAGGGCGCGGATCTGATCCTCTTCCAGCGCGGGATCGTAGGAGGAGGACGCCACCAGAAGGGTGATGCCGTTGCGGCCCAACTCCTCCTGAAAGGCCTGAAGCCCGCGCGCGAAGATCGCGTTCTCCATCGTCGGGATGATCGCGCCAAAGGTGTTGGTGCGCCTGGCGGCCATCACGCGGGCGCCGAAATTGGGGGCATACCCAAGCGCCTCGACCGCCGCCATGACGCGCGCGCGCGTGGCGGCGCTGACAAGGGTGGGGGAGTTGAGCGTGCGCGAGACGGTGGCGGTCGAGACGCGCGCGCGTGCGGCCACGTCTTCGAGCGTCGGCGCGGCGGTGGTGGCGTCGTCTCGCTGGCGTGGCACCTCGGGCCTCCATCGTTCAAGTCCTTGGCTGCACGATAATGTAAAGGCTTGCATGGTGCAATGTAAGCTCTTACATTTGACGGGACTCATGTCCGCATCGGGAGGAGACGACATGGTTCTTGCGATTGCCGCGCTGCTCTTTGCCGCGTTCGTGCTCGATGTGGCGCTGGGCGCGCTGGCGGGCGCCGCGCTCCTGAGCGACGTGCAGGCGATGCTGCTTTTGCTGGCCGCTTCGGTGGCCTTTGTGGTGGCGATCCTGCGCCGTGAGGCGGAGGCCAGAAAATAATCAAACGCTTATAATAATGACGCTCAACAGGGAGGAGCATGATGACACCGATTGAAAACGGGCTTGCGTCCGAGGAACGCCGGAATTTTCTCAAACTCGCGGCCAGCGGAGGCTTTACCGCCGCGATGGTGGCGGGTGCGGCGGGGGCGCTGTGGTCATCCGAGGCCGCCGCCCAGACCCAGCAGGAAGAGCGCGCGCGCGAACAGGCGGCCGAGCATGTGATGACGATTGCCACGGCCTATGTGCTGGGCACGTCGCGCAGCTATCCGATGATGCAGCTTGACCTCAAGGAGAACATCCAGAACGCCACGGCAGGCAAGGTCTATGTCAAGCTTGCCCCCGGCGGGCAGCTTGGTGCGGGCGGCGCGCTGGTGCAGGCGGTGCAGGGCGGCACGATTCAGGCGGCGCAGCATTCGCTGTCGAATTTCGCGCCCTTTGCGGCGGCGGTCGATCTCATCAACCTGCCCTATTTCTGCGGCTCCAACCAGCGGTTCACCAATCTGGTGTCATCGGATGTGTGGACATCCGAAGTGCATCCCAAGGTTGAGGCGGCGGGGTTCAAGCCGCTGTTCTACGTGGTGATCGACCCGCGCGTGGTGGCGATGCGCAAGGGCAGGGCCGGGCCGGTGCTGACGCCCGGCGATCTCAAGGGCGTCAAGTTCCGGGTGCCGGGCTCAAAGATGCTCCAGCAATATTACCGGATGGTGGGCGCCAACCCGACGCCCGTGGCCTGGGGCGAGACGCCTTCGGCGATCAAGCAGGGCGTGGCCGATGCGCTCGACCCGTCGGTGGGCGCGCTTTTTGTCTTTGGCTTCAAGGACATCCTGAGCCACATCACCTTTACCCAGGCCGTGCCTGACAGTCAGGTCTATTCGGTCAACCTTGAGTGGTTCAACGGCTTGCCGGGCGATGTGAAAGAGGGGATCGAATGGGCGGGCGAGATGACCGCGCATCAGAACCTTGCCAAGGTGCCCTCGGCGCGTGCCCATGCGATGGCCGAATTGACCGCTGCCGGGGTGCAATTCCACAGCCTCTCCGACGATCAACTGGCCGAATGGCAGGCGACCGGCGGCTATCAGCGCAGCGAATGGGACCCGTTCAAGCTGGAGCTTGCAGGCTCGATGGAGACCTTCGAGAAGCTGGCCGAGGCGGCGGGCACGCAGGGCAAATACTACGTCCACGACGCCTGAGCGAGGGGCGGGGCCGGAGCAAACCGGCCCTGCCTTTGCAAGAGACAGCACGACCGCAGCACGCCGCGCCCTGTCGCGCGGCCCCGATAGGAGCGTCGCCCATGAAACTGCTCAAGGTGCTTGACCGCAATGCCGAACGCTGGGCGCTTCTGGTGTTTTACGTGTTGCTGGTGGTGACGATGTTCATCGAGGTGCTGCGGCGCGAAGTGCTGTCCTATTCCTCGATCTGGGGCGAGGAGATCGTGCGCTATGCCTTCATCTACCTCGCCTGGATCGGGGCGGCGGCGGCGGTGCGCGAGCGTGCGCATATCCGCATCGACGTGATCCTTGAATATGTCGGGCGGCGGGTGAAGGCGGCGCTGTATATCTTCGGCGATCTGGTGATGTTCGTGGTCGCCATCGTGGCGTTTTACTGGTCGCTGGAGACGGTGCTTGTCTCGGCCAAGTTCGGCTCGGTCACGCATGGGCTTCGGATCAGCCAGGTCTGGTTTCTCGCCGCCGTCCCCATCGGGTTCGGCCTCATGATGCTTCGCCTCGTGCAGTCCTTCCTGCGCGACCTGCACGACCTTCGTCACGGGAACCCCGTCTACGAAGGCGGCAAGATGTTCGACTGAGGGGGCGCGTCATGCTTTGGAACCAGATGCAACAGACGGTCGAGCTTGGCTGGGATTTCTACGGTCCGGTTCTCTTGTTCGTGCTGCTGGTGGCGCTTGCCGTGCCGGTCTGGGCGGCGATCGGCGCGTCGGCGATCATCATGCTGATGTGGTCGGGCGCGCTGCCGCTCAGCCTTGTGGGCGAGAGCCTTTTCCACGGCATCGACCATTTCGCGCTCACCGCCGTGCCGCTTTTCATCCTGACGGGGGATGTGCTGGTGCGCACGGGGCTCAGCCGCAAGTTTCTCGACGTGGCCGAGGCGCTGACGCAATTTGCCAAGGGCGGGTTCGGCTCGGCCACGGTGCTCGTGTGCGGGATGTTCGCGGCCATTTCCGGCTCGGATGCGGCGGGGGCGGCGGCGGTGGGGCGGATGACCATCAACCGGCTGGTGGAGTCGGGCTATCCGCGCCCCTATGCCTGCGCGCTGGTGGCGGCGGGGGCCTGCACCGGCATCCTCATCCCGCCCTCCATCGCCTATATCGTCATCGGGCTGGTGCTGGGCATCTCGGCCTCGACGCTTTTTCTGGCGGCGGTCATTCCCGGCATCGCCATCCTGCTGTCGATCCTTGCCACCAATATCATCATGAACCGGCTTTACGGCTGGGAGGGCGGCGGCAACATGTCGTTCTCCGAGTGGGCGAGGCGGCTTGGCGTGGCGCTCAAATCCGGCTGGTATGCGTTCATCGTGCCGGGGATCATCTTCTACGGTATCTTCTCGGGCCAGATGACCCCGACCGAGGCGGGGGCCACGGCGGTGGTGGTGACGATCATCATGGGGTTCATCCTCGGCACGCTGAAGCTCAGCGATTTTCCGTCGATGCTGATCTCTTCGGCCAAGGTCAACGGGGTGATCCTGCCGATCATCGCCTTCTCGCTGCCGCTGGCGCAGGCGCTGGCGATCATGGGCGTGCCGCAGGGCTTTGTCGCGGCGGCCACCTCGGTCAGTGAGGAGCCATGGGTTTTGATCCTGATGATGGTGCTCATCCTGATCGCGGCAGGGCTGGTGATGGAGACGACGCCCAATATCGTCATCCTCGCGCCGATCCTGAAGCCATTGGCCGACAATATCGGCATGAACGAAATCCAGTTCTGCATCATGATGATCACCGCGCTGGGCGTGGGCTTCATCACGCCGCCCCTGGGCCTCAACCTCTTTGTTGTGGCCGGGCTGACGGGCGAATCGATCCTGCGGATCGCGTATCGCGCCATTCCCTTCGTGTTCTTCATGTTCGTGGTGACGCTTTTCATCGCCTATGTTCCGGCGATTTCCACCACGCTGCTTCCCGACATCTACAAATAGGAGTCATTCATGCCCCGCGACTATCTCAAGAAAGCCCCCCGCCATTCGCGCAGCGACGCCTCCGAGACGCGCGACATCGTGCGCGGCATTCTCGATGATATCGAGGCGCGCGGGGATGCCGCCGCGCTGGAATATGCCGCGAAATTCGACAAATACGACGGCGACCTGATCCTGACGCCCGAGGCGATTGCGGCAGCCACCGCGCTTGTGCCCGAAAAGCTGCGCCGCGATATCGACTTTGCCCATGCGAATGTGCGCAAATTCGCCGAGGCGCAGAAAGCCACCGTGGCCGATTTCGAGGTCGAGGTGGTGCCGGGGCTGATTGCCGGGCAAAAGGCGATCCCGGTGCAGGCGGCGGGCTGTTACGTGCCGGGCGGGCGCTATAGCCATATCGCCAGCGCCATCATGACCGTGACCACGGCCAAGGTGGCCGGATGCAGCAATATCGCCGCCTGTTCGCCGCCGCGCCCCGGCGTGGGCATCGCGCCCGCCATCGTCTATGCCGCGCATGTCTGCGGGGCCGATCAGATATTGGCGATGGGCGGCGTGCAGGGGGTGGCGGCGATGACCTTCGGCCTGTTCGGTCTGCCGAAGGCCAATATCCTTGTCGGTCCCGGCAACCAGTTCGTGGCCGAGGCCAAGCGGATGCTCTTTGGCCGTGTCGGCATCGACATGATCGCGGGCCCTACCGACAGCCTGATCCTTGCCGACGGCAGCGCCGATCCGATGATCGTCGCGACCGATCTGGTGGGTCAGGCCGAGCATGGCTACAACTCGCCCGTCTGGCTGGTGACCGATGATCGCGCGCTGGCCGAGGAGGTGATGCGCCTCGTGCCGCTCCTGATCGACGATCTGCCCGAGGTGAACCGCGACAACGCCTTTGCGGCGTGGCGCGACTATGCCGAGGTGATCGTTTGCGGGAACCGCGAGGAGATGGCCGCCACATCGGACGCCTACGCGCCCGAACATTTGACGGTGCAGGCCGCTGATCTGGATTGGTGGCTGGCGCGGCTCACCTGCTATGGTTCGCTGTTTCTGGGCGAGGAGACCACCGTGGCCTTTGGCGACAAGGCGGCGGGCACGAACCATGTGCTGCCCACCTCCGGCGCGGCGCATTATACCGGCGGCCTGTCGGTGCATAAATACATGAAGATCGTCACATGGCAGCGCGCCACCCGAGAAGGGGCGAAGCCCGTGGCAGAGGCCACCGCGCGCATCTCGCGGCTGGAGGGGATGGAGGGGCACGCGCGCACCGCCGATATCCGCCTGCGCAAGTATTTTCCGGGCGAGAATTTCGACCTTTCGGCAGAGGGCTGAGGTGGCGGACGATCTCTTTTCCGTCGCGGGGCGCGTGGCCTGCGTGACCGGCGCAAGCTCGGGCTTGGGTCGGCGCGCGGCGCTGGTGCTGGCGCGGGCGGGCGCGCGGGTGGTGGGCGTTGCGCGGCGGCGCGCGGCGCTCGATGACTGGTGCAATGAGGCGGGCGGCGAGGTGGCGGCGGTGGCGGGTGATGTCGCGGCGGGTGACATGGCCGATCTGGCGGCGCGCGTCGCCGCGCCCTTTGGTGCGCCCGATATCGTGGTGAACGCCGCCGGGCTGAACCTGCGCCAACCCGCCGATGATGTCACGCCAGAGGGCTGGGAGGCGACGCTGGCCGTCAACCTCACCGCGCCCTTCTTTCTGTCACAGGCCCTTGTGCCGGCGATGCAGGCCAAGGGCTGGGGCCGCATCGTCAATTTCGCCTCGCTGCAATCCTATCGCGCCTTTCCCGCGGGCATCGCCTATGGCGCGTCCAAGGGCGGGGTGGCGCAGATGACCCGCGCCATGGCCGAGGCGTGGTCGCCCCACGGCATCACCGCCAACGCGCTCGGGCCGGGGTTTTTCCCCACCGAACTCACGGCGGCGGTGTTCGACGATCCCGAACGCGCGGAGCGCAACGCGGCCCAAACCTGTATCGGGCGCAACGGGCGGGCAGAGGACATGGACGGGCCGCTGCTCTTCCTGTGCTCCGACGCGTCACGCTATGTCACGGGGCAGATATTGATGGTCGACGGGGGGTTTACGGCACGATGAAAGCATTGGTCTATACCGGCATCGAGACCCTCGATTTCCGCGATGTGCCCGACCCGGAGCCTGCGCCCGGCGAGGTGCTGATCGCGGTCGAGAGCGTGGGGATCTGCGGCTCGGACATGCACGCCTATGTCGGCCATGATGCGCGCCGTCCCGCGCCGCTGATCCTTGGCCACGAGGCGGCGGGGGTGATTATCGGCGGGGCGCGGGATGGCGAGCGGGTGACGGTCAACCCGCTGGTCACCTGCGGCACCTGTCCGGCCTGCACCTCGGGGCGCGAGAACCTGTGTCCTGCGCGGCAGATCATCTCCATGCCGCCGCGCGAGGGGGCCTTTGCGCAGGTGCTGGCCATGCCCGAGCGCAACCTTGTGCGCGTGCCCGATCATATCCCCTTTGAGATCGCCGCGCTGGCCGAGCCGCTGGCGGTGAGCTGGCACGCCGCGCGGCTGGCGCTTGGGGCGCTCCACGAGGCCGACGAGCGCCGCGCGCTGGTCATCGGTGGCGGGGCGATCGGGCTGGCGGCGGCGCTGGCGCTGCGGGCCATGGGCTGTGCCGAGGTGGTGGTGGCAGAGCCGAACGCCGCGCGGCGCAGCTATCTGGCGCTGCATTGCGATGTAACGGCGGTGGCGGCCCCCGAGGGCGCGTGGCCGCTGGTGGTGGATGCCGTGGGTTTTGCCGCCACCCGCGCCACCGCCTCGGCGCTGGCCGCACCCGGCGGTGTGATCGTGCATATCGGGTTGGGCGAGGATACAGGCGGGCTGGATATCCGCCGCATGACGTTGCAGGAAATCACCTTCATCGGCACCTATACCTACACGGGCCAGGATTTCCGCGACACGGCGCAGGCGATGTTTGCCGGTCGCCTCGGCCCGCTCGACTGGGCCGAGGCACGCCCGCTTTCCGACGGCGCTGCGGCCTTCGCCGATATCCGCGCGGGCCGCGTTGCCGCGCCCAAGATCGTGCTCAGGCCGTAGGGTTCGGGGCGGCCTTGCGCCTTGCCGCTTGATTTGCCCTGCATCCGCGGTTATACGGCCCCCTGTCAACAAGGCGGAATCGCCACGAAGCAGCAGAGATCGAGCAGGGTCGGCACCACCGGCCCTCTTTGTTTTGTGCCCCGCCCGACCAACGACGCACCCAAGACCGGCGGAGACAACCGCTCGGCCCGAAAACAGATGTAAAGGAAAACGACGCCACATGGCTCAGAACACATCCATGGAGGAATTCGAGGCCCTCCTTAATGAAAGCCTCGAAATGGACACGCCCGATGAGGGCTCTGTCGTCAAGGGTCGGGTTATCGCCATCGAGGCGGGCCAGGCCATCATCGATGTCGGCTACAAGATGGAAGGCCGCGTCGATCTCAAGGAATTTGCAAATCCCGGTGAGCAGCCCGACATCAAGGTCGGCGACGAGGTCGAGGTCTTCCTGCGCTCGGCAGAGAACTCCCGCGGCGAAGCCGTGATCAGCCGCGAGATGGCCCGCCGCGAAGAGGCATGGGACCGTCTCGAGAAGGCCTATGCTGACGAAGAGCGTGTCGAAGGCGCGATCTTTGGCCGCGTCAAGGGCGGCTTTACCGTCGACTTGGGCGGTGCCGTGGCCTTCCTGCCCGGCTCTCAGGTCGATGTGCGCCCCGTGCGCGACGCAGGCCCCCTCATGGGGCTCAAGCAGCCGTTCCAGATCCTCAAGATGGACCGTCGCCGCGGCAATATCGTCGTGTCGCGCCGCGCCATCCTGGAAGAGAGCCGCGCCGAGCAGCGCGCCGAAGTCATCGCCAACCTCACCGAGGGGCAGAATGTCGATGGCGTGGTCAAGAACATCACCGAATACGGGGCCTTCGTGGACTTGGGCGGTGTCGATGGCCTTCTGCACGTCACCGACATGGCCTGGCGGCGTGTCAACCACCCGTCCGAGATCCTGTCGATCGGCGAGACCGTCAAGGTTCAGGTCATCAAGATCAACAAGGACACCCACCGTATCAGCCTGGGCATGAAGCAGCTTCAGGAAGATCCGTGGGATGTGGTGGGCGCGAAATATCCGCTCAGCTCTGTCCATACCGGCCGCGTCACCAACATCACCGATTACGGCGCCTTCGTGGAGCTGGAACCGGGGGTCGAGGGCCTTGTGCACGTCTCGGAAATGTCCTGGACGAAGAAGAACGTGCATCCCGGCAAGATCGTCTCCACCTCTCAGGAGGTCGAGGTCATGGTGCTGGAGATCGACGGCGCGAAACGCCGCGTCTCGCTCGGTCTCAAGCAGTGCATGCGCAACCCGTGGGAAGTGTTCGCCGAACAGCATCCGCCGGGTTCCGAGGTTGAGGGTGAGGTCAAGAACATCACCGAATTCGGCCTCTTCATCGGCATGGATGGCGATATCGACGGCATGGTCCATCTCAGCGATCTGAGCTGGGACGAGCGTGGCGAGGACGCGATCCAGAACTACAAGAAGGGCGACGTGGTTCAGGCGGTCGTCTCCGAGGTCGATGTCGAGAAAGAGCGTATCTCGCTCTCGATCAAGGGGCTTGGCGGCGACAAGTTCGCCGAGGCGGTGGGCGGCGTGAAGCGCGGCTCGATCATCACCGTCACCGTGACCTCGATCGAGGATGGCGGCATCGAGGTGGAGTATGAAGGCGCGAAATCCTTCATCCGGCGCTCCGATCTGTCGCGCGACCGTTCCGAGCAGCGCCCCGAGCGGTTCTCGGTGGGCGACAAGGTGGATGTGCGCGTGACCAACGTGGACAGCAAGACCCGCCGTCTGGGCCTGTCGATCAAGGCGCGCGAGATTGCCGAAGAGCAGGAGGCCGTCGCACAATTCGGCTCGTCCGATTCGGGGGCGTCGCTGGGCGACATCCTCGGCGCGGCGCTCAAGGGCGACAAGTAAGCGAAACGGCTCCGTCAGGACCGGTGAGCGGCCCCGCCTTCGTGCGGGGCCGTTTTGCGTTCACCGCCTGCGCCGCGCGCCGGGGGTTTTCGAGTGGAAGTCGGACCGCCGCCTGGCCACCCAGTCGATGAAGCGCGCCAGACGCGGATGGGCGCGCAACGCCTCGATCGTGTCATAGTTCCGCGCCAGGTCCGTCTCGGTCAGGGTGGCGTGGATCTCGTTATGGCAGATCTGGTGCAGGCGCACGACGGGCCCGCCCTTGCCGCCCTTCAGCTTGGGCACAAGGTGGTGCAGGCTCTGCCGCGCCCCGGACGGGATGGGCCGTCCGCAAAGCGGGCAGATCGGGTCCGTGTCGGGTTTGGCTTGATCCATCGCCCACCTCCGGGCAAGAGAATGGCGCGCAAGGGTGGCCTGGCAAGGGGTGCGGCATGGGTGGGCAGTCGGAGATACTGGAGCAGGCGCTGGGCTACGCGCTTCAGGGCTGGGAGATGGCCAGGATCTGGTTGCTGAGCCCGGCCGCCTGGTCGCAATTCGCTGTTCTGGTCGCGGCCTTTCTGCTGGCGGTGGCGATCAACCGTCGCCTGTGTCCGGTGATCACCCGGCTGATGACGCCGCCCAAGGGGCAGGACAATGTCATCGCCACGGCGCGGCGCTTCGTGCTGATGTTCCTGCCCCTGCTCATGCCGCTGCTGGCCTACGGGCTGACCGGCATCGGCGAGGGGGTAACGCGACAGGTTTTCGGCACGGGCGATGTGATCGCCTTCGGCAAGCGGCTGTTCCTGTTCCTTGCCGTGCGGCTTTTCGTGCGCGACATCCTGCGAGATCCGTTCCTGCGGGTGCTGGGCCGCTTCGTGCTCATGCCGATGGCGCTGCTCTATCTCTTCGGCCTGCTCGGCCTTGCGCATGAGCGGCTGGCGGCGATTTCGGTCGATCTGGGCAATATCTCCTTCTCGCTTCTGGCGCTCATTCGCGGGGCGGTGGCCGGCGCGTTCCTGTTCTGGCTGGGGCGCTGGTCCAACAGCCAGTCCGAGGAGTTCATCCGCAAGCAGGAGGACCTGCGCCCCGCCACCCGCGAACTGGCAATGAAGGCCAGCCAGATCGTGATCTTCGGCGCGGCCTTTCTCTTGCTCATGTCGATCATGGGCATCGACCTTACGGCGATTGCCGTGCTGGGCGGGGCGCTTGGCGTGGGCATCGGCCTTGGCCTGCAACAGATCGCGGCGAATTTCGTGTCCGGCGTGATCCTGCTTCTGGAAGGTCAGACGACGGTGGGCGATTATGTCGTGCTCGATGACGGCTCCGAAGGCACCATCGTCAAGATGACCGCCCGCGCCGCGATCCTGGAAACCGTCGATGGCCGCTGGATCGTGGTGCCGAACGAGGATTTCATCACCTCGCGGGTGGTCAATTATTCCGATGCGGGCAAGCGGCACCGGTATGAGGCCGCTTTTTCGGTCAGTTACGACACCGATATCAACCGCATCCCCGACATGATCGAGGCCGCCGTCGGTGCGCTCGACTGCGTGCTGACCGAAGGCAGGCAGGCCCCGGAATGCGAGCTCAAGGCCTTTGCCGACAGCGGGGTGGAGTTCTCGGTGGAATATTGGGTCGAGGGGATCGAGGACGTCACCGGCAAGTATCAGTCGGACGTGCTTTTCGCGATCTGGAACGCGCTCAGGGCCGAGGGGGTCGAGATCCCGTTCCCGCAGCGGGTGCTGCATCACAAGGGTCTGTCGACGGCATCATGACCGAGGCGCTGGTGATCGGGGCCGGGCCTGCGGGCCTCATGGCGGCGGAGGCGATGGCCGGGGCGGGGCTGCGGGTGGTGGTGGCCGAGGCCAAGCCGTCCGTGGGCCGCAAGTTCCTGATGGCCGGGAAATCCGGCCTCAACCTGACCAAGGCCGAGCCCTTCGAGACATTCCTCAAAGCCTATGGCGACCGGGCGGAGCACCTGCGCCCGATGCTCGCGGCCTTTGGCCCGGAGGAGGTGCAGGGCTGGGCCGAGGGGCTGGGACAGCCGCTCTTCACCGGTTCGACAGGGCGGGTTTTCCCCAGTGCGATGAAGGCCTCGCCGCTCTTGCGGGCCTGGCTCGGGCGGCTTGACGGCATGGGCGTGCGTATCCGCACGCGCTGGCGCTGGCAGGGCTGGGACGGGGGCGCGGCGCTCTTCGACACGCCCGAGGGGGAACACCGGCTTTGGCCCGCCGTCACCGTGCTGGCCTGCGGCGGGGCAAGCTGGGCGCGGCTTGGCTCTGACGGGGCATGGGCGGCGCAGTTTGGCGCACAGATCGCCCCGTTCCGCCCCGCCAATATGGGCTTTCTGGTCGCATGGTCGGCGCATATGGCACCCCATTTCGGTCAGGCCGTGAAGGGTGTCGCGCTTCGGGCCGGTGCCACCGGCTCTCGCGGGGAATTCATCATTTCCGCCAGTGGGCTTGAGGGCGGAGGCATCTACGAGGTGAGCGCGTCATTGCGCGACGGCGCGGCGCTGACAATCGACTTGCTTCCCGACCTGAACCGCAAGGAGATCGCCACCCGGCTTGGCCGTGCGCGGCCCGGCGACAGCCTTGGCAACCGGCTGCGCAAGGCGCTGCGCCTCTCGCCGGTCAAACTCGCCCTGGCGATGGAATTCGCGCGGGGCGCGCCGGACATGGCGGGCGCGCTCAAGGCGTTGCCAGTGCCGCTCAAGGGCCCGCGTCCGATGGATCAGGCGATTTCCACGGCGGGCGGCCTGCGCTTTGCGGCACTTGACGCAGGGTTGATGCTGCGCGCGCGTCCCGGCAGTTTCGCGGCGGGCGAAATGCTTGACTGGGAGGCCCCGACGGGGGGCTACCTGCTGACCGCCTGTCTCGCCACCGGGCTCTGGGCCGGACGGCACGCGGCGGCCTGTCTGAGGAATGCCCGGGCGCCGTGATCCGAAGCGCGATGCACATATGGGGCGCGTGCACACCCGCCATGTCGGAAATTGCCCTCGAATGTCTCTGGCGGCGGCCCGGGCGGCGGGACTCATGCGATGATCCTCCCAGCGCGCGTAGCGTGTTTTCGATGAAACCGGAATTGACGGCGGGCGCCTGCGCCTGCCATGATCCGGTTTGATGAATGGCGAGGAGAGACAGGCATGGCCCAAACGATCCGGTTCACACTCGACGGCCGCAAGGTCGAGGCCGAAGAGGGGCAGACCATCTGGGAGGTGGCCAATGGCCGGGGCCTCAAGATCCCGCATCTGTGCCACAAGCCTAGCCCCGGATACCGCCCCGATGGCAACTGTCGTGCCTGCATGGTCGAGGTGGAGGGCGAGCGCACGCTCGTGGCCTCCTGCATCCGCGAGGCCCGCGACGGCATGGTGGTCACGACCAATTCGGCGCGGGCGGAAAGCGCGCGCAAGATGGTGGTCGAGATGCTTCTGGCCGACCAGCCCGCGCGTGATGCCGCGCGTGACGCCTCCAGCCATCTGTGGGACATGGCCGACGCGAACGGCGTCACCCACAGCCGCTTCCCGAAGCTCGAGCAGGGCCGCATCCCGCTTCTGGATGACAGCCACGTTGCCATGCGCGTCAATCTCGATGCGTGCATCCAGTGTGGCCTCTGCGTGCGCGCCTGCCGCGAAGTGCAGGTCAACGATGTGATCGGCATGGCCGGGCGCGGCCACGATGCCTATCCCGTCTTCGACTTCGCGGACCCGATGGGCGAGAGCACTTGCGTCGCCTGCGGCGAATGTGTGCAGGCCTGCCCCACCGGCGCGCTGATGCCTGCCACTGTGCTCGACGCGGCCCAGAAGGGCGACAGCGCCGATTTCGACAGCGAGGTGAACAGCATCTGCCCGTTCTGCGGGGTTGGCTGTCAGGTCTCGCTCAAGGTCAAGGATGGCCGCGTCAAATATGTCGAGGGGGTCAACGGCCCCGCCAATCAGGGGCGGCTTTGCGTCAAGGGGCGGTTCGGGTTCGACTATATCCACCACCCCCACCGTCTGACCAAGCCGCTGATACGTCGCACGGATGCGCCCCCGAAGGGCCTCAACGTGGATCCCGGCAACTGGCAGGCGTTTTTCCGCGAGGCGGAGTGGGACGAGGCGCTTGATTTTTCTGCGGATGGCCTCGCGCGCCTCAAGGAGGCGCATGGCGGTCCCTCCGTGGCGGGCTTTGGCAGCGCAAAGTGCACCAATGAAGAGGCTTATCTTTTCCAAAAACTCATCCGGCAGGGCTTTGGCCATAACAATGTCGATCACTGCACGCGGCTTTGCCATGCCTCATCCGTGGCGGCATTGATCGAGAATGTGGGTTCCGGTGCGGTCACTGCCACGTTCAACGAGATCGAAAATGCCGATGTGGCCATCGTGATCGGTGCCAACCCGGTCGAGAACCACCCGGTTGCTGCCACCTATTTCAAGCAGTTCACCAAGCGCGGCGGCAAGCTCATCGTGATGGATCCGCGCGGGCAGGGCCTGCGCCGCTTCGCCACCCACATGCTGCAATTCAAGCCGGGCATGGATGTGGCGATGCTCAACGCGATCTGCCATGTGATCGTGGAGGAAGGGCTTTACGACAAGCAGTATATTGCCGCCTTCACCGAGAACTGGGAGGCCGAAAAGGCGCATCTGGCG
Organism: Roseovarius sp. MBR-6; assembly: GCF_040547525.1. Taxonomy (NCBI): domain Bacteria; kingdom Pseudomonadati; phylum Pseudomonadota; class Alphaproteobacteria; order Rhodobacterales; family Roseobacteraceae; genus Roseovarius; species Roseovarius sp. MBR-6. Next base: position 16,544 of record NZ_JBEPPW010000002.1, on the reverse strand, counting down.
CAATTTCCGCCCGAGAAGATGGCGGCCATCTGCGGCATCCCCGCCGAGACGCTGCGCGCCGTGGCCCGCGATTTCGCCACCGCACAGGCCGGCATGATCTTCTGGGGGATGGGCATTTCCCAACATATCCACGGCACCGACAATTCGCGCTGCCTCATCAGCCTCGCGCTGATGTGCGGCCATGTCGGGCGCCCCGGCACCGGGCTGCATCCGCTGCGTGGCCAGAACAACGTGCAGGGCGCGTCCGACGCGGGCCTCGTCCCGATGTTCCTGCCCGACTACCAGACGGTGACTGACGACGCCATCCGCCGCGCCTTTACCGAGGTCTGGGGGACGGATGATTTCAGTGCCCAGAAGGGCCTCACCGTCACCGAGATCATGGACGCGGTGCACGCAGGCACGATCAGGGGCATGTATGTTCTGGGCGAGAACCCGGCGATGAGCGATCCGGATGTCGAGCACGCCCGCGACGCGCTCGCCAAGCTGGAGCATCTGGTCGTTCAGGACATCTTCCTGACCGAGACCGCGAACTATGCCGATGTGATCCTGCCCGCCTCGGCCTTCTACGAGAAGTCCGGCACCGTGACGAACACCAATCGGCAGGTGCAGATGGGTCGCCCCGCCGTGCCGCCGCCTGGGGAGGCGCGCGAGGATTGGGCGATCACCATGGCGCTTGCCAACCGGCTTGGCCTTGACTGGCGCTATGACAGCCCGGCGGATGTCTTCGCCGAGATGAAGCACAACATGCGTTCTCTTGACAACATCACATGGGAGCGGCTGGAGCGCGAGAGCGCCGTCACCTATCCCTGTCCCGCCCCCGATCATCCGGGCCATGCGGTCGTGTTCGGCGACGGCTTCCCGCGTCCGGAGGGGCGCGCGCGATTTACCCCCGCCACGATCATCCCGCCCGACGACGTGCCCGATGCCGAGTATCCGATGGTGCTGACCACCGGCCGCCAGCTTGAGCATTGGCATACCGGCTCGATGACCCGCCGCGCCAGCGTGCTTGACGCGGTGGAACCGGAGGCGAACTGCTCGCTGCACCCCTCGACGCTGCGCCGCCTCGGGGTAGAGCCGGGCGGCATGGTGCGCCTCACCACCAAGCGCGGCTCGATCATGGTGATGGCGCGCGCCGACCGGGCGGTTTCGCCCGACATGGTGTTTCTGCCCTTCGCCTATGTGGAGGCGGCGGCGAATATCCTCACCAATCCGGCGCTTGATCCCTACGGCAAGATCCCCGAGTTCAAATTCTCGGCGGTGCGCGTCGAGGCGGCAGAGGTGGCCGCCGAATGACAGGACGGGGGCGGCCCGCCTGTGACCGCCCCCGCTTCATCGTTCCAAAAATACTCATGGCCCCATCGAGGCCAGTGCCACCTCAGTTGGGCAGGATGACGATTTCCACCCGGCGGTTCTGGGCCCGGCCCTCGGGCGTGAGGTTCGAGGCCACGGGCTGATCCTCGCCGCGCCCGATGCTGCGCAGGCGCGAGGCGGGAACGCCGCCCTGCATCAGCACATCCGTCACCGCCGCCGCGCGGCGCTCCGAGAGCGTCTGGTTGTAGCTGGCCGATCCGGTGCTGTCGGTATGGCCCACGACCTGCACGGTGGTGTCGGGGTAGCGCTGAAGGCTCGAGGCCACGGTGAAGAGGTCTTGGCGCAGGCCCGGCGCGACGGTAAAGCTGCTGGTTGCGAAAAGGATATCCTGCGGCATCGTCACGATGAGCCGGTCGCCGGTATTGACCACCCCAACCTCGTTGCCGAGATCCCGGCGCAGCTCCGCCGCCTGCCGGTCCAGCGCATTGCCGATGGCCGCCCCGCCAAGCGCGCCGATCGCCCCGCCAAGCAGCGCACCCGTGGCGCGGTTGTCACTGACCGCAGCACCTGTGCCCGCGCCGATGATACCACCGATGATCGCGCCCTGACGGGTTCTCTGGTTGTCGGCTTGCCCGCCGACCTGATTGGGATCGGTGCAGGCCGTTACCAGCAGAAGTGCCGTGCCGGAGAGGGCGAGAAGGGTCTTGTTCGTTCGGATCATGGACATACCTCGTTGATGAACCTGCCCGATCACGTCGGGTATAACCACATGATATGCAATATCATGCCCGGCCCCAAGGCTATTCAAAGGGGAACTTCGCGCGGTTTCCCGCCTATCCCTCTGCCCGTGCGCTTTCCCATGCCAGCAAAGCGCGTTTGACGGGCAGGCCCCAGTGATACCCCCCAAGCGCCCCCGATTTGCGCAAGGCGCGGTGACAGGGAATGAGGTAACTCACCGGGTTGCGCCCCACGGCGGTGCCGACGGCGCGCACGGCGCGGGGGTGGCCGATGGCGCGGGCGATCTCGGAATAGGTGGTGACATGGCCCGAAGGGATCGTGAGCAGCGCCTCCCAGACCTTGATCTGAAAGGGCGCGCCGATCATGTGCAGCCGCGCCTCGCCCCGGCCCGAGAACGCCGCTGCGACCCAGGGGGCAATCGCCTCGGGGGCCTCCTCATAGCGCGCCTCGGGCCAGCGCGCGCGCATGTCCGCCATGGCCGCCGCGCGCCCCGTCTCGGCGACAAAGGCGAGGCCACAGAGGCCGCGCCCGGTGCCCATGGCGAGCGCCTCGCCAAAGGGCGTCTCGAACCAGCCATACCGGACCGTCAGCCCCGCGCCGCCGCGCGCGAACTCGCCCGGTCGCATCGCCTCCCACCGCAGGAAGAGATCGTGCAGCCGCCCCGTGCCCGACAGCCCCGCCGCCTCCGCCGCCTCCAGCGTGGTAAAGCGCTGCGCCAGCATTTCCTTGGCGTGGCCAAGGGCCAGATATTGTTGATACCGCTTCGGAGACACGCCCACCCAGGCCGAGAACAGCCGCTGGAAATGCGCCGCACTCATCCCCATCTCGCCCGCCAAGGCCTCAAGCGTCATCCCCTCGCCGCCCGCGTCAATGAGCGCGATGGCGCGGCGCATGACATTGTAGTGATAGCTCTCGGACATTGCGGCACCCCGGTGGTTTCGCCACAAGATACGCCGCGTCACAGGGGCACGCGACCCGAATGTTGCGCAATCCCCGGTTTCGCGTCATAGACGGACCATGGCCCGCCAACTCGATTACCACACGATCCGCGAGATATTCACCCGCTTTCAGGCCGCCCAGCCCGAACCCAAGGGCGAGCTTGATCATGTCAACGCTTTTACTCTGCTGGTCGCGGTCGCGCTCTCGGCACAGGCCACCGATGTGGGCGTGAACCGGGCCACGCGCGCGCTCTTCCAGATCGCCGACACGCCGGAAAAGATGCTGGCGCTTGGCGAAGAGGCGCTTATCGGTCATATCAAGACCATTGGCCTCTATCGCAACAAGGCCCGAAACGTGATGAAACTCAGCCGCATTCTTGTCGAGGACTATGGTGGTGAGGTGCCCAACAGCCGCGCCGCGCTGCAATCACTGCCCGGTGTCGGGCGCAAGACCGCCAATGTCGTGCTCAACATGTGGTGGGGGCATCCGGCGCAGGCGGTCGATACGCATATCTTTCGCATCGGCAACCGCACCGGCATCTGCCCCGGCAAGGATGTGGAGGCGGTCGAACGCGCCATCGAGGACCATATCCCCGTTGATTTCCAGCGCCATGCGCATCACTGGCTGATCCTGCATGGCCGCTATACCTGCAAGGCGCGCAAACCCGCCTGCGGCACTTGTCTCATCCGCGATCTCTGCCCCTATGAGGAAAAAACCCTATGACACAATATCAGGTTGTCGGCATCGGCAATGCCATCGTCGACGTGATCGGAGGGTGCGACGACGCCTTTCTTGCCCGCATGGGGATCGACAAGGGCGTGATGCAACTGATCGAGACCGAGCGCGCCGAATATCTCTACGAGCAGATGCCCGAGCGGCGGCAGATGCCCGGCGGATCGGTCGCCAATACCGTCGCCGGGATTGGCGCGCTCGGCCTCTCCACGGCCTTCATCGGTCGGGTGAGCGATGACGAACTGGGCCGCTATTACGCCGAGGCGATGCGCGCCGTCGGCACCGACTTCGTCAACCCGCCGCGCGCGGGCGCGCTGCCCACCTCGCGCTCGATGATCTTTGTCTCGCCCGATGGCGAGCGCTCGATGAACACCTTCCTCGGCATTTCGACCGATCTTGACGAGGCCGACGTGCCCGAGGCCGTGGCGGGAGGGGCGCAGATCCTCTTTCTCGAAGGCTATCTCTACGACAAGCCCAAGGGCAAGGCGGCGTTCGAGCGCGCAGCACGGGCCGCGCGCGCGGGCGGCGGTCGCGCGGGCATCACCCTGTCCGATCCGTTCTGCGTCGACCGTCATCGCGCGGATTTCCGGGAACTGGTCAAATCGCTCGATTTCGTCATCGGCAACGAACATGAATGGCGCTCGCTTTACGAGACCGACGATCTTGGCGCGGCGCTGGAACAGGCGGCGCGCGAAAGCGGTCTCATCGTGTGCACCCGTTCGGGTCACGATGTGGTGCTGGTCGAGGGCGACGAGACGGTGAGCGTGCCCGTCACCCGCGTCGACCCGGTCGATACCACCGGCGCGGGCGATCAATTCGCCGCTGGCCTGCTCTACGGGCTGGCCACGGGCAAGCCGCTGGCGGTCGCGGGCCGCATGGGGTGCATTGCCGCCGCAGAGGTGATCGGGCATTATGGCGCGCGCCCCGAACGGGACGTGGCGGCGCTCTTCGCCGCCGAGGGGCTGATCTGAAGGAGGTGGCCCCATGGCAGGCGGCTGGACACGCGACGGCGCGGTGAGCGAGCAGATCGAGGCATCCATCGCCGAAGAGCTTGCGCGGCTGCGCGCCCGGCCCGTGCCATCGGGTGAAAGCCGCACCCATTGCGCCGAGTGCGAGGAGCCCATCCCCGAGGCGCGCAGGCAGGCCATCCCCGGCGTCAAGCTCTGCCTCGACTGCGCCAACGAGCACAACCACGCAGCGCGCCCGCGCAGCGGCATCAACCGGCGCGGCTCCAAGGACAGTCAGTTGAAATAAGCAGGGGCGTTGCCCCTCTTGGCCTTCGGCCAATTCACCCCAGGATATTTGCAGCCAGAAGAAACAACGATTTCTTCATCATTTTCCGACACTGTCGGGGCGCGGTACAGGCGGGGACGCCGATGACCGCGCCAGGAGAAGCACAGTCGTGTTTCGCGCGGGGGGTGCTATGTCCCCCGCGTTTCTTCTGGCCTCAAATATCCCCGCCGGAGGCTCCGACGCCGGCCACATGCGCGACGTGCGATATGAAAAACCCCGCGCGATCTCTCGCACGGGGCCAAATCTCGGGGGTGGATATCACCCTACCGCCCTTACCAGTCCTCGCGGACCACGACGCGGGTCTTGATCGGCAGTTTCATCGCGGCAAGGCGCAGGGCTTCGACCGCAACCGCCTCGCCGACGCCGTCGATCTCGAACATGACGCGGCCGGGCTTGACCTTGCAGACCCAGCGGTCGACCGAGCCTTTGCCCTTGCCCATGCGAACCTCGATGGGCTTGGCCGAGACCGGCACATCCGGGAAGATGCGGATCCAGACGCGGCCCTGACGCTTCATGTGGCGGGTCATGGCGCGGCGGGCGGCCTCGATCTGGCGCGCGGTGACGCGCTCCGGCTCGGTCGCCTTGAGGCCAAAGGTGCCGAAGTTCAGGTCCGAGCCGCCCTTGGCCTCGCCCTTGATGCGGCCTTTGAACTGCTTGCGGAATTTCGTGCGCTTAGGTTGAAGCATTTTTCAGTCCTCCTCAGCGACGGCCGCCGGCGCCACGCGGGGCCGGGCCATCCTGGAGTTCCTGGGCCTTGCGATCACGCGCACCGGGATCGTGCTCGAGGATCTCGCCCTTGAAAATCCACACCTTGATGCCGATGATCCCGTAAGGGGTCGAGGCTTCGGCAAGGGCGTAGTCGATGTCGGCGCGCAGCGTGTGCAGCGGCACCCGGCCTTCGCGATACCACTCGGTGCGCGCGATCTCGGCACCGCCGAGGCGGCCCGACACGTTCACCCGGATCCCGAGCGAGCCCATCCGCATGGCGTTCTGCACAGACCGCTTCATGGCCCGGCGGAAGGACACCCGGCGTTCAAGCTGCTGCGCGATGCTCTCGGCCACGAGGGCTGCGTCAAGTTCGGGCTTGCGCACCTCGACGATGTTGAGATGCAGCTCGCTTGCGGTCATCGCGGCCAGTTTCTTGCGCAGGGTCTCGATATCGGCGCCTTTCTTGCCGATGATCACGCCGGGGCGCGCGGTGTGGATCGTGACGCGGCACTTCTTGTGCGGGCGCTCGATGATCACACGGCTGACGCCGGCCTGCTTGCACTCTTCCTTGATGAACTCGCGCATGGCGAGATCCTCGAGCAGAAGATTGCCATAGTCCTTGGTATCGGCATACCAGCGGCTGTCCCAGGTGCGGTTGACCTGAAGGCGCATACCGATCGGATTGACTTTGTTACCCATCAGGCTTGCTCCTCGAGTTGACGCACCTTGATCGTGAGTTCCGAGAACGGCTTGCGCAGCGCGCCGAACCGGCCGCGTGCGCGCGGGCGTCCGCGCTTGAGCACCAGGTTCTTGCCGACCCAGGCCTCGGCGACGATCAGCTCGTCCACGTCAAGCCCGTGGTTGTTCTCGGCGTTTGCTATCGCCGATTGCAGGCATTTCTTGACGTCCTGCGCGATCCGCTTGTTCGAGAAGGTCAGATCGGTCAGTGCCTTGTCGACCTTCTTGCCCCGGATCATCGCCGCGACGAGGTTGAGTTTCTGCGGGCTGGTGCGCAACATGCGCAGCTTGGCCATCGCCTCATTGTCCGCCACGCGGCGGGGATTCTTATCCTTGCCCATGGCTTACTTCCTCTTCGCTTTCTTGTCGGCCGCGTGCCCGTAATAGGTGCGGGTGGGGGAGTATTCCCCGAATTTCTGGCCGATCATGTCCTCGGAGACGTTCACCGGCACATGCTTGCGCCCGTTGTAGACGCCAAAGGTGAGGCCCACGAATTGCGGCAGGATCGTCGAGCGCCGCGACCAGATCTTGATGACTTCGTTACGCCCCGATTCGCGCACTGCCTCGGCCTTTTTCAGGACATAGGCATCGACGAAGGGGCCTTTCCATACAGAACGTGCCATGTGTTAACGGCCCTTCTTCTTGGCGTGACGCGAGCGCACGATGAGCTTTTGCGACGCCTTGTTCGTGTTGCGGGTGCGCGCGCCCTTGGTGGGCTTGCCCCAGGGCGTGACCGGGTGACGGCCACCGGAGGTGCGGCCCTCGCCACCACCATGGGGGTGGTCGATCGGGTTCATGACAACGCCGCGAACGCTCGGGCGAATGCCCTTGTGGCGCATCCGGCCGGCCTTGCCGTAGTTCTGGTTGCTGTTGTCGGGGTTCGAGACCGCGCCAACCGTGGCCATGCATTCCTGACGTACGAGGCGAAGCTCACCCGACGAAAGCCGGATCTGCGCATAGCCACCGTCGCGGCCGACGAATTGCGCATAGGTGCCTGCCGCGCGGGCGATCTGCCCGCCCTTACCGGCCTTGAGCTCGATATTGTGGATGATCGTGCCGATGGGCATGCCCGAAAACGGCATCGCGTTGCCCGGCTTGATGTCGGCCTTGGCGCTGGCGATGACCTGATCGCCGATGGCCAGGCGCTGTGGTGCCAGGATATAGGCCTGCTCGTCGTCCTGATAGCGGATGAGCGCGATGAAGGCGGTGCGGTTGGGATCGTATTCGATCCGCTCGACGGTTGCCGGGATGTCGAACTTGGTGCGTTTGAAATCAACGATCCGATAGAGGCGTTTCGCCCCGCCGCCCTTGCGGCGCATCGTGATTCGTCCGGTGTTGTTGCGGCCACCGTTCTTGGTCAGACCCTCTGTGAGGGACTTGACCGGACGGCCTTTCCACAGCTCCGAACGGTCGATCAGCACCAGCCCGCGCTGGCCCGGCGTCGTCGGCTTATACGACTTGAGTGCCATGCTTTCTGTCTTCCGTTAGCTAGCGGCGGGTTGCCCCGCCTGTATGCAGGGTGGGAAAACCCACCCTTGGTTATAGGGCCCCGAAGGTCCCCGGCTCGGATTGCTCTTGCGAACAACAGCGAAGCCCCGGACGAATCCGGGGCTTTGCGGATGGGCTCTGTTAGGGGAGCGCGCCCCCGGCGTCAAGGGTATTGGCCGGTTTTCGGCGCAATCGCGTCTATTCCTCGCCCTCCACCTTGCCGCGCAGCGACTTGACCTCGCCGCGCACCTTCTTGGCCTTGAGGCGGCGCTTTTTCGCGCCAAGCGTGGGGCGGGTCGGGATGCGCCGTTTCGGGGCGACCAGCGCCTGCCGGATCAGATCGGCCAGCCGGTCGCGGACGATCTCGCGGTTGCGCACCTGGCTGCGGGTCTCGTCGCACTGGAGCACGATCGCCCCCTCGCCGGTCCAGCGCCGCCCGGCGAGGCGCTTGAGCCGCGTCTTGACCGGCGCGGAAAGGTGGGGCGAGCGCGCGGCCTCGAAGCGCAACTCCACCGCACTTGCCACCTTGTTGACATTCTGGCCGCCGGGGCCAGAGGCGCGGATGAACTGCTCGGAGAGTTCCCAATCCTCGATGGCGATTTCGTCGGTGATCCTCAGCATCGTTCCTGCCGGTTCAGTCCCTGCCCGATTGAAAAGGCCGCCCCTTGCGGAGCGGCCTTCCTGAAGTCGCGGAGGTGGGCCGGTCAGGCGCACCAATCCGGGTGGGGCCAATGCGCCCCGAGGCTGCTCTAGGCGCGCGCCCCCCGAACTGTTCCGACATCACGCTCCAATCCCTTCATAGACACTGGACCACCTCCTTTCGCTTGGTTGACGTTGCCCTGATGGTGCCACGGATCGCGCGGATTTCAAAACGAAATCTGTCACTGCGACTGAAGCACCGCGACACATTGTTGTGGCAGGTCGTGCATGGTCAGGTCGCGCTTGGGTTTGGGCTTGGGCGCATTGGGGTCGGGCGGGGCGGGCCGCAGGATGTTGCGCACCCACTGATCGGCCTCGGCGCAGCCATCGCCCTGCGGCGGGGCCTCCTGCGCTTCGCATCCTCTTGTTCCCTCGGGGCAATTCAGCCTGACATGGAAATGATAGTGATGCCCCCACCACGGCCGCACCTTGCGCAGCCAGGCGCGGTCGCCGGTCTCGTCGCGGCACATCTGCGCCTTGGCCCCGGCAAAGATGAAGATGCGCGCCGTGCGCGGATCGCTGGCCGCCGCCTTGACGATCTCGTGATGGGCGCGGGTCCACTGGCTGTTGGTATAGGCACCGTCCGCGCGCTGCATCGACACCGAGGAGATGTTTTCGCGCGCCGTGCGGCTGAGGGTCAGATCGGTGGCGGGCCTGAGCCAGATGTCGATATCGAGCCCCATCTGGTGGCTCGAGTGCCCCGAGAGCATCGGCCCGCCGCGCGGCTGGCTGATGTCGCCCACATAAAGCCCGGTCCAGCCCGGTTGCGTCGCGGCAAAGCGCGAGAGGTCCTGCACGAAACCGATTGCCTTGGGATGGCCCCAGTTGCGGTTGCGGCTGAGCCGCATCGCCTGCCAGGTGGGGCCGGTTTCCGGCAGTTGCATCGCCCCGGCCAGACAGCCGCGCGCATAGCTGCCATGGGGGGCCGGCCCCTGTGCCGAGGCCTTGGCATGGCCTCCGAAAAGCTGTTTCGCGGGCACGCCGCGCATCGCGGCGGGAATGTTCTGCGATGACACGACCGCCGCGGCCGGCACCGTCTCCTTGGTTTCCATGCAGCCCGCCAGGGCCAGAACCAGAGCACCGATTAACGTGACACGTCCCATGGCCCGCGATCTCCTTCTGCCTTGACATAGCGTAGCAGAAAAAGCCCGATCAGGAAAAGCACGATGACCGGCGAAATGCCGATCCGGGCATTGCCCGAAAGCGCCGTCACCAGCCCGATGAGCGCGGGCGCAAGAAACGAGGTCGCGCGCCCCGACAGGCCGTAAAGCCCGAAGTTTTCCGTGGGATGCTCCGGGTCGGTATGGCGCACCATCAATGTGCGGCTTGCGGCCTGAAGCGTGCCGCCAAGCCCGCCGATCAGCACACCGCAGCCGAAAAAGATCATGTCGGGCAGGCGAGAGCCCTCGGCGAGCGGGACGCCGAACAATTGCGTTCGGTCCATGCTGACCACCGTCACGCAGACTGCGATCAACCCCCAGACCGCCACTCTGATCACCGGCTTGGGGCCAAAGCGTGCATCGAGCCTGCCGCCTGCCCAACTGAACAGCGCGGCGGAGATTGCCCCGATGATGCCGAAGATCCCGACCGAGACGATGGACCATTTCAGCACCAGCACCGCATAGGTCCCGCCGAAGCCATACAGCCCGTTGAGCGCGTCGCGGTAGAACATCGACGAGCCGAGATAGGCGCTGAGGCTGAGCCGGTGCCGCAGCCCCTTGACCGTGCGCCAGAGCGAGCCGAGTGCTTCGCCGACCCGTGCGCCGCGCGTCGCCGGGCCGCTTTCGCGCACCCAGAGGAAATAGGGGATCATGAAGAGCGCATACCAGAGCGCGGTGAAGGGGCCGACAAGACGCGTGCCCTCGCGCGCGCCCGCGTCCAGACCAAAGAGCGGATCGAACCCGATCAGCGTCTTGCCCGAGGGCTGTTCGACAAAGAGCAGCAGCATCAGAAAGAGCGACGTGACCCCGCCCGCATAGCCGAAGGCAAAGCCAGACCCCGAGATCGCGCCCACCTCCTCTTCGGTGCCGAGCGAGGGTAGTTGCGCGTTGATGAAGATGAGCGCGTATTCCGCCCCGATGAAGCCGAAGGCAAAGGCCATCAGCCCCCACCACAGGTTCGATCCATCGGGCAGCATCCCCCAGATCGCAGCCGCCCCCACCACATACATGACGGAAAACACGGCAATCCACGGCCTGCGCCGCCCGGTCCGGTCGGCAAAGGCCCCCATGATCGGCGCGCCAAGCCCGATGATCAGCCCTGAAATGGTCAGCGCCTGAGACCACATGGTCTGCGCCTGCGCCGCCGCCGCCTCTGGCCCCAGGCCCATGGTCAGGAAATACTCGGAGGCGACCGAGGCGAAATAGGGCCCGAAGATGAAGGTGACGAGCAGGGTATGATAGGGCTGGCTTGCCCAGTCGAAGAAATACCAGCCCCAGATGCGCTTGCGCTGCGAGATATCCGCCATGCCTGCCCCTCGTTTTGTCGGGATAAGACAGGCTGGGGTCGGGTCTGGCAAGCTATTCCTGCATGGGTGGCCAGGGGCGGGTTTCCTCGGCGGCGATCCAGGCGCGCACCCAGTCGGGCAGGGGTGGTGTCACCGCCTGACCCTGCCCGAGTGCCGCCAGCACCTCGGCGGTCGGCACGATGCCCGCCCGTCCCGTCACCGCAGCGCGATAGAGGATATGGCTGGCACATTCGCCGCGCGCGTTCCACATCGACTGTTCCAGATACATGAAGCGCGCATCCCAGCCAATGAGCCGCGAGCGCATCTCGACCCGTTCGAACGCCCGCACGCGCCGCCGGTAGCGCACGCTCGCGCCCGCCATGGTCAGCCCCCAGCGGTTGCGCCTGAGCCCCCCGAAAAGGCCCACGCGCCCCGCCAGCGGGATGCGCCCCAGATCGTAGAGCGTAAGGGTGCGCCCGTTATTGAGTTCGCGCCACATGTCGATATCCCAAGGCAGGCAGTAGTGGTAGGAGACATGGGTTCCGGTGAGCGGCAGCGGTGGTGATTTGCGGTGCAGGTAAAGCTGCCAGAACATGCGGGCAAAGGGATACATGGGCAAACTCCGTGGCGGTGCGGGAAGGGCGTGACAGGCGCGCCACGCCCCGTCAACCGCGACCGCGCGTCAGGCTTGCGCTCGGGGCGCGGCCCGCTTAGGTCTGAACCCGACCCGGACCAAAGGACCCGCGCCCATGCAATCGCTTTTCCAGATCCTGATGCTGATCCTCGATGTGGTATGGTTCTTCATCATCGCGCATGTGATCATGTCATGGCTGATCAACTTCCAGGTGCTCAACACCCGTCAGCAATTCGTGGCGCAGATCTGGTATGGTCTGAACCGCATACTGGAGCCGCTCTATGCCCCGGTGCGGCGCATCCTGCCGCCCATGTCCGGCATCGACCTTGCCCCGCTGGCGGTTCTGATCGGGGTCTACGCGCTGCGGATCATCCTGGTGAACAACGCGGCGGCGTTTTACTGAGACAGGGGCTTGTTCACCGAATCTTAGTATGAAAATGTCCCTGCCAGAGCAGATATAGCCAATCCTCACAGGGAATCCCATGTCCGGCGCTGCCACGCTTCTGCGCGATATATTTGGATTCGATGCCTTCCGCCCCGGTCAGGAAGAGATCGTCCACACCGTCGCTGCGGGCTGCAACACGCTGGCGATCATGCCCACGGGGGGCGGCAAGTCGCTCTGCTTCCAACTGCCCGCGCTGATGCGCGACGGCGTGACGGTGGTGGTCTCGCCGCTCATCGCGCTGATGCGCGATCAGGTGCGCGCGCTGCGCGCGGCGGGCGTCGCGGCGGGCGCGCTCACCTCCGGCAATACCGAGGAAGAGACGGCCGAGGTCTGGCGCGCGCTCGACGAGGGGCGGCTGAAGCTGCTCTATCTTGCCCCCGAACGGCTGGCCTCCTCGGGCACCACCGCGATGCTGCGGCGTGTGGGCGTCAGCCTTATCGCCGTGGACGAGGCCCATTGCGTCAGCCAGTGGGGCCATGATTTCCGCCCCGACTATTTGCGCATCGGAGAGCTGAGGCGCGCGCTCGATGTGCCGCTTGCCGCCTTCACCGCCACCGCCGATGCCGAGACACAGGCCGAGATCATCGAGAAACTCTTTGACGGCACTGCGCCGCAAAGCTTTCTCTACGGGTTCGACCGGCCCAATATCCACCTCGCCTTTGCCCCCAAGGACAATCCGCGCCGCCAGGTCCTCGATTTCGCCACCGCGCGGCGCGGGCAATCGGGCATCGTCTATTGCGGCACCCGCGCCAAGACCGAGACGCTGGCGCAGGCGCTTGGCACGGCCGGACACGCCGCCTGCGCCTATCACGGCGGGATGGAGGCGGGCGCGCGCCGCGAGGTCGAAGAGCGGTTCAACACCGAGGACGGGCTCATCGTGGTGGCCACGGTCGCCTTCGGCATGGGGGTGGACAAGCCCGATATCCGCTGGGTCGCCCATGCCGACCTGCCCAAATCCATCGAAAGCTACTATCAGGAGATCGGGCGCGCGGGCCGCGACGGCGCGCCCGCCGAGACGCTGACGCTTTATGGCCCCGACGACATCCGCCTGCGTCGCAGCCAGATCGACGAGGGGCTGGCCCCACCCGAGCGCCGAAATGCCGATCACGGGCGGCTCAACGCGCTTCTGGGGCTGGCCGAGGCGATCGAGTGCCGCCGGGTGAGCCTCTTGCGCTATTTCGGCGAGGACCCCGCGCCCTGCGGCAATTGTGATCTGTGCGACGCCCCGCCCGAGGGCTTTGACGGCACAGAGGCCGTGCGCATGGCGCTCTCGGCGATGCTGCGCACCGGCGAGAGCTTTGGCGCGGGGCATCTCATCGACATCCTGACCGGGACCTTGACGGACAAGGTGCGCACGCGCGGCCATGATGCGCTGCCGACCTTCGGCGTGGGCCGCGCCCATGACAAGCGGCTTTGGCAGGGGGTATTTCGGCAGATGATGGGGCATGACCTCGTTCGCCCGGACGCCGAGCGCCACGGCGCGCTGGTGATGCAGGAGGGCGCCCGCCCGATCCTGCGCGGCGAGGCCACGATCCGGCTGCGACGTGATACGCTGAAGGCCGCCGCCCGTCCTGCGCCGCGCGCGCTTGTCGCCGACGAGGACGCGCCGCTTCTGTCCGCGCTCAAGGCCAAGCGCCGCGCGCTCGCAGAGGCCGCAGGCGTGCCCGCCTATATCGTTTTCACCGACCGCACGCTGATCGAGATGGCCGAGACGCGCCCCGCCACGCTCGACGCAATGGCGCGCATCGGCGGCGTCGGCGCGACCAAGCTGGAGCGGTATGGCTCGGCCTTTCTCGAGGTGATCACAGGTGCCGGGACAGAGGCCATGCACCCCACCCGGCGCAAGCTGGCGGGGCGGCCCGAGGGCGCGCTTTACGACCGGCTGACCGAGGTGAGCCGCAGCCTCGCGCGCGGGGAGTGCGGCACGCTGCGGCCGCTGTCATGCACCAATTCGACGCTGCGCCAGATCGCAGAACGTCGTCCCGCGACACTCGACGCCCTTGAGCGGCTGCCGGGGATGGGCCCGCAAAAGACCGAGCGTTTCGGCGCGGCCTTTCTGGACGTTCTGCACGGGGCGGACTAAATCCCCGGCCAACCCGGTAAAGGAAACAAAGATGCTGGTTGTCGTCTCGCCCGCCAAGAAACTTGACATGACCCCCGCCCCGGGCATCACCGCCACCCGGCCCGCCTTTGCCGCCGAGGCCCGGGAACTGGCACAGGTGGCGCGCGGGCTGGATGCCGGAGGGCTGCAAAAGCTCATGAAGATCTCGCTGAACCTCGCGCAGATCAACGCCGGGCGGTTCGCGGATTTCGGCACGATGGACGAAAAACCCGCCGCACTCGCCTTTGCGGGCGACACCTATCAGGGGTTGGAGGCCGGATCGCTCGATCCCGATGAGATGGCTTTCGCGCAGGATCACCTGCGCATCCTTTCGGGGCTTTACGGCCTCTTGCGCCCGCTTGATGCGATCGAGCCTTACCGGCTCGAAATGGGCAGCAGGCTGGCCACCGCGCGGGGCCGCACGCTCTATGATTTCTGGGGCGACCGGATCGCGAAGGCGCTGAAGGATCAGGCGGCAGAGGTCGGCACCGAAACGCTCGTGAACTGCGCCAGCCTGGAATATTTCGGCGCGGTCGACGAGGCCGCGCTTGGCCTTCGTGTGATCACACCCGTCTTCATGGAAGAGCGTGGCGGCGAGGCCAGGATCGTGAGTTTTTACGCCAAGCGCGCGCGGGGCGCGATGGCGCGGTTCATCATCCAGAACCGGCTGGGCGATCCGGCAAGCCTGCTCGACTTCGACACCGGCGGCTATGCCCATGCGCCGGATCTGTCCACGCCGGACCGGCCTGTCTTCCTGCGCGCTCAGCCCGCCGCCTGAATCGCCGCTTCCGGTGGGCGCACACCGGGCGGCACCGCCGCGACCATCCGTTCGACAATGGCCGCGCGCTTGAGCGGCTTCGTGAGGTAGTGATCGAGTCCGGCGTCAAGGATCTCGGTCTCGTCGCCGCTCATGGCGTGAGCGGTCATGGCGACGATGGGCACATGCCCGCCCTGCCGCGCCTCGATGGCGCGGATGGCGCGGGTGGCCTCCTTGCCGTCCATCTCGGGCATGGAGATATCCATGAAGACGATATCGGGCGCGACGCTCTGGAACAGCGCGACGGCCTCGCGCCCGTTCTCGGCGAAGGTGAGGTCGATATCGAGCGCCTGAACCATCTTGGAAAAGACCAGCCGGTTTGTCTTGTTGTCCTCGGCGGCAAGCACGCGCAACGCGCGCGGGGCGGCTTCGGGCGCGGGCACGGCGGGGGCCAGCGCGGCCAGGGCCGAGATGAGGTCGCGCCGCGCCACCGGCCTTTGCAGCACCGCCTGCACGACGTCGCGGGCGGGGTCATGGGCCAGGCTGGCGGGGCTGCTGCTGAGCAGGACAATCGGCATGGTGTGACCGGCGGAGCGCAAGGCCTGCGCCAGCTCGGTCCCGTCCATGCCGGTCATCGCATGGGCCGCCACCACCAGATCGGCCCCGGCGGCCAGACCCAGCGCGCTGGCCCCGTCGCGGCAGGTCGTCACCGTCAGCCCGAGTGCAGCCAACTGTCGCTCCAGCAGCGCGCGGCAGGTATCGTGCGGCTCGACCACCAGCGCGCGCGAGAGGCCGCCCGCAAGCGACAGAACATCCGGCGCGCCCGCCTCGGCCACCGGCAGGACCAGAGACAGGCCGAAGGTCGAACCCTGCCCCGGCGCGGATTCCACCCAGATATCGCCCCCCATCAGCCGCACCAGCCGCTGCGTGATCGCAAGGCCAAGACCGGTGCCCTCGAACTTGCGGCTTTGCGCGTCGTCCACCTGATTGAATTCGCCGAAGATGTGGCCGATCTTGTCGGCGGGGATGCCGATGCCGGTGTCCTCGATGCTGATGCGGATATCGGCTTGCGACCCTTCGCCCGCCTGCACGCCGGTCACGCGGATCAGGACATGGCCCGCCTCGGTGAACTTGACCGCATTGCCCATGAGATTGGTGAGAATCTGCCGGATGCGACCCGGATCGCCGATCAGCTGCGTCGGCAGGAAAAGGTCGTAATCCACCAGCAGATCAATCCCCTTGTCACGGGCATGGGCCTGCATCAGCGTCACAAGCTCGTGGATGCAGCGTTCCAGATCGAAGGGCTCGGGGTGCAGCACAAGCCTGTCCGCCTCGATCTTGGAATAGTCGAGCACATCGTTGATGATGACCAGAAGCGCCTCGGCGGAATGCTTGATCGTGGTGACATAAAGGTGCTGTTTGTAGCGTGACGATCTATTCCGAAGTAAATTACAGTCTATATTGTAGCATCCAATTTTCGCAAAACGGGGCGTTAAACACGCCTATAATGCCCTC